>NZ_JBJGYJ010000023.1:0-78026 GCF_054049935.1 Geodermatophilus sp. SYSU D00742
TTCTGGGTTCGCGTCCACCGGGCTCGGTCGGGACCACCCCGCGGTCCAGAGCGCGCGAGGGGTCGAGGGCGCGGTCCTCGTCGGTCCGCGGCGGCGCGGCCGCGCCGCCGTCCGGCGTCCGCTCGTAGCGACGGCCCATCCCCGGCCAGGCGCGGCCGCGCAGCACGGTGAGCAGCCCCGCGAGGACGGCGACCACGCCGGCCAGCAGGGCCAGCACCGGCCAGGCCGCGTGCACCTCGGCGGTGAGGTCGCTGCCGGGCGCGCCGGCGCCGACGGCGGCCGCCGCGGCGGCGTCCGCGTCGCCGACCAGGGACCGCAGCCCCGACCAGCCGAGCACGCCCCCGGCGACGGCCACGAGGAGGCCGACGGCGGTCCGCCCCGCGCCGCGGACGGCGAGCAGCGCCACCGCGGCGGCCAGGAGCAGCAGCCCCCCGGCGGGGACCAGCGGCGCCAGCGTGCTGCCGGTCAGCTCGGTGGTGGTCGGCGGGAGCGGCGCCGGACGCCGCAGCGTGGCCGTGGTCCACGTCTGCCCGCCGGCGGAGAGGGCCAGCCCGCCGGCGAGCGCGGCACCGGCCACCGCCAGGGTCAGCTCCCGGCGGGCGCGGCCCGGCGGAGCGGTCCCCGCCTCCCACGGGGCGCTCACGGGAGCTCCCGCATCCCCTCGGCCGTGGCGATGGCGGACAGGACCGCCCGGGCCTTGTGCCGGGTCTCGGCCTCCTCGGTGACCGCGTCGCTGTCGGCGACGATGCCGGCGCCGGCCTGCACGTAGGCCCGCCCCTGGTGCAGCACCGCCGTCCGGATGGCGATGGCCATGTCGAGGTCGCCGCTGGCGTCGACGTAGCCGACGGTGCCCGCGTACAGCGCGCGGCGGGTCGGTTCCAGCGTCTCGATGATCTCCATCGCCCGCGGCTTGGGCGCGCCCGAGACGGTGCCGGCCGGGAACGTGGCGTCGAAGACGTCGAGGGCGTCCCACTCCGGGGCGACCTCACCGGCGACGGTGGACACCAGGTGCATGACGTGGCTGTAGTGCTCGACCCGCATGAAGTCGGGCACCTCCACCGTGCCGGGGACGCACACCCGGCCCAGGTCGTTGCGCGCCAGGTCGACGAGCATGACGTGCTCGGCGCGCTCCTTCGGGTCGGCGAGCAGCCCCTCGGCCAGCCGGGCGTCCTCCTCGGGGGTGGCGCCGCGCGGCCGGGTGCCGGCCGGCGGGTGGACGACGGCCGAGGAACCGGTCACCGTCACCAGCGCCTCCGGGGAGGAGCCGACGACGTCGAACGGCGTCTCCCGGCCGGCGAAGCGCAGCAGGTACATGTACGGCGAGGGGTTGGTCGCCCGCAGCACCCGGTAGAGGTCGAGCGCGTCGACCTCGGTCGGCACCTCGAAGCGCTGGGACAGCACCACCTGGAAGGCGTCGCCGGCCCGGATGTGCTCGCGGACCCGCTCCACGCCGTCCTCGAACACCCCGGGCGCCATGTTGCTGACCACCGGCGGCGGCTCGGCGGTGGCGAAGGTGGCCACCCCCGGCTGCACGGCCTTGGCGAGGTCGGCGGCCATCGCGTCGAGCCGGGCGACGGCGTCGTCCCAGCCGGTGCCGTCCTCGCCCGCGCCCCTGAGCGCGTTGGCGATGAGCAGCACCGTGCCGTCGGTGTGGTCGAGCACGGCGAGGTCGGTGACGAGCGTGAGCGCCAGCTCCGGCATGCCGAGGTCGTCGGCGGCGAGGACCGGCAGCCGTTCCAGCCGCCGGACGACGTCGTAGCCGAGGTAGCCGACCAGGCCGCCGGTCAGCGGCGGCAGGCCCTCGGTGCGTGGCGAGCGGAGCCGGCGGGCCAGCGTCCGGACGGCGGCCAGCGGGTCGTCCGGCAGGTCGTCGGTCAGCCCGGGCAGCGGCTGCCCCAGCCACTGCGTGACGCCGTCCCGCTCGGTGAGGACGCCGGCGCTCCGGACGCCGACGAAGCTGTACCGCGCCCACCGCTTGCCCTGCTCGGCGGACTCCAGCAGCACCGTGCCGGGCCGGTTGCCGGCGAGCTTGCGGTAGATGCCGACGGCGGTCTCGCCGTCGGCCAGCAGCCGGCGGGTGACCGGCACCACGGCGCGCCCGGTCCGGTCGAGGGCCTCGAACTCCTCGCGCGACGGCGTGGTCTCACCGAGCCGCACGGGACACCTCCAGGGGACGGGCGAAGCAGCTGCGGGCCCCGGTGTGACAGGCCGGGCCCTCCTGGTCGACGAGCACCAGCAGGGCGTCGCCGTCACAGTCCAGGCGCACGTCGCGGACCCACTGGCGGTGCCCGGAGGTCTCGCCCTTCACCCAGTACTCCTGCCGGCTGCGCGACCAGTAGGTGGCCCGCCCGGTGGTGAGGGTGCGGTGCAGCGCCTCGTCGTCCATCCAGGCGACCATGAGCACCTCGCCGGTGTCGTGCTGCTGGACCACGGCGGCGACCAGGCCGGCGTCGTCACGGCGCAGCAGCGCGGCGACGGCCGGGTCCAGGGCGGACTCGGGAGCGGGGACGACGGACATGCCCCGATCGTCCCACCCGACGGCGTCCGCCCCGGTCACCGGCTCGGCGCCCCCTGCCGGTCGACGGCGAACCACTCGCGGGCCGACCGCCCGGCCGACAGCCCCAGGGCGACCGCCGGGGCGACGGCGAAGCAGAAGACGCCGAACAGCAGCACCGCGGACGGGTCCGCGCCGGGCACCTGCCCGAGGAAGGCCATCAGCCGCACCGCCCAGTAGACGGCCAGGGCCACCTGCAGCCCCAGGGCCGCGACCAGCGTCCGGCGCGCGGCCCGGCTGCGCCGGCTGAGCACCATGACCCCGCCCACGACCAGCGCGACGACCGAGACGATCTGGACCGCGGCCAGCACGGTCGCCTCCGCGGCCAGCGCCCGGCCGTCGCCCGGGAAGCCGGGCTCCCCGTCGGCGAGGGTGAACAGGGAGGCCACCAGGAAGACGTAGGCCGATGCCACGGCGACCCCGGCCGCCTGCACGAAGGCGAGCACCGCGGCGGCGACGACCTGGCCGGGTCGCCGGGGCCCGGCCGGGGGCGGCGGCCACGGCATCCCGTACGGCGCGTAGGGGGCGCCGTAGGGCGTCGCCCCGTACGGGCTCCAATCGCCGGGCGCACCGTAGGGCGGCCCCATCCACGGCGGGACGGCCGCCGTCGGGGGCGGGCCGGCATAGGGGGCGCCCTGCTCGGTCTGCGTGGCCGGGTCCGACCACGGGTCCCGCGGTGCGCTCACAGCGCCGCCGCCAGGGCGCGGCCGGCGGTCCGGCCGGAGAACAGGCAGCCACCCAGGAAGGTGCCCTCCAGCGAGCGGTAACCGTGCATGCCCCCGCCGCCGAAGCCGGCCACCTCGCCCGCGGCGTACAGGCCGGGGAAGACCTCCCCGCCGGCGCGCAGCACCCGCCCGGACAGGTCGGTCTCCAGCCCGCCGAGGGTCTTGCGGGTCAGCAGGTTGAGCCGCACCGCGATCAGCGGCCCCGCCTCGGGGTCCAGCAGCCGGTGCGGCGGAGCGACGCGGATGAGCTTGTCGCCGAGGTACTGGCGGGCGCCGCGCACGGCGGTGACCTGCAGGTCCTTGCCGAACCCGTTGGCGATGGCGCGGTCGCGGCAGACGACCTCCCGCTCCACCGTGCCCAGGTCCAGCTCCGGCGTCCCGCCGGTGATGCGGTTCATCCCGGCCACCAGCTGCGGGAGGGTCGACGCGACGACGAAGTCCTCCCCGCGGTCGAGGAACGCCTGCACCGGCCCGGCCACCCCCGCCTTGACCCGGTTCAGCAGGAGCTTGACGTCCTTCCCGGTCAGGTCGGGGTTCTGCTCGGAGCCCGACAGCGCGAACTCCTTCTCCACGATCTTCTGCGTCGCCACGAACCACGTGTGCTCGTACCCGGTCTGCCCGATGTGGGCCAGCGTGCCGAGGGTGTCGAAGCCCGGGAACAGGGGCACCGGCAGCCGCGCGCCCGTGGCGTCCAGCCACAGGGACGACGGCCCCGGGAGGATCCGGATGCCGTGCCGCTCCCAGACCGGCGAGTGGTTGGCGACGCCCTCGGTGTAGTGCCACATCCGGTCGCGGTTGATCAGGTGCCCGCCGGCGGCCTCGGTGGCCTGCAGCATCCGGCCGTCGACGTGCGCCGGGACGCCGGAGAGCAGCCGCTGCGGGGCCGGCCCGAGCCGGGCCGGCCAGTTCCGGCGCACCAGGTCGGTGTTGCCGCCGATCCCGCCGGAGGTGACGACGACGGCCTGCGCGGTGACCTCGAACGCGCCGACCTCGGTGCGGGAGCTGGCCACCCCGCGGGCGACGTCACTGGGCTCCAGGACGCCGCCGCGCACGCCGGTCACGGCACCGCCGCTGACGACCAGTTCGTCGACCCGGTGGCGGAAGCGCAGGTCCACCAGGCCGCGGTCGACGGCGGCGCGCACCCGGCGGGCGAACGGCTCGACCAGGCCGGGCCCGGTCCCCCACACGATGTGGAAGCGCGGCACGGAGTTGCCGTGGCCGGTGGCGGTGTACCCGCCGCGCTCGGCCCAGCCCACGACCGGGAAGAACCCGACCCCCTGCTCCCGCAGCCAGGCCCGCTTCTCCCCCGCCGCGAACTGCAGGTAGGCCTCGGCCCAGCGGCGGGGCCAGTGGTCCTCGTCGCGGTCGAACCCGGCGGTGCCGAACCAGTCCTGCCGGGCCAGCTCCAGGGAGTCGCGCACGCGCAGCCGGCGCTGTTCCGGGGAGTCGACGAGGAACAGCCCGCCGAAGGACCACCAGGCCTGCCCGCCGAAGGAGGCCTCGGGCTCCTGCTCGAGGAGCACCACGCGCCTGCCGGCGTCGGCCAGCTCGGCGGTGGCGACCAGCCCGGCCAGGCCCGCGCCCACCACGACGACGTCTGTGTCGATCACGGACGCACGCTAGCGGGCGCGGGCACCACGGCGGCCCCGCTGCGGGGAGCGCGTCGCCCGGGCGGGGCGGGTCCACTCCCGGATCGGGCGGCGCAGCGTCAGCGCCAGGCAGCCGGCCGGCCCGACGAGGAGCAGCACCGCCCACCACGTCGCCGACCCGCCGCCGAGCACGCCGAACAGGACCGCCAGGCCGGCGAGGAGCAGCAGCGGCAGCGCAGCACCGGCGGCGAGCACCAGCCACCCCCTGCTCCGGCCGAGCCAGACCATGGCCGCACCCGTGGCCGCCCAGCCGGCCAGGAGAGCGGCGCCCACCACGTACCAGTGCCAGCCGCGGTCCGGCTCCCAGAGCAGGTAGCCCAGGAAGAGGTCCTCGGCGGCGACGAGCACCCCGAACACCGCGGCGAACGGGGCCAGCAGGGGGCGCTCCAGCGGCGCCGCGCCCGCGGTGCGACCCGGTGCCGGCCGTGGTGCCGGGCGGGGCGAGCGGCGTGGGACGGCCCGGCTCCGCGAGGAGGACGACGGCATGCCCGGCAGCGTAGGGCCGCCCGCGGTCGACGACCCGCGGCCGGGGACCCCTCGGGCGGGCGGCGCCGGTCGCTCAGCGGGCGCGGCGGGGGCGGCCGGCGATCCACCGGCGGACACGCCGGGTGAGCGCGAGGGCCGCCGCGAGCACCGGGAGGACGAGGAGCAGCAGCGGCCAGGCAGAGCCGCCCGTCTCGGTCCGCGCCGCGGCCCAGATGACCGCACCGGTCAGCACGGCGACCGGGACGACCGACAGCACCAGCAGCAGCCAGCCGCGACGGGCCAGCAGCCACAGCGCGCCCCACAGCTGCAGCACCGGCGCGACGACGAGCAGGTAGGTCCACGGGTCGGGACCGGCGTCGGCGGTCAGCCCGCCCAGGGCCACGGCGGAGAGGGCGACGAAGGCCGGCGGCAGCGCACCGACGATGCCCAGGACGCCCGCAGCGAGCGCCGGGCCCGGCATGCGCGGGTCGGACGGGGGGACGTCGTCGACCGGGGGCCGGGCGCGGCCGGTGGGTGTGGGCATGCTCCGCAGGCTAGGGCGCCGGAGCCGCCGGCGGGGCCTGTGGCACCGGCGCAGCGTCGCGGCCGTCGCAGCGCGGCCGGAGGAGCGCGTGCGCCGCCGTCCGGGCCCGGTGGCTCAGCCCGCCGGCTGCGGCTCGCCGGCCGAGGAGCGCCGCCAGGAGGCGTGCAGCCGCGCATAGGGACCCTCGGCGTCCACCAGGTCGGCGTGCGTGCCGCGCTGGACGACCCGTCCGGCGTCGACGACGAGCACCTCGTCGGCGCGCTCGGCGGTCGACAGCCGGTGCGCGATGGTGAGGGTCGTCCGCCCGTCGGTGAGGGCGTCGAGGGCACGGGTCAGCCGCTGCTCGGTCGCCGGGTCGACCGCACTGGTCGCCTCGTCGAGCACCAGCAGGTCGGGATCGGCGACGTAGGCGCGGGCGACGGCGACCAGCTGCCGCTCCCCCGCCGACAGCGACTCCCCCCGCTGCCCGACGCGGGTCGCCACGCCCTCGGCGAGGCCCGCCACCCAGGCCGCCAGGCCCAGGTGGTCGAAGGCGGCGAGCACCTCGGCGTCGGTCAGCCCCGGCCGGCCGTAGCGCACGTTGTCGGCGACGGTGGCGTCGAAGAGGAACCCGTCCTGCGGCACCATGACCACCCGCCGGCGCAGCGAGGCGAACGAGACCCGGTCCAGCGGCACCCACCCCGTGGCGTCGTCGCCGAGCAGCACGCGCCCCGCGGTCGGGTCCATCAGCCGGGTCACCAGCTTGGCGAAGGTCGTCTTGCCCGAGCCGGTCTCGCCGACGATCGCGACCCGCCGGCGCGGCGCGATGTCCAGGTCGACGTCGTCCAGGGCCGGCCGGGCACCGGGGGCGTACCGGAAGGTGACGTGCTCGAACCGCACCCCCAGCGGGCCACCCGGCAGCTCCCGCGCGCCGGCGGGGTCGGCCACGGCGGGGTCGCGGACGTCGGGCTCGGTGTCGAGCACGTCGAGCACCCGGCGGAACCCGGCGACGGCGTTCTGCGCCTCGTTGAGCACCTCGCTGGCGGTCTGCACCGGGGCGACGAACAGCGTCACGAGGAAGAGGAACGCCACCAGGGTGCCGGCGGTGAGGTCGCCGCCGACGCCGAGCAGCACACCGACGACGACCACCGCGGCGTTGGCGATCGCGGCGACGAACTCGCCGCTGACGAACACCGCGGCCGTCGTGCGCTGCGCGGACACCTGCGCCCGGTAGTGCCCGTCGACGGCGCGGTCGAGGCGGGCGGCGGTGCGCTCCCGGATGCCGTAGGCCCGCACCGTCGCGGCGCCCACCACGGCCTCCGAGACGGCGGCGAGGACGTCGCCGACCCGCTCCCGGACCACGCCGTAGACCACGGCCAGCCGCCGGGCGAAGAAGCGGATGGCGACGGCCAGCGGCACGAAGCAGACCACCACCAGCAGGGTCAGCTGCCAGGAGTAGACGGCCATCACCACGGTCGCCACGACCAGCTGGCCCAGGCTCACCACGCCGAGCACGCCACCCCACTGCATGAAGGTGGAGAGCTGGTCGACGTCACTGGTGACCCGGGAGACCAGCGACCCGCGCCGCTGGCCCTGCTGGTGCAGCACGGACAGGTCGTGGACGTGGCGGAACGCCCGCGCGCGCAGCCCGGCCAGGGCGGTCTCCGTCGTCCGGAACAGGCGGACGTTCATCCGGTACACCGCCACCCCGGTGAGCACCACGACGACGGCGCACAGCAGCACGAGGTCGCGGACCAGCCCGAGATCCGGTCCGCCCGGGCCCGACAGGCCGCGGTCGATGACCTGCTGGACGGCGATCGGCACGACCACCCGCCCGGCGGTGGCGACCAGGGCGAGGGCGAAGGTGGCCGGGAGGCCGCGGCGGAACTCCGGCATCATCCGCAGGCCGCGGCGCAGGGTGCGCAGCGCGCCCTCGTCGCGGTGCTCGGCGAGCGCGGTGCTCATGCCGCCACCTCCGTCTGCGCGTAGGCCCGCACCAGCGCCTGGTAGCCGGGCACCTCGGCGAGCAGCTGCTCGTGCGTGCCCCGGGCGAGCACCCGGCCGCCCTCCAGCCACACGACCTCGTCGGCGAGCGCGATCGTCGCCTGGCGGTAGGCGACCACGACCACCGTCGAGGGCCGGTCGGTGTCGCGAAGGGCGTCGAGGATGCGCGCCTCCACCGCCGGGTCGACGGCGCTGGTCGCGTCGTCGAGCACGAGCAGCCGCGGCCGGCGGACGACCGCGCGGGCCAGCGCGAGCCGCTGCCGCTGGCCGCCCGACAGCGACGCGCCGCGCTCCCCCACCCGGGTGTCGAGCCCCTCGGGGAGCCGGCCGACGAACTCCTCGGCGGCCGCCACCCGCAGGGCCGACCACACCTCCTCGTCGGAGAAGTCGCCGCCCAGGGTGACGTTGCCGCGCACGGTGTCGTCGAAGAGGAAGGTGCCCTGCGGGACGAACGCCGCCTGCCCGCTGACCTCGCCCTCGCGCAGGGCCCGCAGGTCGACACCGTCGAGCAGCACCTGCCCGCTGCCGGGGTCGACCAGCCGCACCAGCAGGCCGGCCAGCGTCGACTTGCCCGACCCGGTGGGGCCCACGACGGCGACGGTGCTGCCCGCGGCGACGTCGAAGGTGATGCCCGACAGCGTGGGAGCGGCGGTGCCGTCGAAGGTGAACCCGACGTCGCGGAGGTCGAGGCCGGCGCCGGCGGTGCCGCGCGGCGCGGCGTGCTCCCCGTGCGGTGTCTCGCCGGTCGCGTCGAGCACGGGGGTGACCCGGTCGAAGCCGGCCAGCGCCCGCGGCAGGTCGGCCAGCACCCAGCCGATGGCGCGGATCGGCAGGGCCAGGAGGGTGAACAGGTAGGCGATGGCGACGAGGTCGCCGGCGTCGGTGGCCCCGACGGCGACCCGCTGGGCGCCGATGAGCAGCACCGCCAGCGTGCCGAGACCGGGCAGCGCCTCCATGAGCGGGTCGAACAGGCCGCGCACCCGACCGACGGCGACCAGGCCGTCGCGCAGCTGCTCGGCGCGGGCGGTGAAGCGGGCGGTCTCGACGTCCTCCCGGCCCAGGGTCTTGACCACCAGGGCGGCGTCGAAGCTCTCGTGGGCGATCTCGCTGACCTCGGCGCGCAGCTGCTGGGCCCGCTGCATGCGGGGGCTCATCACCTGCGAGTAGACGGCGTTGGCCAGGAACACCAGTGGGAAGACGACCAGGCCGACCAGCGCCAGCCACGGGTCGGTCGCGACCAGGGCGACCACGGTGATCGCGATCATCACCAGCGCACCGCAGGCGAAGGGCAGCGGCGCGACGAAGAACCAGGCGGCCTCGACGTCGGAGTTGGCGTTGGACAGCAGCTGCCCGGTGGGGTGGCGCTGGTGCCACGACAGCGGCAGCCGCAGGTACTGGCCGGTGACCCGGCGGCGGTAGGAGGCCTGCAGCCGGTAGCCCATGATGCCGGCGAACAGCCGCCGGCCGAGGATGCCGAGGATCTTGAGGACGGCCACCGCGAGGATGGCGCCGGCGGCCAGGGTCAGCGCCGCCGCCGTCGTCGTCCCCTGCTCGAACGCGGGCAGGACGACGCGGCCGGTGACCTCGCCGATGACGTAGGCGCTGGCGACCGTCATCGCGCCGTAGAGGCTGCTGGCGAGGAAGGCGAGGGTGAACATGCCCGGCTGCTCGGCGATCGCGCGCCCGATGTGGCGCACCCCTCGCCGGACCACGGCTTCTCGGCGGCGGGGCACGGTCCTCCTCGGTCGTCGTTCGGGCGGCGTCGCGACCGTACGGGGGGCCTCGGACATCTCGCTCCGCGGACCGGTGTCCCCGGCTCCGCACCCTCGGTAACTTCGCCGGGTGACCTCCTCTTCCCGGCCCCTCGTCGACCGTGAGCGCGCGGAGCTGGCCGACCTGCTCGACCGGCTCGGGCCCGACGCGCCGACCTGCTGTGCGGGGTGGACGACCGCCCACCTCGCCGCGCACCTCGTGGTCCGCGAGCGGCGGCCCGACGCGATGCCGGGGCTGGCGGTCGAGCAGCTCGGGGTGGCCCGGCCGCTCACCGCCTGGTCGCACCGGCTGGAGGACCAGCTGCGGGAGTCCACCCCGCACGCCGACGTCGTCGCCCGGCTGCGCTCGGGCCCGCCGGTCTGGTCGCCGCTGGGCTGGCCGCTGCTGGCGCGGCTGCTCAACACCGCCGAGTTCGTCGTCCACCACGAGGACGCCCGCCGGGCCCAGCCGGGCTGGTCCCCGCGCGCCCTGACCCGTGCCGACCAGGACGAGCTGTGGGGGGCCGCTGTCCTCTACGCCCGCCGCGCGGTCGGCAGGGTCCCCGGCGGCCTGCGGCTGCGGCGCAGCGACGTCCCGGGCATGGTGCGCCGGATCTCGCGGGCCGAGCCGGCCACCACGGTCGAGGGCGAGCCGCTGGAGCTGCTGCTGTGGGCCAGCGGCCGGGAGGACGTCGCCCGCGTCGAGATCTCCTGAGCGGGATCGCCGAGGAGTGGCCCACCCCCGGCGGCGGCGCTACCGCATCGGGGAGTCGGCCTCCCGGCGGACGGGCACACCGGCGTCGGCCAGCGCGCTCTTGACCTCGCCGATGCGCAGCTTGCCGAAGTGGAACACGCTCGCGGCCAGCACCGCGTCGGCGCCGGCCTCGACCGCGGGCGGGAAGTGCCCGGGCTCCCCCGCACCCCCGCTGGCGATGACCGGCACGGTGACCTCCCGGCGGACCGCCCGGATCAGCTCCAGGTCGAAGCCGGCCTGGGTGCCGTCGGCGTCCATCGAGTTGAGCAGCACCTCGCCCACCCCCAGCTCCGCGGCCTGGACCACCCACTCGACGGCGTCCCGCCCGGTGCCGCGGCGCCCGCCGTGCGTGGTGATCTCGAAGCCGGAGTCGGTGACCGCGCCGTCCCGGCAGCGGCGGGCGTCGAGGGAGAGCACGAGCACCTGGTTGCCGAACCGGTCGGTGATCTCGCTGATCAGCTCGGGCCGGGCGACGGCGGCGGTGTTGACGGCGACCTTGTCCGCGCCGGCGCGCAGCAGCCGGTCGACGTCGGTGACGCTGCGGACGCCGCCGCCGACGGTCAGCGGGATGAAGACGCTCTCCGCGGTCCGGCGGACGACGTCGTAGGTGGTCTCGCGGTCGCCGGAGCTGGCCGTGATGTCGAGGAAGGTCAGCTCGTCGGCGCCCTCGGCGTCGTACACGCGGGCCATCTCCACCGGGTCGCCGGCGTCCCGCAGGTCGACGAAGTTCACGCCCTTGACCACGCGCCCGGCGTCGACGTCCAGGCACGGGATGACGCGCACCGCCAGACTCATGCCCCCGCCCTCCGCACCGCGTCGGCCTCGACCTCCACCAGCATCGCCGGGTCGATGAGGGCCGCGACCTGCACCATCGACGTCGCCGGGCGGACGTCGCCGAACACCTCGCCGTGCGCCCGACCGACCTCCTCCCAGCGGGTGATGTCGGTGACGAACAGGCGGGTGCGGACGACGTCGGCGACGGTGAACCCGGCCCGCTCCAGCGCCTCGGCCAGGTTGGCCAGCGCCTGGCGGGTCTGCCCGGCGGCGTCGCCGGGGCAGACGACCTCGCCGTCCACCGTCGCGGTCGTGCCGCTCACCCAGGCCATGTCACCGTGGACGACGACGCGGCTGTAGCCGACCACCGCCTCCCAGGGCGTGTCGGAGCCGAACCGCACCACTCTCATGCCAGTTCCTCGGTGACCCGCAGCGCCTCGGGGAGGGTGAACGCCCCCGCGTAGAGGGCCTTGCCGACGATCGCGCCCTCGACACCGACGGCGGTCAGGCCGGCCAGCGCGCGGATGTCGTCCAGCGAGCTGACCCCGCCGGAGGCGACGACCGGCCGGGAGGTGGCGGCGCACACCTCGCGCAGCAGGTCCAGGTTCGGGCCGCGCAGCGTGCCGTCCTTGGTGATGTCGGTGACGACGTAGCGGGCGCAGCCCTCGGCGTCGAGTCGGGCGAGGGTCTCGTAGAGCTCACCGCCCTCGCGGGTCCAGCCGCGGGCGGCCAGCCGGGTGCCGCGCACGTCGAGGCCGACGGCGATCCGGTCACCGTGCTCGGCGATCGCGCGGGCGCACCACTCCGGCGACTCCAGCGCCGCGGTGCCCAGGTTGACCCGCCGGCAGCCGGTGGCCAGCGCCGCGGCCAGGGACTCGTCGTCCCGGATGCCGCCGGACAGCTCGACGTCGACGTCGAGCTCCCCGACCACGCGGGCCAGCAGCTCGCGGTTGCTGCCGCGGCCGAAGGCGGCGTCGAGGTCGACCAGGTGCACCCACTCGGCGCCGTCGCGCTGCCACTGCACCGCCGCCTCGAGCGGGTCGCCGTAGGAGGTCTCGCTGCCGGCCTCCCCCTGCACGAGACGGACGGCCTGGCCGTCGGCGACGTCGACGGCGGGGAGCAGCTGCAGCTTCGGCACGCCTGACAGGTTAGTGAGCCCTCATCTGTAGCCGTCGTCACCGGCCGGTCGGCCGGCGTCCTGGACCTCCACGATGTAGCGCCAGGCGTCGGGCTGCGTGCCGTCGACGTCGGGGAAGCCGTACTCGCGGGCCAGCTCCCCGCTGGACGTGGACCGCCCCGACCAGCGGGCGCGGCCCGGGTCGGCGGCGAGCGCGGCGACGGCCCGGCCGACGAACGCCGGGCTCTCGGAGATGCAGAAGTGCGGCTCGACCGCGGTGCCGTCCCGCCAGTTCTCCTCGGTGACGCCGTAGTGCTCGAGCATCATCTCCGAGCGCAGCCACCCGGGGGTGAGCGCGACCGCCGTCGCGCCGTGCGGGCGCAGGTCGTGGGCCTGGGAGAACGCCAGCCGGAGCACCGACCACTTGGCGAGGTCGTAGAAGGCGTTGAGCCGCACCGTGCGCTCGTTGTAGGCGGCCGTGCCGTCGGTGACCTCCACGACGAGACCACCCGGGCGGCGGATCAGCAGCGGCAGGGTGTGCGCGCTGGTGACCAGGTGGGTGTCCACGGCCAGCCGCAGCATCCGCAGGCCGCCGTCGAGGTCGTGCTCCCACAGCGGGACGTCCCACTCCACGAGCAGCTCGCCGCCCCAGACGTCGTTGACCAGCACGTCGAGGTGCCCCGACTCGGCGTCGATGCGGGCCGCGAGCGCGGCGACCTGCGCCGGGTCGAGGTGGTCGCAGACCACCGGGACGCCGCGGCCGCCGGCGGCGGTGACGAGGTCGGCGGTCTGCTCGATCGTCTCCGGGCGGCCGTACTCCGAGGGGCGCCCGGCGGTGCTGCGCCCGGTGCACCACACCGTGGCGCCGGCCGCGCCCAGGGCGACCGCGATGCCCCGCCCCGCGCCGCGGGTGCCGCCGGCGACCAGGGCGACGGTGCCGGAGAGGTCCGGCGGCGTGTAGTCCATGCCGGCAGCCTGCACCCGGCCACCGACAGCCGAGTGCCCCGGCGCAGGAGACCTGCGCCGGGGCACTCCCGGGCGTTCAGGAGACGGCGGCTGCCTCGGCCGGCTCCGGGTGGCGCAGCGGGAAGGGGCTCATCCCGCCGCCGTCGATCGGGATCGCCTGGCCGGTGATGTACCCGGCCTCCGGCGAGGCGAGGAACGCCACCGCGGCGGCGATGTCGTCGGGCAGGCCCACCCGGCCGACGGGGATGTTGCGCCCGCGCGAGGCCAGCAGCGCCGCCTCGTCGACGTCCGGGCCGGAGCTGAGGAACGCCCGGCTGGTGCCCACCAGCCCGGGGCACAGGGCGTTGACCGTGATCCCCCACGGCCCCAGGTCCATCGCCAGGGCCCGGGTCAGCCCGATGACACCGGCCTTGGACGCCGAGTAGGGCCCGGAGAACGGCGCGGCGGTGAGCCCGGCCATCGACGAGATGTTGACGATCCGGCCCGAGCGCTGGGCCCGCATCACCGGGACGGCGGCGGCGCTCATCAGCCACGGCCCGCGCAGGTTGACCGCGATGACCCGGTCGAACACCTCGACCGGGATGTCGGCCACGTCGGCGCGGTCGGGGCCCTGCGGCGCGGCGGCGTTGTTGACCAGGACGTCGAGTCGGCCGAACCGGTCGACGGCCTCGGCCACCATGCGCCGGGCGTCGGCCTCGACCGCGACGTCGCCCAGCGCGGGGTGCGCCGTCCCCCCGCCGGCGGTGATGTCGGCGACCAGCGCCTCCACCCCGCCCCACTCCGCCGACCGGTGCTCCTGCTGGCGGTTGGGCACACCGGTGGCCTGCAGGTCGGTGACGACGACGGCCACCCCCCGGGCCGCGAGCGTCCGCGCGATCGCCTGGCCCATGCCGTCCGGCTTGCCGCAGCCGGTGACGAGCGCGACCCGCTGCGCCGTCACGTCGCGTCCCCGGCCGGCTTCGGCGGCTTGGGGCTGCTCGGGCCGCCGTCGACCGACAGGATCTGGCCCGACACCCAGCGGGCGCGGTCGCTGGAGAGGAAGAGGACCGCCTGGGCGATGTCCCAGGGGCTGCCCTCGGTGCCCAGCCCGGACCAGCCCCTGCGGATCTCGCGCATCTCCGGGGACATGTTCGCCGCGGCGAACGCCCCCCAGATGGCGCCCACCTGCACGCAGTTCACCCGGATGCCGCGCTCGCCCAGGGTGTTGGCCGCGCCGACGGTCATGTTCTCCAGGCCGGCCTTGGCCAGGTTGTAGACCATGCCCGGCCCGCGGGCCCGGACCCCGACGGAGCTGATGTTCACGATCGCCGAGCCGCTGGGCAGCACCTCGACCGCGTGCCGGGTCATCTGCCAGGCGGTGGTCAGGTTGAGGTCCATCAGCTGGTGGAACCGCTCGGGGGTCACCTCGAAGATGCCCGCCCGGTCACCGACGGCGACGTTGTTGACCAGGGTGTCGAACCCGCCGAACTGGGCGACGGTCTCCTCGACGGCCCGCTTGCAGGCGTCGTCGTCGAGCAGGTCGGCGACGACGGCGACCGCCTTGCCGCCGTCGGCCTCGATCGCGTCCACGGTGCGCTGCGCCGCGGCGAGGTCCCGGTCGAGGACGGCGACCCGCGCGCCGTGGGCGGCGAGGACCCGGCTGATCGCGTAGCCGACGCCGGGCTCCGTGGTGCTCTGCTGACCGCCACCGGTGACCAGGGCGGTCCGCCCGGTCATCCAGAGCTCGCCCGCGTCCCCGAAGGGGTCGGTGAGGGACTCGCTGAACTCGGTCACTGCCGGTCTCCTGCCTGGGTCGGGGTGGTCCGGCCGACGACGGGCACCGAGCTCGCCGACCAGCCGGAGAAGACGCGCACCACCATCGAGATGCCGGCGTTGCGGGCACCGGCGACGACGATCGGCAGGACCTCGGGCCCCTCGCCGGAGAAGAGCCGGTCGAAGGCCTCGGGGTCGGTGCCTCCGTCGGCGAAGCGAACGCCGTTGTCGCCGACGCCGTCCTTGCCCACCCGGGCCAGGTCGGCCTTGCTGCGGCCGCAGCGCTCGACCAGCCACGCGCGGACGTCGGCCTTGCTCATCCCGGCGCCGGCCAGCATCTGCGCGTGCTCGGGGCAGAAGACGATCCCGGCCGGGTGGTGGCGGAAGATCTGGGCGCCACTGCGCGAGATCGTGTCGGCGAAGTCGGCCAGCAGCTGCTCGGGGTCGGCGGTGTGCCGGTTGTCGACGTACTCGACGGTGCGGGTGAGCATCCCGGAGACCGCCGAGGTGCCGGCGGCCACGCCGCCCTCCACCGACAGCGGCTCCCAGGGGCTCTCCTCCTCGTTCTCCGCGAGGCAGACCTGCCACCGGCCGGGCAGGCCCTGGGTGGCCTGCTCGAACCCGTGGGGGACGACGCCGAGGGCGTTGCGCACCATGAGCCCGATCGACCGGGCGACGGTCGCGTTGGGGCGGAAGCCGGGGCCGAAGACGCCGCCGGCCGCGTTGAGGCCCAGCTCCTGTCGGACCGGGCCGTTGACGACCAGCAGCGGCGAGGGTCCGCTGGTGGACTGCCAGCCGCCGCCCTGCGCCGAGCGGTCCCGCTGGACCGCCTCCCACGCGGCGAGGACGACCGGGAAGTACTCGGGCCGGCAGCCGGCCATGGCCGCGTTGACGGCCGCGAGCTCCACGGTCACGCTGCGGTTCAGGTGCGGCAGCGTGCCGATGACCTCGCCGGCCTGCCGGTCGACGGTGGCGAGGAACCGGTCGACCAGCGACCGGGTGGCCGGGACCAGCGGCAGCCCGTCGGACCAGCCCTGCGCGTAGCAGTGCTCGACGGCGGCCTGGGCGGCCTCGGGGTCGGCGTCGGGGACGACGACGGGGGCATCGGCCTGCAGGGTCATGACGCCACCTGCCGGGCGGTCGCCGCCGTCACGGTGGCGACGACCTGCGGCAGCAGCTGCCGGGCCCGCTCGCGGACGGCGTCGGCGTCCAGGATGGCCACCGGGTGGGCGGTGGTCAGGTAGCGGTAGTCCGGCGCCCCCTGGACCTCGGCCATGCCGCTGGCCGTGGCGGTGAACGCGTCGGAGCAGATCACCGCGGCCGGCACGCCGGCGCGCTCGAGGGCGATGCCGTCGGCGACGGCCGACGCGCTGCAGGACCCGCAGTCCCCGACGCCGGTCAGCACGACGTCGCACTCGCGGACCAGCTCGGCCAGCTGCTCCTCGGGCAGCGGCAGCGCGAAAGCGGTCTTGGTGCGGCGCAGCACCGTCGCCGAGGCACCGTGCTCGCTGTGCAGCAGCGCGGCGAGCTCGTCGAGCAGCAGCGCGGCGTTGTGCTTGGTGTTCTCCAGCAGCCCGAGCCGGACGCCGGTCAGGTCGGTGCGCCGGGGCGCCTGCGCGGTGGCGCCGGTGCGGGTGGTCGTCTGCCCCGTGGGGTCGAGGATGTCGGCGAGGGTGGCCATCAGTCCCCCACCACCGGGGTGGGGGTCGGGCAGGTGGTCGGGTTCACGCGGCCTCGTGTCCTCTCGGCGGGATGGTCGCCGCCGGTGGCGCGCGAGGGCGCCGGCCGGCGTGCGGATCACGGCTGGCGGACGGCACCCCGACGGCCGGCTCCCCGACCGGGGACGCGGTGACCGGGCTCACGCCGTCCTCGACCATCGTGTGCCGGGCCACACCCCGGCAGCGACGGCACTTCCCTGAGGTGGAAGCCAGGGCGGCACGCCACGGTCGGGCGGACGTGCTTGACACCACCACGGTGGCCCACGCACAGTGACGCGGCCCACTTCGGTGCAGCAGCCAACCAGATGTCGTGTGAAACGAAAGGGCGTGCATGGGAGCCACCAGACCGTTGCCGGCGGCCGCCACCGAGAGCCGGCCGAGCCGGCTGCCCACCAGCGGCGCCGCCACGGCCGCCGGACGGGTGCTCGCCGTCCTGTCGGCCTTCGGGCCGGCCCACCCCTCCCTGACCCTCAGCGAGATCAGCCGGCGCTCGGGGCTCACGCTCACGACGACGCACCGCCTGGTCGGCGAGCTGCGGCAGTGGGGCGGCCTCGAGCGGGCGCCCGACGGGCGCTACGCCATCGGGCTGCGCCTGCTGGAGCTCGGCGCCCTCGCCCCGCACGGGCTGCAGCTGCGCGAGCTGGCCCTCCCCTACCTCGACGACCTCCACCAGGCCACCCGTGCCAACGTGCACCTCGCCGTCCGGGACGGCGCCGACGGCGTGTACGTCGAGGCGCTGCGGGCCCGCGGCGCGGTCCAGGTGCTCAGCCGGCTGGGCGGGCGCTGGCCGCTGCACGCCACGGGCACCGGGCAGGTGCTGCTGGCCTACGCCGACCGCGAGGTGCAGGACGAGCTGCTGCAGGCCCCGCTCAAGCGGTTCACCCCGGACACGATCACCAACGTCGCCGAGCTGCGGCGGGTGCTGGCCGAGGTCCGGCGCACCGGCGTGGCGATCGCGGAGAACCAGCTGACCCCCGACGCGCTGGCCGTCGCCGTGCCGGTCCGGGGCCAGCGCGACGAGGTCGTGGCCGCCCTGGGCGTGACGGTGCAGCGCGGGACCGTGCAGAGCCACGCCCTGGTCCCCGCCCTGGCCGCCACCGCCCGCGGCATCTCCCGGGCCCTGGGCGCCCCCTCGGCCAAGCCCGAGGCCAGCAACGCCATCCGCGCGTCCCGCACCCCCCGCTCCGCCGGCTGAGCCGCGGTGCCGGCCGGCCCGCGGGTCCGCCCGGCACCGGCCGCGCCGGACACGACAGAGGCCGCCGGCACCCGTGCGGTGCCGGCGGCCTCTGTCGTCCGGGAGTCCCCGATCAGCCCTCGTGGAGGATCACGCCGCGGATGTTCTTGCCGTCCGCGAGGTCCTGGTAGGCCTCGTTGACCTCCTCCAGCTTGTACGTGCGGGTGACCAGCTCGTCGAGCTTGAGCTGACCGTCCTGGTACAGACGGAGGAGCCGCGGCACGTCGTAGAGCGGGTTGCAGTCGCCGAACAGGGCGCCGCGGACCTGCCGCTGGTAGCCGATGAGCGCGCCGGCGTGGAAGTGCGCCGCCTTCTCGGTCAGCTTGCCGACGCCGGTGATGGTGACCTTGCCGCCCTTGCCGGTCATCTGGATGGCGGCGTTGACCATCTCCTCGGTCACCACACCGGGGGTGAGGATCGCGTGGTCGGCCAGCTGACCCCAGGTCGTCTCGACGACGAACTCGTGGGCCTCTCCGGCCGTGGCGAAGGCGTGCGTCGCACCGAAGACCGAGGTGGCCATCTCGCGCTTGAACGCGACCGGGTCGACGACGACGACGTTCTTGGCGCCGGCGTACCGGGCGCCCTGGACGGCGTTGCTGCCCACGCCGCCGGAGCCGAAGACGACCACCGTGTCGCCGGCACGGACACCGGCGGCGTTGACCGCGGAGCCCCAGCCGGTGGGGACGCCGCACCCGACCAGGCAGGCGACCTCCCAGGGGATGTCGTCGGCCAGCGGGATGGCCGCCCACTCCGAGATCACCGCGTACTGAGAGAAGGAGCCCACGGTGCAGAAACCGCCGAGGTCCTCGTCGCCGAGGTGGAACCGGAAGGTGCCGTCGAGGAACATGCCGGTGCCGGCGTTGAGGCCCTTGACGCACATGTTCTGGTGCCCGGTGGAGCACGGCCGGCAGGCCCCGCAGGCCGGGATGTAGGAGCAGACGATCCGGTCACCCGGCTTGACCCGGGTGACGTTCGGGCCGACCGACTCGACGATCCCGGCACCCTCGTGGCCGCCGACCACGGGCATGCGCACCGGCGCGTCGCCCTGGGTGATGTGGTCGTCGGAGTGGCACAGGCCCGAGGCGGCGAACTTGACGCGGACCTCGTGCTCCTTCGGGGCGTCGAGCTGGAGGTCGACCAGCTCCCAGCCCTTGTGGGGCGCCCGGGCGATGGCCGCGCGCGTGGTGATGCTGCTGCTCATGCGATCCCTCTCAGTTCCCGGTGCCACGGAGGGACACGGTCTTGACCTGCGTGTAGTCGAGCACCGCGTCGGCGCCCATCGAGCGGCCGAAGCCGCTGCGCTTGTAACCGCCGAAGGGGCCACCGATGACGCCGGCGCCCAGGGCGGAGTTGACCGCGACCTGCCCGGCCTGCAGTCCGCGGGCGAACTTCACGGCCTTGCCCACGTCGCGGGTCCACACGGACGCGACCAGGCCGTAGTCGGTGCCGTTGGCCACCTCGAGGGCCTGCTCGTCGTCGTCCACGGGGGTGACGCCGAGGACCGGGCCGAAGATCTCCTCCTGGTGGATGCGCATCTGCGGGTCCACGTTGTCGAACAGGGTCGGCTCGACGAAGAAGCCACGCTCGAACTCGGCCCCGGACGGACGGCCGCCGCCGAGGACGAGGTCGGCGCCCTCCTGCTGGCCCAGCTGCATGTACTCGAGCACCCGCTCGTGCTGCTTGGCGTTGATGAGCGGGCCCATGTTCACCTGCTCGTACCACGGGCCGACCTTGACCTCGGACATGTGCTGCGCCAGGCGCTGCACGACCTCGGAGTGGATCGAGCGCGCGACGACGACCCGGGAGCCGGCCGCGCAGATCTGGCCGGTGTTGAGCGTGATGCCCCGGGCGATCGCCGGGATCGCGGCGTCGAGGTCGGCGTCGGCCAGGATGACCTGTGGCGACTTGCCGCCCAGCTCCAGGTGCAGCGGGGTGAGGTTCCTCGCGCAGGCGGCCATGATCAGCTCACCGGTCTGCGGCGAGCCGGTGAAGCTGATCCGCCGGATCCGCGGGTGGGCGGGGATGGCGGCGCCGGCCTCGTGGCCGTAGCCGGTGACGACGTTGACCACGCCCGGCGGGATGCCCGCCTCCAGCGCCAGCTTGGCCAGCGCCAGCCCGGTCAGGGGCGCGTCCTCGGCCGGCTTGATCACGATGGTGTTGCCGGCGGCGATCGCCGGGCCGACGTCGGTGACGAACATCGGGCCGGGGGCGTTCCAGGGGATGATCGCGCCGACGACGCCGTAGGGCTCGCGCAGGGTCAGCCCGAGGGCGTCGGGGGTGTAGGTCGGCAGGGACAGGCCCTGCACCTTGTCGGCCTGGCCGGCGGTGAAGCGCAGCTGCCCGGCCATGGGCGGCGGGCCCCAGTGCGGGCGGCCGACCTCCTGGGACTCCAGGGCGTCGAGCTCGGCGATGTTCTCGTCGATCAGCGCGGCCCAGCGGAACAGCAGCGCGGCGCGGGCGGTGGCGTTGGTGTCGCGCCAGGCCGGGAACGCGGCCTCGGCGGCCCGGACGGCGGCGTCGACGTCGGCGGCCGTGCCGCGGGGCACCCGGCCGAGGACCTCGCCGGTGGCCGGGTTGATCACGTCGATGGTCTCGCCGCCGGCGGCGGGGACCCAGTCACCACCGATGAGCTGCGCGTTGTCGATGATCAGGGACGCACCCGCCGAGGGCGCAGGGGGAGCAATCGTCATGTCTGTGTCCTCAGTGCTCGTGGATGATGACGCCGCGGATGTTCTTGCCGTCGAGCATGTCCTGGTAGCCCTGGTTGACCTCGTCGAGCGTGTAGGTCCGCGTGACCAGCTCGTCGAGCTTGAGCTTCCCGGAGCGGTAGAGGCTGATCAGCCGCGGGACGTCGTGCAGCGGGTTGCAGCCGCCGAAGATGCCGCCCTGGACACGCCGCTGGTAGCCGATGAACGCGCCCGGGTGCTCGTCGACCCAGCCGTTGCCGACGGCGGTGATGGTGACCTGCCCGGTCTTGCCGACCACCTGCATGGCGTCGGCGATGACCTGGTCGTGCAGGCTGCCGACGGTGATGATCGCGTGGTCGGCGAGCTCGCCCCACGTCGACTCGACGACGAAGTCGTGGGCCTCCTTCGCCGAGGCGAAGGTGTGCGTGGCGCCGAAGACGGTCGCCATCTCGCGCTTGAACTCCACCGGGTCGACGACGACCACGCGCTCGGCACCGGCGAGGGCGGCGCCCTGGACGGCGTTGCTGCCGACACCACCCGCGCCGTAGACCACCACGGTGTCACCGGCCTTGACGCCGGCGAGGTGCACCGCGCTGCCCCAGCCGGTCGGGACGCCGCAGCCGACGAGGGCGGCGATCTCGAAGGGGATGTCGTCGGGGATCTGGATGACCGAGTACTCGCTCACCACGGCGTGCTGGGAGAAGGTGCCGAGCACGCACAGCCCGCCGAAGTCCTCACCGTTCTGGTGGAATCGGAACGTGCCGTCGGGGAACTCCCCGGTGGAGGCGTTCTTGCCCTCGTCGCAGAGGTTCTGCCGGCCGGTGGAGCAGTAGCGGCACTTGCCACAGGCGGGGATGAAGGAGCAGACGACGTGGTCGCCGACCTTCACCCGGGTGACGCCCTCACCGACGGCGTCCACGATGCCGGCGCCCTCGTGCCCGCCGACCACGGGGAAGCGCATCTGCGCGTCGCCCTTCTGGATGTGGTCGTCGGAGTGGCACATCCCGGCCGCCATGAACTTGATGCGGACCTCGTTGGCCTTCGGCTCGTCGAGTTCGAGCTCGGTGATCTCCCACGGCCGACCCGGCTCGCGGCAGACCGCGGCGCGCGTGGTCATGCTCATATGGGGCTCCTTCCCAGTACTGGACGTCGGCCGCAACGGGGTGCCCGGCAGGACGGCGACGAGTTCGACCGACCGTCGCGAGCTGCACGGGCGCACTCCCCGGCCGGGGTCCACGATCCGGCTCCCGGGGTGGCGCGGACCACAGTCCTTCCCCAGCACGGAAGACCGTGCGGTGACGGCACGGAGGCCGGGCCGCTTCCCCGGTGTGCGCCCCGTCTCCTTTCCGGGACGTGGAAGATGCGCTGCTGCCCGCCGTGCACGGCTGCTGCACTCGTCGTGCTCGACCGACGTCGACCGCATCGGTCCGGTCGGTCCGGATCCCCGCGCCACCCCGGCGCCCCTCCCGTGTGGCCGCGGCGCGGTGCACGAGCGACCTCACCCGTGGAAGGACCCTCCCCGTGAAGGACCGCCAGTGATCGACAAGTTCCGCAAGGACATCCTGTCCGTGGTGGACGGCGTGCCCTCGGGTGCCTCCATCGCCGTCGGCGGCTTCGGCAGCTCCGGGCGCCCGGACGGGCTCCTCGACGCGCTCTGCGAGCTCGACCGCCGCGACCTGCACGTCATCGTCAACAACGTGGGCCACGACTTCACCGGCGTGGGGCGGCTCCTGCACGAGGGCCGGCTGCGCCGCGTGACGGCGTCCTTCCCGATCCTGCAGGAGTTCTACGACGAGTACTTCGCCGGCAGGGTGGAGCTCGAGCTGATCCCGCAGGGCACCCTCGCCGAGCGGCTGCGGGCCGGCGGCTCGGGCATCCCGGCCTTCTTCACGCCGTCCGGCGCGGGCACGATGCTCTCCGACGGCTCCTTCACGCTGCGCTACTCCCCCGACGGCGGCGTGGCCGAGCACGTGCCGGCCAAGGAGACGCGGCTGATCAACGGCCGCGAGTACGTGCTGGAGGAGGGCATCGTGGCCGACTTCGGGTTCGTCAAGGCCCACAAGGGCGACCGCAAGGGCAACCTGCGCTTCCGCCTGTCGGCCCGGAACTTCAACCCGATGGCCGGCATGTCCGGCAGGCACACCGTCGCCGAGATCGAGCAGCTGGTCGAGGTCGACGAGCTGCACCCCGACGACGTCCACCTGCCCGGCGTGTTCGTGGACGACGTGGTCATGACCACCGGCAAGGCCCCCGCCACCGAGGACACCGCCGCGACGACGAGGAAGGTCTCCTGATGACCGGCACCATCCCCGCCCCGGCCCCCGTCGTGGGCCGCACGCGCGAGGGCATCGCCGAGCGCCTCGCCCAGGACCTGCAGGACGGCTACGTCGTCAACCTCGGCGTCGGCATCCCGTTGCTGGTCCCCCGCTTCCTCCCCGCCGACAAGGAGGTCGTGCTCCACGCGGAGAACGGCGTCCTGGGCATCGGCGCCGAGGCCTCGCCGGAGGAGGCCGACCCCGATCTGACCGACGCCGGCAAGCAGCCCATCACGCTGATCAGCGGCGCCGCCATCACCGACTCCGCGATGTCGTTCGCGATCATCCGCGGCGGCCACCTGGACTGCACCATCCTCGGCGCGCTGCAGGTGTCGGCGTCCGGTGATCTCGCCAACTGGTACGTGCCCGGCAAGAACCCGGCCGTGGGCGGCGCGATGGACCTCGTCGCCGGCACCCCGCAGGTGTGGGTCGCCATGGAGCACGTCGACCGCAAGGGGCAGCCGAAGATCGTGCCCGAGTGCACGATGCCGCTGACCGGCAAGGGCGTGGTCACCCGGGTCTACACCGACCTCGCCGTCTTCCACGTCGTCGACGGGCAGCTGCGCCTGGTCGAGTGCGCACCCGGCGTCAGCCCCGAGGACGTCCGGGCCCGCACCACCGCCCCCTACACCGAGCACCTGGCCGGCTGACCCGGCCGTCGGACCACGGCCGGACCCCGGCCCGGGCCCGCACCGCCGTCGTGCGGTGCGGGCCCGATCCATCGTCGAGACGAGGAGAGCTCCATGCAGGACGTCCAGGGCAAGGTCGCCTTCATCACCGGCGGCTCCAGCGGCATCGGCCGCGGGATCGGGCTGGCGTTCGCCCGCGCCGGCATGACCGTCGTCATCAGCGGCCGCCGCGAGGAGCACATCGACCAGACCCGGGCGGAGTTCGCCGACGCCGGCCTCGAGGTGGACTCGGTCCTCCTCGACGTCACCGACCGGGAGGCCGTCGAGCGCGCCGCAGAGGAGACCGAGCGCCGCCACGGCCGGGTCGACGTGCTGGTCAACAACGCCGGCATCGGCCTCACCGGGCCGGTCATGGCGGCCACCCCGGCGGACTGGGACTGGCTGATCGACGTCAACATCAAGGGCGTCGGCAACGGGATCGCCGCGTTCGTGCCGCGCATCCGCGCGCACGGGGAGGGCGGGCACATCGTCAACACCGCGTCGATGGCCGCGCTCATGCCGATCGTCGCGGGGCTGTACTCGATGACCAAGGCCGCCGTCGTCGCGCTGTCCGAGGCCCTGGCGATCGAGCTGGCCGCCGACGGCATCGGCGTCTCGGCCTACTGCCCCGGTCCGGTGCACAGCAACATCGCGGGTGCGGTCGCCAACCGGCCGGCCCGGTACGGCGAGAGCGGCTACACCCCGCCGCCGGCGGAGTTCCTCGAGCGGGCCAAGACCCAGCCGTACATGAGCTACGTCGAGGCCGGGGAGCGGGTGCTCAACGGCGTCCGCCGCAACGACCTGTTCATCCTCACCCACCCGGAGTTCGCCGCCGGCGTGCGCGACCGGTTCGACACGACCATGGCCGCTTTCCCCGACGAGCCGATCGACGAGGCCCGCGCCGCGGCGATCCCGTTCCTGACCGGGCACACGATCTACGCCCCGGACGAGCGCCTCCCCTCGCCCCGTCTCACCGACCTGCGCTGAACCCCCGCCCTCGAAGGGCAGGACCGCCCGTGGCCGCGCCGGGGTCCGGTCGGCCCGGCTGACGGGACGCCGTGGTCGCGCGCGCGTTCGGGCAGCGCCGGCCCGGGGCGTCCGGGAGGGGCAGAGACGGCCTCTGTGCCCCTCCCGGACGCCGGTCAGGGAGCGGGGGTCTCGTCCAGGGGGATCAGCGGGACCGGGCCGGCGAGGTCCTCGGGGTCGGCCGGGAAGTACGCGAAGTTCTTCGCCCGCGCCCCGCCGTCGACGACCAGGTCGGTGCCGGTGATCAGCCGCGCGTAGTCCGAGCACAGCCAGGCGACGGCGTGCCCGATGTCGGTCGGCGTCCCGGTGCTGCCCATCGGCACCAGCGGTGGGCGCTCCCCCGTCCAGCGGGCGGGTCGGCGCCACGGCTCGTCCCCGGTGTTGCCCCCCAGCCCGCCGCCCTTGCGGCCGGCGCCCAGCATGTCGGCCGGGCGGCCCTGCGCCGCCAGCTCGGCGAGCAGCTCGGGGTTGTCGATGGTCGGCGCGGTCGGGGTGTAGCCGTTGACCCGGATGCCGTACGGCGCGAGGTCCATCGCGGCGGCGCGGACGAAGTTGTTCACGCCGCCCTTGTTGAACGCGTAGGCGATGACGCCGGCCGAGCCGTTCCAGCCGTTGGACGACGAGATGCACACGATCGAGCCGCGGATGCCCCGCTCGGCCATCGCCCGGCCGACGATCTTGGTGTTGAGGAAGTAGCCGAGACCGGAGACCTTGATCGACCGCTCGAAGGTGCTCGCGTCCTCGTCGAGGACCCCCTTGCCACCGAGCATCGCGGCGTTGTTCACGAGGATGTCGATGCGGCCCCACTGCTCGAGGACGGCGTCGACGTAGCCCTGCACCGCGGTTTCGTCAGTGACGTCGCCCGGCGCGGCCATGGCCTCGCCGCCGTTGCGCTCGATCCGCGCGATCGCGGTCTTGATGACGGCGTCGTCGACGTCGTTGCAGGCGACCTTGGCGCCGTACCGGGACAGCGCCAGTGCGATGCCGCTGCCGATGTTGGGGCCGACGCCGGTGACCAGCGCGACCTTCCCCTCCAGGGAGATCTCCACGTCCGTGCTCCGTCTCGTCTTCGTGCTGCGGCTCGCGCTGCAGCGGGTGGGGTGGCCCGGGCTGTCCCGCGGGCACGCCGCGGACCCGTGGGCGGGCTGGGCCGCGCCCACGGGTCCGCGGGGTGGTCGTCGCGGCGGGGTGGACCCCGCCGGGGCTACCGGGTCGAGCTGGGTCGGTCAGCCCTTGTCGGCGGGGTACGTCAGCCGGATGCTCTCCGGCTGCACGCCCAGGACGGGGGCGAGCATCGACTGCATGAGCGGCTTGGGCACGAGGCACTCCTCGCACGCGTCGGGCCCGGCGACGATGGCGACGTTCGCCGAGTCGCCCTGCACGTCGACGTCGAGCCGGTAGTCGTCGGCCTGCAGCGTCTGCTGCAGCCGGTCCAGCTGCGCCTGGTCGATGGTCACGGGGACACCTCCTGGGGGGTGGTCGGCCGGGACTGGGCCGACCAGCGGACGGGCACCGAGCGGCCGGACCAGGTGGCCCAGCCGAACGGACGGAAGACCATGGAGATCGCGGCGTTGGCCGCGCCGGCGACGACCACCGGGATCTCCGCAGGTGAGGGCATCAGCGGGAACGCCTCGTCACCCTCGCCGGGACCGCCGGGGCCCCCGGCCTTGCCGGCTGCGGCGAGCTCGGCGTGGCTGCGGGTGGCGTGCTCGAAGAGCCACTGCTGGACGTCGGCGCGGCTGTAGCCCGCGTCGGCCAGGACCGTGGCGTGCTCCGGGCCGAGCACCAGCCCACCGGTGGAGTGCCGGATGCCGAGGTAGGCGCCGATGCGCGACAGCGAGTCGGCGAAGTCCTGCAGGACCGCCTCGGCGCTCTCGGTGTGCCGGTTGTCGACGTACTCGCAGCAGCGGATGAGCATCGCCGACACCGCGTCCACGCCGGGCTCGAGCCCGCCGACGACGCTGAGCGGTTCCCACGGCGAGAGCTCCTCGTTCTCGCCGATGAGCAGCTGCCACCGGCCGGGCACGCCCTGGGTGGCCTGCTCCAGTTGCTGGGGCCTGATGCCGTAGCCGTTGCGCACGATCAGCCCGATCGCCCGCGCGATGGTGGCGTTGGCGCGGAAGCCGGGGCCGAACACACCGCCGGCGCAGTTGATGCCGAGGCGCTGGCGCACCGGGCCGTTGACCACGAGCAGCGGCGCCGGCCCGCTGGTGGACTGCCAGGCGCCGCCGTTGGTGGACGGCTCCCCGTTGAGGGCGTCCCAGGCGGCGAGCACGACCGGGAAGTACTCCGGCTCGCACCCGGCCATGATCGCGTTGACCGCGGCCTGCCGGACCGTCACCCGGCGGTTGAGGTGCTCCTGCGCGCCGATGACCTCGTCGGGATCCCGGTCGGTGGTGGCGAGGAAGGCCTGGACGTCCTCCGCCGTGGCCGGGACGACCGGGAGGCCGTCGGTCCACCCCTGCTCGTAGCAGTACCGGATGGCTTCCTTCGCCGTCCGGACCGGGTCCTGCACCGTCGTCACAGTGCCTCCTCGCCGGCGCTCGTCGGCACTGTGCCGGGTCGTGCCGTGCCCGTGCGCGACCTGGCGAGCTCGGTCACGGGGCCACCGCCGCCGGGGGGCGGGTCAGCATGCCGACGATCCGCGGGAGCGCCTGGACGGCGCGCTCGCGGACCCCCTCGCGGGACAGGCTCGCGACCGGGTGGGCGGTGGTGACGTACTCGTAGCCCGGTGTCCCCTGCAGGTCGGCCATCGCGTCGGCGCTGACCCGGAAGGCGTCGCTGCAGATGACCGCCGCGGGGATGCCGGCCGCCTCCAGCTGGAGACCGTCGGCGACGGCGGAGGCGCTGCAGGAACCGCAGTCGCCGACCCCGACGACGACGACGTCGGTCTCCCCGCGGAACTCCTCGAGCATCTCCGGCGGGGCCGGGTGCACGATGCTCGGCTTGGTCCGGGTGAGGACGGTGGTCACGCCGCACTCGGACTCGAGCAGCGCCGACAGTTCCTCGAGGAAGTCGGCGGCGTTGCGCTTGGTGTTGACCAGGAGCCCGAGCCTCAGCCCGGACAGCTGCGCCGGCCGGGTGGCCAGCGCGGTGCGGCCCCGGTCGTCGCCGGGGGCCCCCACGGTCGGGTCGACGATGCTGTCGAACACGTGTCCCTCCTCGCGGGTCACAGGGCCTGCGGAGCCGGCCGGGGCGGCGCGGTCGGCTGGGCCGGCACCGGCGGGGGCGCCAGCGTCGCACCGGCCGGCCTCGGCGGCAGGTCCGCCTCGACGATGTCCAGCGGGAAGTGACAGGCGACCTGGTGGCCGGGCAGCCGCTCGACCAGCTGCGGCGCCTCCTCGGCGCACTTGAGCTGCGCCCGAGGGCACCGGGTGCGGAACCGGCACCCGCTGGGCGGGTCGATCGGCGACGGCGGCTCGCCCGGGAGCGCGACCGGCCGGTGCGCCGCGCCGGTGACCGGGTCCACGCGCGGGATGGAGTCCAGCAGCGCCGACGTGTACGGGTGCAGCGGCTGCCGGTACATGCCCTCGGCGGGACCGATCTCCGCCAGCTGCCCCAGGTACATGACGGCCACCCGGTCGCTGACCTGCTTGACCATCGCGAGGTCGTGGGCGATGAACAGGTACGAGAGGTCCAGCTCGCGGCGGAGCTTCTCGAACAGGTTCAGCACCTGGGCCTGGATGAGCACGTCGAGGGAGGAAACCGCCTCGTCGGCCACGATCAGGGCAGGCTCCAGCGCGACGGCGCGGGCGATGGCGACCCGCTGGCACTGACCGCCGGAGAGCTCGAACGGACGCCGCCTGGCGTACTGCGACGGGTCCAGGCCGACGAGGTCGAGCAGCTCCTCCACCCGCCGCTTGCGCGACGTCGCGTTGCCGTGGCCGTGGCCGACGAGCGGCTCCTCGACCAGCTCGCTCACCCGCCAGCGCGGGTTCAGCGAGCCGAAGGGGTCCTGGTAGACCATCTGCATCTGCCGGCGGGACTCCTTGAGCTCCTTCCGGCTCGCCTTCATCAGGTCGGTGCCCTGGAACTCCACGACGCCGGACTTGGGCCGCGGCAGCTGGATCACCGAGCGGGCGAGGGTGGACTTGCCGGAGCCGGTCTCCCCCACGACACCGAGGGTCTCGCCCCGGTAGATGTCGAACGACACGTCCGACACCGCGTGCACCACACCACCCTTGACGCCCCCAGCCGCCCGCACGGGGAACTCCTGCACGAGGTTGCGGGCCCTGAGCAGCGGGGCGCGGGCGGCCGACCGGTCCCCCGCCGTGCGTTCCTCGACCGCGGTCATCGCTGTTCTCCGTTCGCGGTGTGCTCGACCGTGCCCGAGCCCACGGGGTGCCAGCAGGCGAACCAGTGCTCGGGGTCGTGCTCGGTGAAGGGGGGCATCTGGAGGCACTGGTCGGTGGCGTTGGAGCACCGCGGCCGGAAGGGACAGCCCTTGGGCAGCGCCGAGAGGTCCGGCGGCTGCCCGGGGGTGACCTCGAACAGCGAGTGCGGCTCCCGGTCCAGCGCCGGGATGGCCCCGAGCAGAGCGTGGGTGTAGGGCATCCGCACGTTGGCGAACAGCACCTTCGTCGGGGCGTACTCGACCGCCCGGCCGGCGTACATGACGACGACGTCCTGGGCGTAGCTGGCCGCCAGCCCGAGGTCGTGGCTGATCATGATGACCGCCATGCCCAGCCGCTCCTGCAGCTCGACCAGCAGCTCCATGATCTGCGCCTGCGTCGTGACGTCGAGGGCCGTGGTGGCCTCGTCGGCGATCAGCAGCCGCGGCTCACCGGCCAGCGCGATCGCGATCATCACGCGCTGGCGCATCCCGCCGGAGAGCTGGTGCGGGTACTCGTGGAAGCGCCGCTCGGCGGCGGGCAGCCGCACCAGCTTCAGCAGCTCGACCGCGCGGGCGTGGGCGCCCTTCTTGTCCAGGTCGCTGTGCAGCCGCACCGCCTCGGTGATCTGCGCCCCGATCTTCATCGTCGGGTTCAGCGAGCGCGCCGGGTCCTGGAAGACCATCGCGATGTCGCCGCCGCGCAGCGCCTGCATCTCCCGCTCGGACAGGCCGAGCAGGTCGCGGCCGTCGAACCGCACGGAGCCGGAGATCCTGGCCGTCGGCGGCAGCAGCCCCATCAGGGCCCGGGAGCTGACGCTCTTGCCCGACCCGGACTCCCCGATGATGGCCAGCATGGACCCGGGTGCCAGCTCGTAGGACAGCCCGTTGACGGCGTTGATCGTGCGCCCGCCGCGGGTGAACTGGACCCGGAGGTCCTCCACCACCAGCAGCGGCTCGCCCGGCCGGTCGGCGGCGGCCGCCGGCGCGGCGTGGGACGCCGGGTCGATGACGCCCTCGGACACGATGGTCCCTCCTCGCGGGTAGGTCACCGACTGCTCCTTCATCGACCGCTCCATCGCGCGCGCAGGTTCTCGCCCAGGAGGTTGAAGGCGAGCACGGTGACCAGCAGGGCCACGCTGGGCCAGACCACCAGCATCGGCGTCGCCGAGAGGCTCAGCTGCCCGGTGGAGACCATGTTCCCCCAGCTCGGGGCGGGGTCCGGGATGCCGAGACCGAGGAAGCTCAGCGCGCCCTCGATGATGATCACGATGCCCATGCCCAGCATGCCGAAGGTGATCAGCTGCGGGGCGATGTTGGGGGCCAGGTGCTTGAACAGCATCCGCCAGGACGACGTCCCGGCCAGCTGCGCCGCCGCCATGAACGGCATCTCCCGCAGCCGCAGCACCGCCGAGCGGGCCAGCCGCGCGAACGCGGGCACGCTGAAGAACGCCAGGGCGAAGATCGTGTTCGTCATGCTCGGGCCGAGCGCCTGGGCCACGGCCAGGGTGAGCACCAGCGACGGGAAGGCGATCAGCACGTCGAGGACGCGCATGATGGCCGTGTCGACCCAGCCACCGACGTGACCCGACAGCGCGCCGAGGGTCCCGCCGACGACCAGGCCGAGCAGGTTGACCGCGAGGGCGATCCACAGCGAGGACCGACCGCCGTTGAGCAGCCGCGACAGGATGTCGTTGCCGTTCGGGTCGGTGCCCAGGAGGTGCCCCGGCGAGAGCGCCGGCTGGTTGCTCTCCAGGACGTTCCCGCCGACGGGGCTCGGCAGCGACAGCAGGGTCGGCCCCAGGAAGCAGGCCACCAGCACGAACAGGATCAGCCCGGCGGGGATCCAGGTGCCCAGCCGGCCGCGCCAGCGCCCGCTGCGCGTCCCGGCCTTGGCCTCGGCCTCGTCGATCTCCGGGCTGAGGGAGAACGACGGGGCCGGCTCAACGACTGCCATAACGGATCCTCGGGTCCAGGACGGCGTAGAGGAGGTCGACGACCAGGTTCGCCACGACGGCGACCAGGGCGAAGATGACGACCGCCGCTTGCACCACCACGAAGTCACGGGTGTTGATGGCCTGCAGCAGCATCTGGCCGATGCCGGGCAGGGCGAAGATCTGCTCGATGATCACCGTGCCGCCGATGAGCGTGCCCAGGTTCAGGCCGACGATGGTGATCAGACCGAAGGAGGAGTTCCGGAACGCGTGCTTGATGAGCACCGCCCAGGAGCCGACGCCCTTGGCCCGGGCGGTGGTGACGTACTCCTCCTGCTGCATCTGGTCGACCAGGTCCCCGCGCAGGAACCGGGTGTAGTAGCAGAACAGGGGGAAGCCGATCGCCGCCGACGGCAGGATCATCCCCTCGAGGTTGGCCGCGAGGCCGTCCTCCAGCGGGGTGTAGCCGATGGCCGGCAGCCAGCCCAGGGAGACGGCGAACACGAGCACCAGGAGCAGCGCCAGCACGTAGTTGGCGACCGACAGCCCGAGGGTGCTGATCATCATGCTGATCCGGTCCATGAGGCCACCGGGCTTGTGCGCGGCGAGCAGGGCCACCGGGATGGCCAGCAGCAGCGAGACCACGAAGGCCAGGAGCACCAGCTCGGCGGTCACCGGGAAGCGCTGGCCGAGGATGTCGCTCACCGGCTGCCGGCTGACCAGGGAGTTGCCCAGGTCGCCGGTGACGGCACCCTGGAGCCACTCCCAGTAGCGGACCACCCCGGGCTGGTCGAGGCCGAGCTGCTGCTCGAGGAGCGCGATGTCCTCGGGCGTGGCCTCCGGGCCCAGCAGCTGCTGGGCGGCGTTGCCCGGGATCAGGCTGAGCACCCAGAACGTCAGGACCGTGACGCCCAGCATGATCGGGATGGCCATCAGCAGTCGCTTGACGACCAGCCGCAGCACCGGGGAGCCGGTCAGCCGGGAGAGGGGGGAGACCCGCGGGTCCCGGCTGACCGGGACCCGCGGGGTGGCCGTGGCTGTCACTGCTCCCGCCAGACCTCGTCCCAGATCACGCCGGTGTTCACCAGCAGCGGCGGGATCCTGGTGGTCAGACCCGGGCCGTGGACACCCGCGACGGCGAGGTTGGCCGGGGCGAAGGCCAGGCCGAAGGGTGCGTAGAAGTTCTCCGCGATCCGCTCGGCGGCCTGCCGGTACAGGTCGGCCCGCTGGGCCTCGTCCACGGTCGCGGAGGCGTCGGCGAGCAGGGTGTCCAGCTCGGGGTCGTTGACCCCGCTGTACGGGACGCCGGAGTTGAACCGGAAGCCCACGCCGACCCCGGCGGCGGGGTCCCAGGCGCCGGCGGTCTGCAGCATCGCCTGCCACTGGCCACCGGTGAACTTCTGGATGACCCCGGACAGCTGCGAGTCCTCGATGGTGACGTCGATGCCGGCCTCCTGCCACTGCGTCTGCAGCGCGGTGTTGATCTGCGTCGCGACGTAGTTGCTGATCGTGCCGATGTTGACGGTGAGGCCGCCGAGCTCCTCGACCAGCTCCTTGGCGCGGTCCAGGTCGTACTCCGGGTAGCCCTCGACCGTCTCCTCGTGGAACTTGCCACCGGGGGCGGTGAAGCCCTGGCTGACCTCGTAGTTGCCGCCGAAGATGCCCTGGTTGATCGCGTCGAAGTCCGTCGCCCGGTAGATCGCCTCACGGGCCCGCGGGTCGTCGAACGGTGCGATCTCGGTGTTGAGCTGGATGACGTAGGGCGAGGTGGCCGGCTGGATGGTCACCTGCATCTGCCCGTTGGCCTGCGCCTGCTCCACCAGCGGCGTGGTGTTCATGCCCTCGTAGGCCTGCGCCTGACCGGCCTGCAGCGCCTGGTAGGCCGGCTGGTCGCCACCGATGGACTGGAAGGTGAGCTTGTCCAGGTAGGGCAGGCCCTCCTTGAAGTAGTCCGGGTTGCGCTCCAGCTCCAGCACCGAGCTCAACTGGTTCTCGACGACGACGAACGGGCCGGCGCCGACCGGCTTGATCTTGAAGGCGTCCTCGCCCATCTCCTGGAGCGCCGTCGGGGAGGCGATCCAGTTGACGTTGCTGACCGGGAAGGAGGCCAGGATGGCCGGGTACGGCCGGGTGAAGCTGAGGGAGACGGTCAGGGGGTCGACCACCTGGATGCCGTTCTCGGCCAGCGGCCAGGTCGGCTTGCAGGTGCACGGGTTGGCCAGTGCCCGCTCCCAGTTGGCCCGGACCGCCTCGGCGTCCAGCGGGGTGCCGTCGGTGAACTCGATGCCCTCGCGGAGCTTGACCGTGAAGCTGGTCCCGTCCTCCGACATCTCGTAGCTCTCGGCCTGGTGCCCCTCGACGCGGGCGTTGGAGCCGTCGTCCTCGGCGCGCAGCAGGAACAGGCCACCGAAGATGGCCTGGTTCATGGCGATGTTCGAGCCACCGGTGGTGTTGGTGGCGGGGTCGAGGCCGGCCGGCCAGCTGCCCGCGAACGCGGCGTCCTCCAGGACGGTCAGCTCACCGCCCTGCTGGGGCTCGCCGACCGGTCCCCCGGTCGCACCGGAGGCGGAGCCTCCGCTGTCGCCGCCACCGCCGCAGGCTGACAACGCCAGCGCCGCGGCGGTGAGGAGGGACAGGATCGTCCGTTGCTTCATCTGGGTGCTCCCCTTGGGGCCTCGGTGACTTCGGGGTGGACGGTGCGAGCCGACGTGGGAGTCCTCGCTCGCGCCGTCGGGAACGTGGGCACACGCAGTGATGGGGGTCACTGGGGGCCGGACCAGATTCCGCGAGTGACCTGCCTGGGGGCCCCGCCGCTTTCACCCGGCGGAAGACAACTTCGGGCCCGCCGGGCGGACCGACCGGTCCGTTCGAGCGGCTGTGACGGCTGGTGGCCGGCGGGGCCGCCGGGGCCCGTGGAACCGGGCACAGCGGGCCCTCGGCCGGCCGCCGCGGAGGGGTGACCGAGCCCGGCGCACGCCCCGCTCGCCCTCGGCGCGGGCGCGCTGGCGCCGCAGGGACCCCGGGTCAGCGAGGTGGCGGTCCCCCACGTCGACCACCTGCACCAGGCCGCGCGGGCCGACGTCGTCCCGGGCGTACGGGGACGGGTCCGACGTCGTCGACGTCGAGGCGTTGCGCACCCCGCGGGACGGTCCGACCGGGGAGCCGGATCGGTGGGCGGTGGCCACTGCCCACGGCGGGCACCGGTCAGGTGTTGCCGACGCGCCCGCGCTCGCCGTCGCCGTCCCGGTGCGGGGCGCCGGTGACGAGGTGGTCGGCTCCCTCGGGGTGACGGTGTCGGCGGCACGACGCAGCGCAGGCGTTCGTACCGGGGCTCGACGCCACCGCGCGCGGCATCTCCCGCGCGGTCCGCGCGGCCGGCGGTCCGTCGCCGGCCGCGACCGCGTGGGCGCCCCGGGACGCCGCACGGCGTCCCGGGGGCCCCAGCGCCTCAGCGGGGAGGCGCCATGCCCAGCCAGCGCCAGGCGTTGTTCCAGAGGATGTCCTCGAGGACCTCGTCGGGCAGGCCCATCGACCTCAGGGTGCGGCCGGCCGGCTCCTCCCGCGGCATGGCCGGGAAGTCCGAGCCGACCAGCAGCCGGTCGGAGCCGAGCAGGTCGATGAGGTAGGTCAGCGCCCGGCGGTCGAACACCAGCGAGTCGTAGTAGAAGCGGCGCGCGTACTCCAGCGGCGAGGGCCCGTCGTCGGGCATGACGGCGCGCTCGGGGTTCTTCGGCTCCTCGTTCCACGAGCCACCCCAGAAGTACTGGTGACGCGGGATCATCAGCGGGTAGCCGCCGGCCGCGTGGCTGAAGGAGATCCGCAGGTCGGGGCACTTGGCCGCGGTGCCGCCGGTGACCATCGAGGCGGCCGCGAAGGCGCCCTCGACGCCGACGACGTAGGTGCCCATGGCCGACATCGGCAGCCGCTCGGTCGGCGAGGGCATGGCGTGCACGAAGACCGACAGCCCCAGGCGCTCGACCTCGGCGAAGAACGGCAGGAACTTCTCGTGCCCGATGGAGGAGCCGAGGACGTTGGAGGCGATCTCGACGCCCTTGAGGCCCTGCTCCTCGATGGCGGCGAGCTCGGCGGTCGCGACGTCCGGGTCCTGCATCGGGACCATGCCCAGGGCGATCAGCCGCGTCGGGTCGGCCTGCACCAGGGTGGCGCTGAACTCGTTGACGTGGCGGGCCAGGGACAGGCCGTCGTCCAGCGGGAGGTCGTAGCGCAGCAGCGGCGGCATCGGGGTGAGCACCTCGACGTCGACACCGTTGGCGTCCATGGCCTCGATGCGCCGCTCGGCGTCGAAGAAGACGTCCTTGGCCTTGAACTGCATCTGCCCGAACAGCAGCGTGCGGGCGGTCTCGCCGTCCACGGCCTCCATGCGGGGGAAGCACTCGGGGGCGTCGGCCGGGTAGTCGTAGGGCAGCAGGTGGGCGTGGGTGTCGATGAGCATGCGGGCCCTCCGGTCAGAGGTTCGGGTGGACGGAGACGTGGACGGCGGACTCCCCGGGCACCTCGCCGGCGAGGACCTCGATGGCGTGCGCGGTGTCGTCCAGGCCGAAGGTGTGGGTGTGCAGCCGCTCCAGCGGGAACCGCCGGGACTCGATGAGCGCGATCGCCTCGGCCATCGCCGTGGCGTCGACGCCGAACGCGCCCTGGACGGTCAGCGCCCGGTTGATGATCAGGTCGGTGCGCAGCGGGATCTCGCGGTTGCCCTTGATGCCGGCGAGCACGACGCGGCCGCCGTGCTTCGTGGCCAGCAGCGCGTCGGTGACGGGGCCCGCCGCCATCGGGGTCAGCTCCAGGGTGACGTCGACACCGCGGCCGCCGGTCAGGTCCCCCACCCGCTCGACGACGTCCTCGGCGGCGTCGCCGTCGACGACCAGGGCGTGGTCGGCCCCGAACTCCCGGGCCAGCGCCAGCTTGTGCGCGTCGGCCTCCAGGCCGGTGACGACGACCGTCCCCGCCCCGGCGGCCTTGGCCGCGATGACCGCGGCGATGCCGCGCAGGCCGGAGCCGAGCACGAGCACGGTGTCGCCGAGCCGCACCTGGCCGTAGTGCAGCGCCCACCGGACGCCGGCGCCCATCGAGTTGTACATGGCGGCGACCTCGACCGGCAGGGTGTTGTCGATCCTGTGGACGACGGACCCCGGGGCCAGGTACATGTACTCGGCGAACCCGCCCCACAGGGACGGTGCGACGTCGACCGGGGTGACCCCGTGACCGCCGACCCTGTTGCGGCAGGCCTGGTAGTTGCCGGTCAGGCAGTCGAAGCAGTTGCGACACGGGACGACGACCTCGAGGGCGACGCGGTCACCCGGCTGCACGCCCCAGCGCCGGGCGGCGTTCTCGCCGACCTCCTCGATGATGCCCATGGGCTCGTGGCCGGGCACGAACGCCGGGCTGTCCGGGCGCGCGTGGCCCTTGTAGAACTCGACGTCGCTGCCGCACAGGCCGTTGGCCTCCAGGCGGAGCAGTCCGTCGTCCGGGCCCACCTGCGGCCGGGGGAACTCCCGGATCTCGATCTTGCGCGGGCCCACCTGGACCGCGGCGCGCACCATGTCGGCCATGTCGTCCTCTTTCCTCGTGCGAGCGGGGAACGGGCGCCGATCGTCGTGCGCCGTCGGGCTACCGGACCCGGGCGGGACCGCCCGGGGCCCCGCACCACTCGTGTGCCGCGGGTCACGCTAGGTGCGGTGCGCAGGGGGTCACCACGACCCTTCCGCCGTGCGGTGGACCGGTCGGTGCGGCCGGCCGCCGGGCAGGAGGAGCAGACCGCGGTCGACGTCGGCCGCGGCGCGCGCCGGCGGGCGGCCTCCCGGACGCCGGCGAGGTCCACGGCCGAGCGCAGGCGCACGGTGCCTGCCTGCGGGCACGGGGCCCGGGACCGGCGGGGACGGCCGGAGCCGTCCCCGCCGGGGACGAGCCATCCCGCGGGCCCCGGTCGCCCGGGGCCCGCGGGGAGTCGGGCCGGTCAGCCCTGCTCGCGCCAGACCTCGTCCCAGATGACGCCGGAGTTGACCAGCAGCGGCGGGATCCTGGTGGTCAGGCCCGGACCGTGGACACCCGCGACGGCGAGGTTGGCCGGGGCGAAGGCCAGGCCGAAGGGTGCGTAGGAGTTCTCCGCGATCCGCTCGGCGGCCTGCCGGTACAGGTCGGCCCGCGCGTCCTCGTCGAGCGTGCCCGCCGCGTCGGCGAGCAGCGTGTCCAGCTCCGGGTCCGCGATGCCGCTGAACGGCGACGTGGAGGTGAACCGGAAGCCGACGCCCACCCCGGCGGCGGGGTCCCAGGCGCCGGCGGTCTGCAGCATCGCCTGCCACTGACCGGAGTTGAACGACTCGACCAGGCCGGAGAGCTGGAAGTCCTCGATGGTGACGTCGATCCCGGCCTCCTGCCACTGCGTCTGCAGCGCGGTGTTGATCTGCGTGGCGACGTAGTTGCTGATGGTCCCGAGGTTGACCGTGAGGCCGCCGAGCTCCTCGACCAGCTCCTTGGCGCGGTCCAGGTCGTACTCCGGGTAGCCGGCCACCTCGCGCTCGTAGAACTTGCCGCCCGGCGCGGTGAAGCCCTGGCTGACCTCGTAGTTGCCGCCGAAGATGCCCTCGTTGATCGCGTCGAAGTCCGTCGCCCGGTAGATCGCCTCACGGGCCCGGGGGTCGGTGAACGGCCCCGTCTCGGTGTTGAGCTGGATGACGTAGGGCGAGGTGGCCGGCTGGATGGTCACCTGCATCTGCCCGTTGGCCTGCGCCTGCTCCACCAGCGGCGTGGTGTTCATGCCCTCGTAGGCCTGCGCCTGACCGGCCTGCAGCGCCTGGTAGGCCGGCTGGTCGCCACCGATGGACTGGAAGGTGAGCTTGTCCAGGTAGGGCAGGCCCTCCTTGAAGTAGTCCGGGTTGCGCTCCAGCTCCAGCACCGAGCTCAACTGGTTCTCGACGACGACGAACGGGCCGGCGCCGACCGGCTTGATCTTGAAGGCGTCCTCGCCCATCTCCTGGAGCGCCGTCGGGGAGGCGATCCAGTTGACGTTGCTGGCCGGGAAGCCGGACATGACCGCGCCGTTGGGCGAGGTGAACGTGATCGACACCGTCAGCGGGTCGATGACCTTGATCGGGTCCTCGGCGAGCTGCCAGGTCGGCTTGCAGCTGCAGGGTGCGGCCAGCGCCCGCTCCCAGTTGAACTTGACCGCCTCGGCGTCCAGCGGGGTGCCGTCGCTGAACTCGATGCCCTCGCGGAGCTTGACGGTGAGCGTCAGCCCGTCCTCGGACAGCTCGGAGCTCTCGGCCTGGTGCCCCTCGATGCGGGCGTTGGAGCCGTCGTCCTCGGCGCGCAGCAGGAACAGGCCACCGTAGATCGCCTGCATCATCGCGATGTTGGCGCCACCGGTGGTGTTCGAGGCGGGGTCGAGACCGGTGGGCCAGCTGCCCGCGAACGCGGCGTCCTCCAGGACGGTCAGCTCGCCACCCTGCTGCGGCTCGCCGGCGGCGGCCTGCGTCCCGGGGTTGGTGCCGTTCCCGGAGTCGCCACCGCCGCACGCGGACAGCGCCAGGGCGGTGGCGAGGAGGATGGACGGGATCGTCCGCTTCTTCATGTGTGTGCTCCCCTTGCTGGGTCGGCCTCGAGACAACTGCGGGCTGAGCTGGGAGGTGCGGTGGAGCTCGCGAGCCAGGGGCCACGGGCCGCCCGGCCGTCGCAGTGACGGGCGTCACTGCGACGGCCAAGATCCTGGGAGGAGCCGATCGGGCGGACCGGCGCTTGCGCGGGGTGGAAGACAAGTTCGCCGTGGGCGGGTGCACCCGCGCGTTCCCGCGCAACGAACCGGTCACGGTGGCCGGCTGGCAGGGTGGGCGCCGTGGAGTTCGCTGACGTCGTCCGCCGGCGCCGGATGGTCCGGGACTACGACCCCGACCGGCCGGTTCCCCCGGAGGTCCGGGAGCGGCTGCTGGAGCACGCCACCCGGGCGCCGTCGGCGGGGTTCAGCCAGGGCTGGGCGTTCCTCGTCCTGGAGTCGCCGGAGGAGCGGGCGCGGTTCTGGACGGCGACCACGGGCCCCGGCGCGCCCGACCCCTGGCTGGTACGGATGCGCCGGGCTCCGCTGCTGGTGGTGCCGCTGTCGTCCAAGGACGCCTACCTGGACCGCTACGCGGAGCCGGACAAGGGCTGGACCGACCGCGACGAGGCCCGCTGGCCGGTCCCCTTCTGGGACGTCGACACCGGCATGGCGGCACTGCTGATGCTGCTGACCGCCGTCGACGAGGGGTTGGGCGCCTGCTTCTTCGGGATCCCCGCCGAGCGGGTGGGGGCGTTCCGCGCCGCGTTCGGCGTCCCGGACAGCCACCGGCCGGTCGGCTGCGTCTCGGTGGGCTACCCCGGCGCCGAGGACCGCCGCTCCCCCTCGCTGCGGCGGGGCCGGCGCGGCGTCGACGAGGTCGTGCACCGCGGCCGGTGGTGACCGGCGCTGCTGGTTGACTGCCCACCGTGGCAGACGACACCGAGTCCCGCGCCGTCCTGGTGACCGGCGGTTCCCGCGGCATCGGCCGTGCGATCGCCCTCGCCTTCGCCGAGCGGGGCGACCGGGTCGCCGTCCACTGGGGCTCCTCGCGGGCTCGGGCCGAGCGGGTGCTGGCCGAGCTCCCCGGCGACGGTCACGTCCTGGTACAGGCCGACCTGGGCGACGCCGAGGCCGTCGGCCGCATGGTGGACGACGCCGCCGCGGGCCTGGGCGGGCTGCAGGTGCTGGTCAACAACGCCGGGGTGTTCACCGCGCACCCGCCCCTGACCACCTCCTACGACCAGTGGCAGGCGACGTGGTCGCGGACGCTGGCGGTGAACCTGGTCGGCGCGGCCAACGCCACGTTCCGGGCGGTGCCGCACCTGGTCGCCGCGGGCGGGGGCGCGATCGTCAACGTCTCCAGCCGCGGCGCGTTCCGGGGCGAGCCCGACACCCCGGCGTACGGCGCGTCCAAGGCCGGGCTCAACGCCTTCGGGCAGTCGATGGCGATCGCGCTGGCGCCGCACGGCATCTCCGTGGGCACCGTGGCCCCCGGGTTCGTGCAGACGGAGATGGCGCGCGAGGTGCTCGACGGGCCCGGCGGCGACGCGGTGCGGGCGCAGTCGCCCTACGGCCGTGTGGCCCGCCCCGAGGAGGTGGCGTCGGCGGTGCTCTGGCTGGCCTCGCCGGGGGCCCGCTTCTCCACCGGCACGATCATCGACGTCAACGGCGCGTCCTACCTGCGCAGCTAGGACCTGCTCGGCCGCCGACCCTGGCCCTCTCCGCGCAGCGCGGGCAGCGAGCGTGTCCCCGAGCGTCGAGGTGCGGTCCGGGAGGACCGCGACGTCAGAGCGTCCGGAGCCAGTTGGTGAGCAGCTGGGCGCCGGCGTCACCGCTCTTCTCGGGGTGGAACTGGGTGGCCGACAGCGCGCCGTTCTCCACGCCGGCGACGAACCGGTCGCCGTGCTCGGCCCAGGTCACCAGCGGTGCGGCGAGCGGGGTCGGCGCCCCGTCGGCACCCAGCGGGAACTCGCGCACGCCGTAGGAGTGCACGAAGTAGAAGCGCTGGTCGGCCAGGCCGTCGAACAGGACGCTGCGCTCGGGCACCTCGACGGTGTTCCACCCCATGTGCGGCAGCACGGGCGCCTGCAGGGGCTCGACGACGCCGGGCCACTCACCGCACCCCTCGGCGTCCCGGCCGTGCTCCACGCCGCGCTCGAAGAGGACCTGCATGCCGACGCAGACACCGAGCACCGGCCGGCCGCCGGCCAGCCGGCGGTCGATGACCCGGGGGCCGTCGACGGCCCGCAGGCCCGCCATGCAGGCGGCGAAGGCGCCCACACCGGGGACGACGAGGCCGTCGGCGTCCAGCGCCGCCTGCGGGTCGGCGGTCACGGTGACGTCGGCGCCGACCCGGGTCAGCGCGCGCTCGGCCGAGCGGAGGTTGCCCGACCCGTAGTCGAGCACGACGACCTTCTTCATGGCTCCCACGGTATCGATCAGCCGGGAACGGCCCGGGGGTGTTCCGGGAGGTGGCTCACACCATCCGGAGGATGCCCGAGGCCGTGGCCAGCAGTGCGGCGGCGAGCAGCACCACCGCGAAGAAGACCTGCGGACCGGTGCGGCCCTCCGTGTCGGAGTCGGCCTTCCAGATGCTCCAGGCCCCGCCGAGCAGGAAGCCGCCCAGGACGAGCAGCAGGACGGCAAAGGTCATGCGCGGGACCGGAGCGGGATCACAGGGCTACAGCGCACCCTTGGTGGAGGGCACGTCGGTGACCCGCGGGTCGAGCGCCACGGCCGCCCGCAGCGCCCGCGCGAGGGCCTTGAACTGCCCCTCGACGATGTGGTGGGCGTCGCGGCCGGCGTAGAGCACCCGCACGTGCAGGCTGATCCGCGCGTTGAAGGCGAAGGACTCCAGCACGTGCTTGGTGAGGCTGGTCGGGTAGTCCGGCCCGATCATCGGCGTCATGCCCTCGGGCTCGGCGTGCACGAAGTACGGCCGGCCGGAGAGGTCGACCGCCGCCTGCGCGAGCACCTCGTCCATGGGGATGGTGGCGTCGCCGTAGCGGGTGATGCCCTTCTTGTCCCCCAGGGCCTGGGCGAACGCCTGGCCGAGCGCGATCGCGACGTCCTCGACCGTGTGGTGGGCGTCGATGTGCAGGTCGCCGTCGGCCCGCACGGTGAGGTCGATGCCGCTGTGCTTGGACAGCGCGGTGAGCATGTGGTCGTAGAAGCCGACCCCGGTGCTGATCGAGCTCTTCCCGGTGCCGTCGAGGTCGAGCTCGACGACCAGCTTGGTCTCGCTGGTCTCCCGCTCGACCCGTGCAGTGCGCGCCATGGCGCTCATCCTCCCTCAGTGGTGCGGTGGTCCGGCGCGACCTCACCCAACGCGGTGAGGAAGGCGTCGGTCTCCTCCGCGGTGCCGGCGGTGACCCGCAGCCAGCCCGGGAGCCCGACGTCGCGCACGAGCACGTCCCGGTCCAGCAGTGCCTGCCACGCGGCGCGGGCGTCGGCGAAGCGGCCGAAGAGCACGAAGTTGGCGTCGCTGGGCACGCTGGTCAACCCGAGGCCGGGCAGCGCGGCGACGATCCGGTCCCGCTCGGCCTTGACCGCGTCGACGGTCGCGAGCAGGGCGTCGGTGTGCGCCAGCGCCGTCCGGGCGGCGGCCTGGGTCAGCGAGCTCAGGTGGTACGGGAGCCGCACGAGTTGCAGCGCGTCGACGACGGCGGGGTCGGCGGCGAGGTAGCCCAGCCGCAGCCCGGCCATGCCGAACGCCTTGCTCATCGTGCGGCTGACGATCAGCCGCGGCCGGCCCGGCAGCAGGGTGAGCGCCGACGGCGTGCCGGTGCGGGCGAACTCGGCGTAGGCCTCGTCGACGACGACCACCCCGTCGGTGGCGTCGTAGAGCGCCTCCACGGTAGCCAGCTCCACCGCGGTGCCGGTCGGGTTGTTCGGGCTGGTCACGAAGACGACGTCGGGGGCGACCCCGCGGACCTGCGCGGCGGCCGCGGCCGGGTCGATGGTGAAGTCCGCCCGCCGGTGGCCGTCGACCCAGGCGGTGCCGGTGCCGGCGGAGATGATCGGGTGCATCGAGTACGAGGGTGTGAAGCCCAGCGCGCGCCGGCCCGCGCCGCCGAAGGTCTGCAGGACCTGCTGGAGCACCTCGTTGGAGCCGTTGGCCGCCCACACCTGCGCGGCCTCGATCGGCTCCCGGCTGGTGCGCGTCAGGTAGGCGGCGAGGTCGCGGCGCAGGTCGAGGGCGTCGCGGTCGGGGTAGCGGTTGAGCTCCAGCGCCGCGTGCCCGAGCGCCTCGCCGAGGTCGGCCAGCAGCTCCGGGGGCAGCGGGTGCGGGTTCTCGTTGGTGTTGAGCCGGTACTTCGCCGGCAGCTGCGGGGCGCCGTAGGGCGTGCGACCACGCAGCTCCGGCCGCAGCGGGAGCTCCTCCAGGCGCGTCATGCGCGCTGCCGGGCCCGGACGGCGGCGGCGTGCGCGGGGAGGTCCTCGGCGCCGGCGAGGGCGTCGATGTGGCCGGCCACCTCGGCGAGGGCCTGCTCGTCGTACTCGACGACGTGGATGCCGCGCAGGAACGACTGCACCGACAGGCCGCTGGAGTGCCGGGCGCAGCCGCCGGTGGGCAGCACGTGGTTGGAGCCGGCGCAGTAGTCGCCGAGCGACACCGGGGACCACGCGCCGACGAAGACCGCACCGGCGTTGCGCACACGCATCGCCACCTCGCGCGGGTTCTCGGTCTGGATCTCCAGGTGCTCGGCGGCGTAGGCGTCGACCACCCGCAGACCCGCCTCGACGTCGTCGACGAGGACGATGCCCGACTGGCTGCCCTCGAGGGCGGTGGTGATCCGGTCGGAGTGCTTGGTGGCGGCCACCTGCCCCGGGACCAGCCCGACCACGGCGTCGGCCAGCTCCTCGCTCGTCGTCACCAGCACCGCGCCGGCCAGCGGGTCGTGCTCGGCCTGGCTGATCAGGTCGGCGGCGACGTGCACGGGATCGGCGGTGTGGTCGGCGAGGACCGCCACCTCGGTGGGGCCGGCCTCGGAGTCGATGCCGATGAGCCCGCGCAGCAGCCGCTTGGCCGCCGTCACGTAGACGTTGCCCGGGCCGGTGACCATGTCGACCGGCTCGCAGCTGCCCGCGCCGTAGCCGAACACGGCGATGGCCTGGGCGCCGCCGACGGCGTAGACCTCGGTGACGTCGAGCAGCGCGCACGCGGCCAGGACGCCGGGGTCGGGCAGGCCACCGTGGTCGCGCTGCGGCGGGGAGGCGACCGCGATGGACTCCACCCCGGCGATCTGCGCCGGGACGACGTTCATGACGACGCTGGACAGCAGCGGGGCCAGCCCGCCGGGCACGTAGAGGCCGACCCGGCGCACCGGGACCCACCGCTCGGTGACGGTGCCGCCGCGGACCACCTGCGTGGTGACGTCGGTGCGGGCCTGGTCGGCGTGGACGCGCCGGACGCGGGCGATGGCCTCCTCGAGCGCGGCGCGGACGGTCGGGTCGATCTCGGCCAGCGCGCGGTCGATCGCGGCCCGGGGCACGGCGAAGTCCTCGAGGTCGACGCCGTCGATCCGGGCGGTGATCTCCCGCACCGCCTGGGCGCCGCGGATGCGGACGTCCTCGCACAGGGGCCGGACCGTGGCCAGCACCGAGTCGATGTCGGTGGCGGCACGGGGCAGCAGGCCGGAGAGCTCGCGCACCCCCGGCAGCGCGGATCCACGCAGGTCGATGCGGGCGAGCACGGGCGGACCTCCGGGCGGTTCCGAGGCGGGGAACGGGAACACCCCAGGGTAGACGGGGCCGCACGGGCGGCCGCCGCGCCGCCCGTTGCCACCTCCCCCACCTCTAGGCTCGACGGACATGAGCGGGTGCGCGAGCTCGTGTACCGGCACGGTGGCGCCGCCCGCGCGGCCGACGAGCGCCGGCGAGGAGGGGACGTGGGCGACCTGATCCCGCTCTTCCCGCTGGGTACGCCCCTGTTCCCGGGAGTGGTCCTGCCGCTGCAGGTGTTCGAGCCGCGCTACCGGCGGCTCGTGCGCGACCTCCTCGCCCGGCCCGAGGGCGGTGGGCGGTTCTTCGGCGTGGTCGCCATCCGGCAGGGCTGGGAGGTGGAGCGGGTGGCGCCGGCCGAGGCGCTCTACGACGTGGGCTGCACCGCCCGGCTGCAGGTGGTGCGTCCGCAGCCCGACGGCGGCTTCCGCATCGTCACGGTGGGCGGCGACCGGTTCCGGCTGCTGGACGTCGTCGTCGGCGAGGACCCGCCCTACCTGCGCGCCGAGGTCGAGTGGCTGGACGAGGAGGAGGCGGCCGAGGAGGCCGCCGGCGACCAGGAGGAGCTGTCCCCGCCCGGCGGAGGGGTCCCCGGCCCCGAGCTGGACGACATGGTGACCGACGTGGCCCGCCGCTCGCTGGACGTCCTGGTGCGCGGGGTCGGTGAGTTGTTCGCGCGGTACGTCGTGGCGGTCGCCGGCCTGACCGGGGACGCCGGCGACGAGGCCGAGGCGCCGGCGCTGCTGGAGGGTGTGGCCGACGACCCGCGGGCGCTGTCCTACCTGGTCGCCTCGGCGGCGCTGCTGACCACCGAGGACCGGCAGGGGCTGCTCGCCGAGTCCGCCACGCGCCGGCGGCTGCGGGCGGAGTCGCGGCTGCTGCGGCGGGAGCTCACCCTGCTGGAGACCCTCGGCGCGGTGCCCGCCCCGCTGCAGCGCTTCGCCGGCCCGACCAGCGTCAACTGACCCGCCCCCGTTGGACGGGCGACCGCGGGGACCGGGCGGTCAGTCGTGGCCGGAGGCCAGCAGACCCAGCTGCTGGGCCTTGACGACGGCCTCCAGCTGGGAGCGGACGCCGAGCTTGACGTGCAGGGCCTTCACGTAGCCGCGGCAGGTCTCCAGGGTCACCCCCAGCACCCGGGCGATCGCCTTGACCTGCATCCCCCGGCCCAGGCAGTCGAGCACCTCCTGCTCGCGGCGGGTCAGGTGCGGCCGGAGCTCGCCCCCCGACACCGGACGGGTGCCGGCGGTCGGGGCGGCGGAGAACGTGGACGGGGCGACCAGCATCTGGCCGGCCCGCACCCGGCTGAGCACGTCGATCATCTCGGTCAGGGACCCGTCCTTCGGGATGAAGGCGGACGCACCGGCCTGCGTGGCACGCACCACCCACTCCGGGTCCCGGTGCGCCGTGACCACGGCGACGACGGCGCCCGGGGCCACCTCCCGCAGCCGGCGGGTCGCCGACAGGCCGTCCTGCCGGGGCATCTCGATGTCCATCACCACGACGTCCGGTTGCAGGTCCTGGGCCATCGTGACGGCCTGGGCGGCGGAGTGCGCCGTCCCCAGGACGTCCATCCCGGCCGTCTGCAGCGCCCCGGAGAGCAGTTCGGCGAAGGTGCGGTGGTCGTCGACGACGAGCACGCGCGGTCGGTCGAGCGCGGCCGGACGGTCGAGCTGGGCGGTCATCAAGGGTCCCCCGTGCGGTCGGGCCCCGTCTCGGGGCTCACGACCATGAGACCGCCGCACGGTCCGGGCGGGAAGTCGCCGGGTGGAACTGCTGACCAAAGTCCCTACGGGCCGCGCGCGGTGGTGAGCGTGCCTGGACGCTGCGTACCGGATCGGTGGCGTCTCGTAGCGAGGAGGCCGGCCGGCGCGGGCACCCCCGGCCGGTTCCGTGCCGGCAGCGGCCGCTCCCCCGGCGGCCTCACGCCTGCCCGGTCGGCGCCTGCCCCCGCAGCGCGGCCAGCTCGGCCCGCGAGCGGACACCGAGCTTCGTGTAGATGCGGGTCAGGTGGTACTGGACCGTCTTCTCCGACACGTACAGCTCGGCGGCGACCTCGCGGTTGGACAACCCGCTGGCGACCAGGCCGGTCACCGTCCGCTCCTGCGGGGTGAGCAGGTCGGCCCCCTCCTCGGCCCGGCTGGCGCCCAGGCCGGCGGCCCGCAGCTCGCGGTCGCAGCGCGCCACGTAGGTGGCGGCCCCCAGGGAGAGGTAGCCGTCGCGGGCCGCCGAGATCGCGGCGTCGGCCTCGCGGCGCTTACCGGCCCGGCGCAGGGTCTGGCCGAAGGCGAAGGTGACGCGGGCCCGGTCGTAGCGCAGCGGCAGGTGCTCGAGGAGCCCGAGCGAGGTCCGGAACGCCTCGCGGGCGGCCTCGAGGTCGCCGTGCGCGCCGAACCAGCGGCCCCGGGCGTACCCGAGCCGCGCGCGGGTGGAGCGGTGCCCGCGGTCGGCGGCACGCCGCTCGTGGGGGGTGAGGAAGGCGTCGGCCTCGTCGAGCAACCCCTCGAGGACCAGCGCGTTGGCGTAGACGTCGGTCCACGGCCAGAAGCCGGGCTCGTCGACCCAGCCGTGCGGGCTCCCCTGGCTCAGCGGCTCGAGCGCACGCAGGACGCCGGCGTAGTCGGCCTGGGCCTCGGCGACGTGGGCGCGGGCGAGCATCGAGGGCACCTGCATGATCGCGTAGTCGGAGCTCCCGGCCTCCGCCTCCCGCAGCGCCCGTCCGGCGGCGTCCCAGTCCCCGCGCAGGGCGTGGACCTGCGCCGCCGTCCAGTGCAGCAGCGGGCCGACCAGCACCATCCCGGTGCGCGCGACGAGGTCGACGCCCTGGCGGACGGCACCCAGCGCGGCATCCCACTCACCGGTGACGAAGCGGGCCCTGGCCAGCCAGCCCAGCGACCACAGCGAGATGCGGTGCGAGCCCCCGAGATAGGTCGTCGGGACGGCGCTCTCCAGCTCCGCCGCGGCCTGCGCCACCTCGTCCAGGGCCAGGTGCAGCCAGCCCTCGCCCAGCTGCACCCGCTGGGCCTGGGCGCCGTGGCGCACCCGCTCGGACAACGCGCGGTAGCCGGCCAGGGCCTCGGCCGGGGAGCCGGCGCCGGCCACGCCGAGCCCGCGGATGGCGACCGCCTCCAGCGCCTCGGGCGCCTCCGGGCCGGCCAGCCCGATCGTCCGGTCGGCCCAGGTCACCAGCTCCGCGGGCCGGCAGCGGGCCAGCTCGTGCAGCACGAACCGCTGGCCGACCAGCGCGGCCGTCCCCGGGTCCCGGTCGGGGTTGACGAGGTCCCAGGCGCGCCGGAGCCGCGCCTCCGCCTCCACCGCCCGGCCCTGGACGACGGCGAGGTAGCCGAGGACGGCGTTGCGCAGGGGGGTCTCCCGCAGGCTCTCCACCTCGGGCACGAGCGCGGCCGCACCGACCGAGTCGCCCGCGCCGACCAGCGCGTCCACCGCCCGGACGAGCCGGTCCTCGCGGGACCGGCGGTCCTCGGACAGCCGGCTGGCGTCGGCCAGCAGCGTCGCGGTCTCCGCCCAGGCGCCCGCGGCCGAGCGCCGGCGCGCCAGCTCGTCGAGGTCGCCGGCGAGCGCGGCGTCCGGGCCGACGGTCGCCGCGACGAGGTGGCCGAGCCGGCGGGTCGGGTCCTCGACGACCTCGGCGGCGCGGCGGTGCGCCCGCGCGGCGGCGGCCGGCCCCATGGCGGTGAGGACGGCGGCGGCCACCAGCGGGTCCCGGGGCGCGAGCTCGGTGGGCCGGCCCGGCCCGGTGGGGCGGAGCAGGCCGGCCCGCTGGGCGCCGTCGAGGGCGGCCAGCAGGTCCCCCGCCCCGGACAGCGCGGCGACCTCAGGGAGCGGAGCCGGACCGAGGACGGCGACGGCCTCGGCCAGCGCGCGCTCCTCCGCTCCGCAGCGGGCCAGCCGGTCTCGTACCCGCGACGCGACGGCGGCCGGCGCCGGGAGTTCGGGGCGGTGACCGGTCCACGTCCCGCGGGGCAGCTCGTCGAGCAGGGCGACCACGTGCCCGGCGACTCCCCCGGTGTGCCGCCACAGGTGCTCGGTCGCCGCCGGGGACAGCGGGATGCCGCGGGCGGCGGCGAGGCGGGCGACGTCCTCGGCGGAGAACGGCTCGACCGCGACGGTCGCGGTCGCCGACCGCAGCAGGACCTCGAGGGTGGCCGGTGGCGCCTCCCCGGGCGTGGCCGGCGCGACCAGGACGACGGTGAGGGCGGCCCGGTGCTGGTGGCGCACCGCCGTCGCCAGCGCCTGGAGGGACTCCGGGTCGCTCCAGTGGGCGTCGTCGACCAGGACGAGGGCGCGGGCGTCGGCCGTGCCTGCGGCGCGCCGGGCGACGAGCTCGGCGGCACCGAAGGGATCGGGCGGAACGGGGTCGCCGGCCAGCAGCTGGTCGAGCAGGGCGTGGGGGCGGGCGCTCTCCCACGGGGCCCCGCGCGCCTCGAGGACCGGACCCGGATGGCGGTCTGCGGCGCACCGCACCAGCGCCGTCTTGCCGACCCCGGGCGGCCCCGTGACCCGGACCAGGGACGGGGCGAGCCCGCCGGCCCGGAGCAGCTGCTCCAGGCCGGCGAGCTCGGCCTCCCTGGCGACCAGCACCGGTGTGGCCCCCGTCACGCGGTAACGGTAGCTCCCACCACTGCCGGTGCCGGCGCCGTCGCGGCGGGCTGGCCGCCGGCCTGCCGGGCACGGGGCACCAGGGCGGTGACCAGCGCGCCGAGCAGCGCGATGCCGGCGAAGAGGAAGAACGCCGTCGTCCCTCCCAGGCCCGCACCGACCAGGACCCCGCCCAGCACCGGCCCGATGATCCCGCCCAGCCGGCCGAACCCGGCGCACCAGGCGACGCCGGCGGCGCGAGCCCGGGTCGGGTAGTAGTTGGCGACCAGCCCGTAGACCAGCACCTGGGTGCCGATGGTGCCGACACCGGCGACGGCCACCGCCAGCAGCAGGACCGCCAGGGGCAGCTGCGCGGGCAGCAGGGCGAGGGCGAGCGCGGCCAGCACGAAGGTCACCACGATGATCCGCTTCGCGCCCACCCGGTCGGCGAACCAGGAGGCCAGCAGGCCGCCGGTGATGGCGCCGAGGTTCAGCACCAGCAGGAACGCCAGCGACGAGCTCTTCCCGTAGCCGTTGCCGGTCATGATCTGCGGCAGCCAGGTGTTGAGGCCGTAGGTCAGCAGCAGGCCGGCGAAGCTCATCGTGCCCAGCAGGAGCGTCGGCACGGCGAGGGGCCGGCGGACCAGCGCGGCGAACCCGAACCGGACCGGAGCGGCCTGCGCCGGGACCGGGGCGGCCGGCGGCGCCTCGTCGAGGACGACGCCGGTCCGTGCCGCCACCGCCGCCGCCTCGGCCGCCCGGCCCCGCGAGGCCAGCCACCGCGGCGACTCGGGCAGCCGGACCAGCGCCAGGGGCAGGAGCGTGACCAGCGGGAGGGCCCCGATCCACAGCAGGCCCCGCCAGCCGACGGCGTCGCCTGCGACGAGCGCCAGCACCGAGGCCAGGACACCGCCGGCCGGGATCCCGCTGTAGACGACCGCGTTGAGCCGGTTGCGCCGCTCCGGCGGCGCGAACTCCGCCACCAGGGCCCCGACCGTCGCGACCAGGGCGCCCACGCCGATGCCGGTGAGGAAGCGGAACAGGGCGAACGTGCCGACGGTGGGCGCCAGCGCGGTGGCCGCCATGCCGATCGAGAACCAGGCGAGGTTCACCAGCATGATCCGGCGGCGGCCGATCCGGTCGCCGACCGCGCCGGCCGCGAGAGCCCCGACGAGGACGCCGACGAGCGCGTAGCTGCCGAGGGTCCCGGCCTGCGCGGGCGACAGCGGGCCGAGCTGGCTCGGGTCCCCGAGCAGCGTCGGCACGATGGTGCCGTAGACGACCAGGTCGTAGCCGTCGAAGACCAGGGCGGCGGTGGACAGGGCGACGACCCAGAGGGTGCTGCGCCGTCGGCGCTCCTCCGTCGTGCGGTCGTTCTCGGGCATGGCGGGACTCCGGGTGTGTGAAGGGGGTGGGGTGCGAGCGGGGGGACGGCGGGTCAGCCGAGGTCGCCGCCGGCGACGGGCAGGATCGTCCCGGTGATGTAGGAGGCCTCGTCGGAGGCGAGGAAGGCCAGCGCGGCGGCCTGCTCGTCGAGCGTGCCGTAGCGCTTCATCAGCGAGGAGTCGACGGTCTGGTCGACGATCGTGCGGTACCAGGCCTGCTCCTGCTCGGTCTCCGGCGCCGGGCCGCGCGGGATCCGCCGCGGCGGCGCCTCGGTGCCGCCCGGCGCCGTGGCCACGACCCGGACGCCGGAGGGTGCGAGCTCGAGCGCGAGGGCGGTGGTGATCGCGTTGACCCCGCCCTTGGCCGCCGCGTACGGCACCCGGTTGAGCCCGCGGGTGGCCACCGAGGAGACGTTCACGATGGTCCCGGAGCCCTGCCCGACCATGACCGGGGCGACGGCCCGGCACGACCACAGCGTCGGGTACAGCGACCGGTTGATCTCGGCCTCGATCTGCTCCGGCGGGTACTCGGGGAAGGGCTTGGCCCAGATGGTGCCGCCGACGGTGTGGATGGCGACGTCGACGCGACCGAAGCGGGCCACGGCCCGTTCGACGACGTCGTGCGCGCCCGCCCAGGTCTCCAGGTCGGCGGTGACCGCGAGCGCCTCCCGGCCGGCGTCGGCCAGCTCGCCGGCCAGGTCGTGCACCAGGTCGGCGCGGTCGGCCAGCACCAGCGCACCGCCCTCGGCGCTGATCCGGCGGGCCGTGCGCTCCCCGATGCCCTGGGCGGCGCCGGTGACGAGCACGACCTTGCCGTCGAAGCGGCCCGGGCTCACGAACGCCGGCCGCACCCCGGCGTCGGCGTCGGCCATCGCCCGCCGCACGGTCTGCTTCGACCGTTCCGCGTGCTGCACGACCAGGTCCCGGGCCCGCGCGCGGTCCCCCGCCTCGACCGCGTCGACGATCTCGAGGTGGTCCCGCGTGCAGCGCGGGTGGCACCAGGTGGCGTGCCGCAGCACCTGCTCCATGTGCCCCTTCACACCGAGCGCCTGGTAGGCCTGCAGCAGGTGCTCGTTGCCGGTGAGGGTGAACAGGTAGTCGTGGAACGCGGCGTTGGCCTCGGTGTAGGCGGCGGCGTCGACGAAGCGATCGCCCTGGACGTAGGGCACCGTCGACTCCGCCAGCAGCCGGTAGCCGGCGATCTGCCGGCTGGACAGCCGGCCGAGGGTCAGCTCGAGCGCACCGAGCTCGAGGGCCTGGCGGGCCTCGAAGACGGCGTCCGAGTGGTGCACCGAGGGGTGCTCCTCGCCGATCTCGTAGCCACCGGCCGGCGGTGCGGCGCGGGTGTGCAGCGGAGCCAGGTCGACGCGCTCCGGGAACAGCTCCTGACCGGCGACCGACCGCCCCTCCCCGACCGGGCGCAGGCCGCCGTCGGGGTCCAGCGGCACGACCGGACCGTCGGCGCCGGGCCGGGCCAGCCGCTGGCCGGCGACGGTGCGGGCGGTGGCGGCCTCGTCGACCGGTGCCGGCGTGCCGGTGGCGCCCAGCGGGGCGAGGTCGGCGGGTGGGAGGAGGACCTGGCCGGCGAGGGCGCGGGCCCCGCCGGCGGCCGCCGCGGGCGCCGGCGTCGCGGCCGCCGTGACGGGGGTGGGCGCAGCGGCGGGGGTGGGCGCAGCGACCGCCTCGGCCGCGCGCGGCCGGGGGGTCGTTGCCGCGGTCGGCTGCTGCGGGGCCGCCTCGACCGGGGCGGGCGCGCCGCCGGCAGTCTCCGCGGGCGCGGGCGCGCCCCCGGTCCCGGACGGGGCGAACTTCTCGTAGTAGAAGCCGGCCGGGACGACGCCCTGCTCCGCGAAGTGCCCGCGGACGGCCTCCACCATGGGCGGGGGGCCGCACAGGTAGACGCCGACCTCGCCGCCGTAGAGGTGCTCGGGCCGGAACAGGCTCATGACGTACCCCTGGTTGGGGGCCGTGGTCGCCGGGTCGGCGACGCAGTAGTCCCAGGTGAACCCGGGCACCTGCTCGGCCAGCTGCGCCAGCGTCGCGAGCTCGACGACGTCGTCGTCGGTGCTGGCGCCGTAGACCAGGTGCGCCGGCCGGTCGCTGCCGCCGTCCCGCAGCGTGCGCAGGATCGACAGGATGGGCGCCAGGCCGGTGCCGCCGGCGACCAGCAGGACCGGGTCGTCGGCCTCCCGCAGGAAGAAGCTGCCGTGCGGGCCGGTGAAGGTCAGGGGGTCGCCCACGGCCGCGCGGTCGGTCAGGTACCCCGACATCAGCCCGCCCGGGGTGAGCTTCACCAGGAAGGTCAGCGCCTTCTCGTGGGGGCCGTTGCTGAAGGAGTAGGACCGGCTGACCGAGGTGCCCGGGACGGTGAGGTTGACGTACTGGCCGGGCAGGAAGGCCAACTCGTCGCGACCGGGCGTCTCGATGGTGAGCGAGACGGTGGTCGGGGAGAGCCGCTCCAGCGCCGTGAGGGTGCCGGTGTGCGTGGCCGCCTGGGTCTTGGCGACCGCGGAGGTGCTGGCGATCTGCAGGACCAGGTCCGACCGGGGCCTCATCGAGCACGGCAGCACGTAGCCGGCCCGCGCCTCGTCGTCGGAGAGGGCGTCCTCGATGTAGGTGCCGCCGTCGTACTCGCCGGACTCGCAGAAGGCCTTGCACGTCCCGCAGGCGCCGTCGCGGCAGTCGAGCGGGATGTTGATGCGCGAGCGGTAGGAGGCGTCGGCGATGGTCTGGTCGGGCGCGCAGGTGATGAACCGGGTGACGCCGTCCTCGAAGGACAGCGCGACGCGGTGGGCGTCGCCCCGCGCCGGGAGGGTGTGGGTCATGACGGTGCCGCCTCAGAAGTGGTAGACGTCGACGACGTGGTGGATGTAGTCGTTCTTCAGCACCACGGTCTTGCGGCGGATGAGCGGGGACGGCCCGGAGAAGTCGATCGTGTAGAACGACGTCCCGTAGTACGGGTCCACCGTCTTGTAGCGGAAGTACATCGTGTGCCAGTTGAAGCGGACGTCGACGACGTCGCCGCGGCGTTCGATGACCTCGACGTTGCTGATGTTGTGGCTGGTCCGGGGCTCGGGCAGCGACGTGGCGCTGGAGCGCTCGGTGCGGATCCGGAACACCCGGTCGGCCAGGCCGCCCTTGTTGGCGTAGTAGACCAGTGAGATCTCGCGCTGCGGGTCCTCGGTGAGCCGGTCGTCGTCGGTCCAGCAGGGCATCCAGTACACGACGTCGTCGGCGTAGCAGTCGAGCCACTTCTCGAACTCGCGGTCGTCGAGGTAGCGCGCCTCGCGGTAGAGGAACTGCTCGACGGCGTTCTGGTCGATCCGGTCGGGGGCCGGCCGGTCGGAGACGGCCGGGCGGGGCTCGGTGATCGTCATGACGGTCCTCCTCAGGCGGTCGGGGCGGGGGCGGCGCCGGTCGCAGCCGTGGCCTGCTCGCGGGCGAGGGCGGCGCGCATGGTCTGCAGCCAGTAGCCGTGCTGGACGGGGTAGAGCCCCTCGTCCTCGTTGCGCAGGCCGGCCGACACGACGCCGGTCATGCCGAGCGCCTCGGCCATCGGGTCGGGGCCGTGCAGCCAGTGCTCGGCGCCCCGGCTCATGTCGTTCCACGGCGCGGCGGTCGCCTGGAAGGTGAGCTGGCAGGAGCGGAACTCCTCCAGGTCGTCGGGGGTGGCCATGCCGGAGGCGTTGAAGAAGTCCTCGTACTGGCGGATCCGGTGCGCGCGGGCCTCGGCGCTCTCGCCCTTCGGCGCGATGCAGTAGATCGTCACCTCGGTCTTGTCCGGGGCGATCGGTCGGAAGTGCCGGATCTGGGTGCTGAACTGGTCCATCAGGTAGACGTTCGGGTAGAGGCACAGGTTGCGGGAGCCCTTGACCATGAACTCGCCCCTGGCCTCGCCGAACTGGGCCTTGAGCTCGTCCAGGCGGTCCCACAGCGGCCGGTCCTGGGGGTTGCCGGCCCAGGTCCACAGGCACAGGTGGCCGTTCGGGTAGGACCAGTAGCCGCCACCGGACTTCCCCCAGCTGCCGGCGTCCAGCGCCTTGGTGGCGTTCGTCGACTCACCGGTGCTGCGCCGCGACGTGGTGGCGGCGTAGTTCCAGTGCGTCGCGGTGACGTGGTAGCCGTCGGCCCCGTTCTCCGCCTGGACCTTCCAGTTGCCGTCGTAGGTGTAGGTCGAGGACCCGCGCAGCACCTCCAGCCCCTCCGGGGACTGGTCGACGAGCATGTCGATGACGGTCGTCGTGTCGCCGAGGTGCTCGCGCAGCGGGACGACGTCGGGGTTCAGGCTGCCGAACAGGAACCCGCGGTAGCTGTCGAACCGCGCGACCTTCGTCATGTCGTGCGAGCCGTCGCGGTTGAACGACTCCGGGTACCCGGCGCCCTCGGGGTCCTTGACCTTGAGCAGCGTCCCGTCGTTGCGGAACGTCCAGCCGTGGAAGGGGCAGGTCAGCGTCGTCCGGTTGTCGGTCTTGCGGCGGCAGATCATCGCGCCGCGGTGGGCGCAGGCGTTGATGAGGCAGTGCAGCTCGCCGCTCTTGTCCCGGGTGATGACCACGGGCTGGCGGCCGATGTAGGTGGTGACGTAGTCGCCGGGGTGGGCCACCTGGCTCTCGTGCGCCAGGTACACCCAGTTGCCCTCGAAGATGTGCCTCATCTCGAGCTCGAAGAGCTCCTCGTCGGTGAAGATCCGGCGGTTGGCGCGGAAGATCCCCGCCTCGGCGTCCTCGACGACGGCGTCGGACAGCACCGACTCCACGTGGGTCAGCGTCTGGGTCATGAGTCCTCCAGGGGTGCTCGCTCCGGGGCCCCGCGGTGGCGGTCCGCGGCCGGTCGGTCCGTCCCAGCGTCACAGCGGGGTGGTGCGCGTCACACCGGGTGAATGCCTAGTCCCCACCCAGGGGTCGATCGATCGATGCGCCTTATCAATCCGCGCCTGATACGTCTTTGCGCCCTATCGGTGGCGTCCGTAGCGTGGCTCAGGTCACCCAGGGAGGAGCCCGCCGTGGAGTTGCGTCACCTGCGCTACTTCGCCGCCGTCGCGGACACGTGCCACTTCGGCGCGGCCGCCGAGCGGCTGCACATCGCGCAGCCCGCGCTGTCCCAGGCGATCCGCCAGCTCGAGGCCGAGCTCGGCGCCTCCCTGTTCACGCGCACCACCCGGCAGGTGCGGCTCACGCCGGCCGGCCGGTTCCTCCGCGAGGAGGCCGGGCGCGTCCTGGACGCCGTCGACGACAGCGTCCGCGGCGTGCGCCGGATCGCCGACGGCCGTCTCGGGCTGGTGCGCATCGCGTTCACCGGCACGGCCGTCGTCACCCAGCTGCCGCGGATCGCCCGGGTGGTGAAGCGGGAGCTCCCCGGGGTGGCGCTGGAGATCCACGGTGACGTGCTCACCCCGGCCCAGTGCGACGGGCTGCGCGACGGCAACCTGGACCTCGGTGTCCTGCGCCCACCGGTGTCCGGGGACGGGCTGGGCCTGCGCACGATCGAGGTGGAGCCGCTGGTGCTCGCCCTGCCCGGCGACCACCGGCTGGTGGCCGAGCCCGAGATCGCGATGGCCGACCTGCGAACCGAGGGCTTCGTCCTCTACGCCGACCGCGAGTCGGCGGTCAACGAGGCGGTGCTGCGCAGTTGCCGGGACGCCGGGTTCACCCCGCGCCGCGAGCACGAGGTCACCGGCACCGTGGTGCTGCTGGCGCTGGTCGCCGCGGGCCTCGGCGTCGCGCTGGTCCCCGCCTCGGCGCGCTCGCTGCCGGTGCCCGGTGTGACCTTCCGCGAGGTGGCCGACGCCGGGTCCATCGAGGTGGCCCTCGCCTGGCACACCCGGCTGGACTCCCCCGCCGCCGGCTCCCCGCTGATCCGCTCGGTGCTCGGCGTCCTGGAGACCACCGGGGTGCTGCGACCGGAGCACGACCCGACCCACCTGACCACCCCCGGCCCGGAGGCCACCGCATGAAGATCGTCCGCGTCGAGGCCATCCCCTACGCGGTCCCGTACCGCAAGCCGCTGCGGTTCGCCAGCGGCGAGGTGCACGCCGCCGAGCACGTGCTGGTCCGCGTGCACACCGACGACGGCGTCGTGGGCACCGCCGACGCCGTGCCGCGCCCGTTCACCTACGGCGAGACCCAGGCCGGCGTGGTCGCGGTCGTCGAGTCGGTGTTCGCCCCGCAGGTCGTGGGCCGGACGCTGCTGGAGCGGGAGCGGGTCGTCGAGGACCTCGCCCGCACGGTGGGCAACCCGGCCGCCAAGTCCGCCGTGGACATGGCGGTCTGGGACGCGCTCGGCCGCACGCTCGACCAGCCGGTGTCCGCCCTGCTCGGCGGCTACACCGACCGGATGCGGGTCTCCCACATGCTCGGCTTCGACACCCCGGCCGCGATGGTGGCCGAGGCGGAACGGATGCGCGACACCTACGGCATCACGACGTTCAAGGTGAAGGTCGGCCGCCGACCGGTGTCCCTCGACACCGCGGTCGTGCGGGCGCTGCGCGAGCACCTGGGCCCCGACGTCGAGCTCTACGTCGACGGCAACCGCGGCTGGACGGCCTCGGAGTCCGCCCGCGCCATGAGCGACATGCGGGACCTGGGACTCACGTTCGCCGAGGAGCTCTGCCCCGCCGACGACGTGCTCGGCCGCCGCTGGCTGGTCCGGCAGTGCGACGTGCCGTTCATCGCCGACGAGTCGGCGGTGACCCCGGCCGACGTCACCCGGGAGGTCCTGGGCGGGTCGGCGACGGCGGTGAGCATCAAGACCGCCCGCACCGGGTTCACCCACTCCGCGCGCGTGCACCACCTCGCCGAGGGCCTGGGGCTGGAGGTCGTGATGGGCAACCAGGTCGACACCCAGCTCGGCTCGATGAGCACCGTCGTGTTCGGGGCGGCCTACCGGCTCACCTCCCGGCGGGCCGGCGAGCTCTCCAACTTCCTCGACATGACCGACGACCTGCTCACCGAGCCGCTGGTGATCCACGACGGCACCCTCGCCGTCCGGCCCGGCGCCGGCCTGGGCGTCGACGTCGACCCCGACAAGCTCGCGCACTACCGCCTGGACCGCTGACCGCCTCAGGCCGCTCGACCGCACCCCACCCCCCCGGAAGGACACCCAGCATGACCGTCACCGTGAACGACCCCACCACCACGGCCAGCGCGGCCGCGTCCGGCGCCTCGGCGACCGAGCGGTTCAAGGCCGACAAGGCCGCCGGCGTCGCCACCACCCCGCCGGAGCGGGTGGACACCCTCGCCCGGGAGCTGCTCGAGGCGGTGCACGGCATCGTCCGCCGGCACCAGGTCACCTACGACGAGTACAACGCGCTCAAGGCGTGGCTGATCGGCGTCGGCCAGGACGGCGAGTGGCCGCTGTTCCTCGACGTGTGGGTCGAGCACGTCGTGGAGGAGGTGGCCAACGCCGGCCGCCAGGGCAGCAAGGGCACCATCGAGGGCCCGTACTACGTGCCCGGGTCGCCGGAGTCCGCCGGCGAGGGCACGCTGCCGATGCGCGCGGGCGAGCCCGGCACGCCGCTGCGCTTCGAGGGGCACGTGACCAGCGTCGACGGCACCCCGCTGGCCGGCGCCCGGGTCGAGATGTGGCACGCCGACGACGACGGCTTCTACTCCCAGTTCGCCCCCGGCATCCCGGAGTGGAACCTGCGCGGCACCGTCGTCACCGACGCCGACGGCGGCTTCGTCATCCACACCATCCAGCCCGCGCCGTACCAGATCCCGACCGACGGCTCCTGCGGCAAGCTCATCGCGGCCGCCGGCTGGCACGCCTGGCGCCCGGCCCACCTGCACCTGAAGGTGTCCGCGCCCGGCCACCAGCTGATCACCACGCAGCTGTACTTCCCTGGCGACCCGCACAACGACGACGACATCGCCTCGGCGGTCAAGCCCGAGTTGCTGCTCGACGTCCACCCGGCCGCCGACGGCACCGGCAACGCGGTCACCTACGACTTCGTGCTCGACCCCGCCTGAGGCCGGCCCCCTCCCGACACCCGACCCGGCCCCTGGGTCCGGACCCCGCCACCGGCGGAGCACCCCGCGCTCAGCGCCGCGGGTGCTCGGCCGGTGGCACGTCGACCAGGGGGCGCAGGTCGCCGTCGACGGAGGGGAACCCCGGACCGGCGGGGATCGGCGTCACCGCCGCCGGCCGGTCGAGGTCCTCCGAGGCGGCGAACAGCGCGGCCACCACGTAGGCGAGGACGGCGAGGAACGGCGCGGCCGCCAGCGCCGCGACCGAGTTCAGCGCCAGGCCGGTGGACAGCGTCGCCCCGACGTCGGCGAGCTCGGCCTCGGTGGGGCCCGGCGCCAGCAACTCCCCGACCTGCCAGGCGGCGAGCGCGGCGAGCAGGGTGCCAGCGCCCAGCGCGAGCACGGTGGCCACCCCCCGGCGGCGGCGCAGCTGCCAGGCCCCGACGCCGGCCAGCAGGCCCAACCCGGCCAGGACCAGGGTGTAGGTGCCGTCGACCGCGGCGAGCAGCTCGGCCGAGGGGTGCCCGATGACGACGGGCCCGTCGGCGGTGACCCGGAACTGCGCGCGGGGCGCCAGCACCCACCACAGCAGCCCGGCCGGGACCCCGCACGCGAACAGGACGCCGGTCAGCGCCAGGGCGCCGCGGGCGTCGGCGCGCAGCTCGGCCGGCCCGGAACGCCGCCAGCGGGTCGGCTGCGGGGCGGGCGGCGGTCCCGCGGGCACCCGGGCGTCGAGGGAGTCCACGACCCCAGTCAACCCCGCGGAGCCGGACGGCTCTTCCCCGGCACCGGTCGGCCTCCTCGGCGCCGCCCCGGGCGGTTCCGTCCCGGGGCTCGTCGCGGCCCCGTGCCGAGCCTGCGGAGGGCGGGGAGGACGGGGTCCCCCCTCACAGCAGGGCGACGCTGGTGGGCCCGAGCAGCGCCTTGATGTCACCCATCAGCGCGGTGCTCGGCCGCACCCGCAGGCCCTGGTCCAGGCGGAGCACGGTCTCCCGGCTGCCGTTGACCAGCTTCAGCTGCACCTCGGTGGTGCCCGGGTGGCTGCCCAGGACCTCCCGCAGCCGCTCCACCACCGGCGGCGTGCAGCGCGCCGCTGCCATGGAGACCAGCACCGGGCCGCGCGGGCCCTCGGTGAGCTCGGGGATGGTGACCTCGGAGCCGAACAGCGAGGGCTGGTCGTCGCGGCGGCTGATCCGCCCCTTCACCACGACGATCTGGTCGCGGACGACCTTCTCCGACACCTCGGCCCAGGTCTTGGGGAAGAACAGCACCTCGATGCCGGACTCGAGGTCCTCCAGCGTGGCGATCGCCCACGGCGCGCCCTGCTTGTTGGTGCGCGGGGAGACCGCGGTGAGGATGCCGGCGATGGTCACGTTCGCGCCGTCCTCGACGCCCCCGGCGTTGATCTCGGCGATCGGGGTGTCGGCGTTCGCCGCGAGCACGTGCTCGACGCCGTGCAGCGGGTGGTCGGAGACGTAGAGGCCGAGCATGTCGCGCTCGAACATCAGCCGCTCGCTCTTGGACCAGTCGGCCGTGGGGATGGCGATCTCCAGCGCACCGCCGAAGGGGTCGTCGGCGCCGTCGTCGCCGCCGAAGCTGCCGAAGAGGTCGAACTGCCCCTCGGCCTCCTTGCGCTTGAGCGCCATCGCGGAGTCGACGGCCTGGGCGTGGACGGCGACGATGCCCTGCCGGGAGTGGCCCAGGGAGTCGAACCCGCCGGCCTTGGCCAGGGACTCGATGACCTTCTTGTTGCAGGCGACCGTGTCGATCTTGCGCATGAAGTCGGGGAAGTCCTTGAACGCCCCCTTCTCCTCGCGCGCTCGGACGATGGAGTCGACGACGTTGTGCCCGACGTTGCGCACCGAGGCCAGGCCGAAGCGGATGTCGGTGCCGACGGCGGTGAAGTCCCAGGACGACTCGTTGACGTCCGGCGGGAGCACCTTGATGCCCATGCGGCGACACTCGGCCAGGTAGATCGGCCGACGGTCCTTGTCGTCGCCGACGCTGGTGAGCAGCCCTGCCATGTACTCGGCCGGGTAGTTGGCCTTGAGGTAGGCGGTCCAGTACGAGACCAGGCCGTAGGCGGCCGAGTGGGCCTTGTTGAAGGCGTAGTCGGCGAACGGGACGAGGATGTCCCACAGCGTCTTGATCGCCGCGTCGGAGTAGCCGCGTTCCTTCATGCCGGCCTCGAACCCGACGAACTCCGCGTCGAGGACCGACTTCTTCTTCTTGCCCATCGCGCGGCGCAGCAGGTCGGCCTTGCCGAGGGAGTACCCGGCGACCTTCTGCGCGATCGCCATGACCTGCTCCTGGTACACGATCAGGCCGTACGTCCCGCCCAGGATGTCCTCGAGCGGCTCGGCCAGCTCCGGGTGGATCGGCGTGATCTCCTGCTGGCCGTTCTTGCGCAGCGCGTAGTTGGTGTGCGAGTTCGCGCCCATCGGGCCGGGCCGGTAGAGCGCGCCGACGGCGGAGATGTCCTCGAAGTTGTCCGGCCGCATGAGCCGCAGCAGCGACCGCATCGGCCCGCCGTCGAACTGGAAGACGCCGAGGGTGTCACCGCGGGAGAGCAGCTCGTAGGTGGCCCTGTCGGTGAGGTCCTTGCTGATCTCGTCGAGGTCCACCGGCTCCTTGCCGTTGGCCACGATGTTGCGCAGCGCGTCGTCGATGACCGTGAGGTTGCGCAGGCCCAGGAAGTCCATCTTCAGCAGGCCGAGCGTCTCGCAGGTCGGGTAGTCGAACTGCGTGATGACCGCGCCGTCGGCCTCGCGCCGCATGATCGGGATGCTGTCGATCAGCGGGTAGCGGCCGATGATGACGCCGGCCGCGTGCACGCCCCACTGCCGCTTCAGGCCCTCCAGCTTGCGGGCCTGGTCGACCACCTCGGCCGCGCCCGGGTCCGACTCGTACCGGGCGCGGAACTCCGCGGCCTCCTTGTAGCGCGGGTGGGCCGGGTCGAAGATCCCCGACAGCGGGATGTCCTTGCCCATCACCGACGGCGGCATGAGCTTGGTCAGCTCGTCGCCGACGGAGTACGGCCGGTCGAGCACCCGGGCGGCGTCCTTGATCGCGGCCTTGGCCTTGATCGTGCCGTAGGTGACGATCTGGCTGACCCGCTCCTCGCCGTACTTCTGCGAGACGTACTGGATGACCTCGCCGCGGCGGCGGTCGTCGAAGTCGATGTCGACGTCGGGCATGGAGACGCGCTCGGGGTTGAGGAAGCGCTCGAAGATCAGGCCGTGTGCCAGCGGGTCGAGGTCGGTGATCCCCATGGCGTAGGCGGCCAGCGACCCGGCGGCCGACCCACGGCCCGGCCCCACGCGGATGCCGTTGTCCTTGGCCCAGTTGATGAAGTCGGCGACCACGAGGAAGTACCCCGGGAAGCCCATCTGGGTGATGATCCCGACCTCGTAGTCGGCCTGCTTGCGGACGTGGTCGGGGATGCCGTTGGGCCAGCGCTTGTGCAGCCCGCGCTCGACCTCCTTGACGAACCAGGAGGTCTCGTCCTCTCCCGGCGGCAGCGGGAAGCGGGGCATGAGGTCGGCGCCCTCGGTGAACGACACCTCGCACTGCTCGGCGACCAGCAGCGTGTTGTCGCAGGCGGAGGCGAGCTCACCGGGGAACAGGGCGCGCATCTCCGCGGCGCTCTTGAGGTAGTAGCCGTCACCGTTGAACTTGAAGCGGTTGGGCTCGTTGAGCCGCGACCCGGTCTGGATGCACAGCAGGGCGTCGTGGGCCTCGGCGTCCTCCTTGTGCGTGTAGTGCAGGTCGTTGGTCGCCAGCAGCGGGATGCCGAGGTCCTCGGCGATCGCCAGCAGCGCCGGCCGGGTCTTCTTCTCGATGGACAGCCCGTGGTCCATCAGCTCGGCGTAGAAGTTCTCGCGTCCGAAGATGTCCTGGAAGTCCGCGGCGGCCTGGCGGGCGCGGTCCTCCTTGCCGGCACGCAGCCACATGTTCACCTCGCCCGAGGGGCAGCCGGTGGTGGCGATCAGGCCCTTGCCGTAGCGCTCGAGCAGGTCGCGGTCGAACCGTGGCTTGCGGTACTGACCCTCCAGGCTGGCCAGCGAGGAGATGCGGAAGAGGTTGTGCATCCCCTCGGTGGTGCGGGCCAGCAGGGTCATGTGCGTGTAGGCGGCCTTGCCGCGCGAGGAGCCGCCCTCGCCGTCCTCGTCGATGAGGTTGTCGCCGAAGTCGAACGGCGCCCGGTCGAACCTCGAGCCGGGTGTGTAGTACCCCTCCATGCCGATGATCGGCTTCACGCCGGCCGCGTTCGCCTGCTTGTAGAAGTCGTAGGCGCCGAAGACGTTGCCGTGGTCGGTCATGGCCAGCGCCGGCATCCCCTGCTCGGCGGCGGCCTTGGTGACCTCGGGCAGCTTCGCCGCACCGTCGAGCATCGAGTACTCGGTGTGGACGTGCAGGTGCACGAACGAGTCGGACGGGGTGCTCACGTGCTCAGGTGCTCCTCACGGTCGTGCGTGCCCGGGCGTCGTGGTCCGCGGACGACCGGCGGGGAAGACCGGCGGGGCGGTGCGCGGCCGACGTGGCCGACCCCTTCGGGCCTCCGGGTCGGTGGATCGATCCTCGCACTGGGAGAGGTCTACGCCGAGGGTCTGACAGGACGTGTCTGCTCACACCGGACCGCCCGACGGGGGACCGACGTGGCCCGGGCCCTGCGGGGCTCCACCGCCGGTCAGAGCCGCCGGACCATCGTCACGTGCGCGATGCCGGCCTCCTGGTACTCCTCGCCGACGGCGGTGTAGCCGGCCCGCTCGTAGAAACCGCGGGCGGCCACCTGGGCGTGCAACTCCACCTCGCCCAGTCCCAGCCGCACCGCCTGCCGGTGCAGTTCGGCGAGGACGGCCGCGCCGTGCCCCCGGCCGCGGACGGCGGCGTCCACCGCCATGCGGCCGATCACCGCCCGCCCGCCGCGGACCAGCAGCCGCCCGGTCGCCACCACGCGGCCGGCGGCGTCGCGGGCGAGGGCGTGCACCGCGGTGGCGTCGTGCTCGTCGCGCTCGATCTCCGCGGGCACGCCCTGCTCGTCGACGAAGACACGGGTGCGCAGGGCCACCACTTCCGGCCAGTCGGCGGCGGTGACGACCCCCACCGACCCGCCGTCACGGCCCTGCCGGCCCGTCACCGCGCCACCGCCGGCAGCGCGCTGGCCGGCACCAGCAGGAAGCGCAGGTCGATGACGACGTGCAGCAGGACCGGCAGCAGCAGCGAGCCGGTGTCCAGGTACAGCCCGGCCAGCACCCCGCCGAGCACGCCGGTGGTGACCACGCCGGCGACCCCCTGGTAGGCGTGCGCCAGGCCGAACCCGAGGGCGGCGACGGCCACCAGCGCCGGGGTGGGCAGCCCGCCGGCCAGCGCCGCGACCACGGCGAGGAAGAAGCCGCGGTAGAGCCACTCCTCGCACACCCCGGCGGTGACGCCGACGACGGTGAACAGCCGCCGCTCGCCGGGCGTGCGCGGCAGCAGGGCCAGCGTCGCGTGCACCGACGGCTCGGCGTGCCGCCCCTCCCCCGGCCGGCGCTGCACCTCGGCGACCCCGGCCAGCGCCCCCGACCGCAACGCCCGGGTGGAGAGGACCACGAACGCCAGCGTCAGGACCGCGGCCGCGCCGGACACCGGCCCCGGCCACTCCTGCGGCCAGCGCAGGCCGACGCCCCCGGCGGTGACCCCGGGCGCGGACAGCCACACGGCCAGGGCCAGCAGGGCCAACCCCCACTCGAGCACCAACAGCCGCCGGTAGAACGACCGGCGGGCGCCGGCGTCCGCGCGCAGCCGCCCCTCGAACCGGCGGTGCAGCACGTGACCGACGACCGGCTCGCCCAGCACGAGGTAGCCGGCGACGACCACCGCCGACAGCGCCGCGGGGCCGTAGTCGGCCAGTGAGGCGGGCAGCCCCTCCACCGGTGGTGCCTCAGGCCTCGGCGCGCAGGACGTCGAGCGCGCCGGCGAGGTCGGCCGGGTACGGGCTGCGGAACTCCATCCAGTGCCCGTCGGCCGGGTGCGCGAGGCCCAGGTGCACCGCGTGCAGCCACTGGCGGGCGACCCCCAGCCGCGCGGCCAGCGTGGGGTCGGCCCCGTAGGTGGTGTCGCCGACGCACGGGTGGCGCAGCGCCGAGAAGTGCACGCGGATCTGGTGGGTGCGGCCGGTCTCCAGCTTGATGTCGACCAGGCTGGCCGCCGGGAACGCCTCGACGACCTCGTAGTGCGTCACCGAGGGTCGCCCGCCCTGGACGACGGCGAACTTCCAGTCGTGCCTCGGGTGCCGGTCGATGGGCGCGTCGATGGTGCCGCGGGACGGGTCGGGGTGGCCCTGGACGAGGGCGTGGTAGCCCTTGTCGACGGTGCGCTCCTTGAACGCCGCCTTGAGCACCGTGTAGGCGCGCTCGCTCTTGGCCACGACCATCAGCCCGGTCGTGGCGGCGTCCAGCCGGTGGACGACGCCCTGCCGCTCCGCCGCGCCGGAGGTGGAGACCCGGTACCCGGCCGCGGCCAGCCCGCCGACCACCGTGGGGCCCTCCCAGCCGGGGCTGGGGTGCGCGGCGACGCCGACGGGCTTGTCCACCACCACGATGTCGTCGTCGTCGTGGACGACGGTCAGGCCGGCCACCGGCTCTGGCGCGGTCGGCTCACCCGGCGGTGGGGGCAGCTCGACCTCCAGCCAGCTGCCGCCGCTGACCCGGTCCCCCTTGCCCCGGACCCGCCCGTCCAGCAGCACGACGCCGGCATCGGCGAGGTCGGCGGCCGCGCCGCGGGAGAGGCCGAAGAGCCGGGACAGGGCCTGGTCGACCCGCTGGCCCTCCAGCCCGTCGGGCACCGGGAGGGCACGGTGCTGGCCCGCGGAGCTGGTCACGTACCCCATCGTGACAGAGGAGGGACCCCCTCCTCCCCGGCCCTCGCGGGCTCGCGGCGGTGCGGGGCCTGCGACCGGTGGCGGCGCGTCGCCCGGCCGGGGCCCACCGTTCAGCGGCGCGTGGGGCCGCCGTCGTGGGCACCGCTGCGGCCCGGGGCCCGGGAGCCGTCGAACTCGATGCCGCGCAGGGCCAGCAGGACGCCCAGGACGCCGCCGCAGACGATCGCCGAGTCGGCCACGTTGAAGATCGGGTACACCTGCCCGTCGGGGGCGAACACCGACACGAAGTCGACGACGCCGCCGCGCAGGAACCCCGGCTCCCGGAAGACACGGTCGACCAGGTTGCCCAGCGCGCCGCCGAGCACCAGCCCCAGCGCGACCGCCCAGCCCGTGGAGGACAGCCGGCGCGCGGTGCGGACGATGACGACGGCGACGACGGCCGCGATCAGCGTGAAGACGACGGTGAAACCCTCCGCGAAGGAGAACGCCGCGCCGGTGTTGCGCGCGTGGGTCAGGTACAGCGCGCCACCGAGCAGCCGGACGTTCTCACCGCGGTCGATGGTGGCGACCACGAGCAGCTTGCTGGCCAGGTCGGCGCAGAACACGACCAGGGCGAGCAGGAGCAGCAGGCGGGTGCGGGGACGGCGGGCGGGCGCCGGCTCCGTCGCAGCCGCGTCGTCCGGCGGGCCGCTGGGTTCGGACAGGGGTGCTCCTCGGTCGTGGCTGGCGCGGCCGGTCACCGCCGTCCCCCCGACGATAGCCGCGCTCCTCGACGAGCCCTGCCGTCCCCGCAGGGGGCACGCAACCCGGCTCGGTGTGATCCATCTCATGACGCAGTGCGACGCAACTCACCACGCCGGGTGACATGTTGGTGTCGAAAGTGGCCGACTTTGGTTGAGCAGAGCTCTCCCCTCGATGACGGAAGGCCGTCGTGTCCACCGATCTCGCCCCAGCCACCGACCCCGACGTAGTCCTCGTGGGTGGCGGCATCATGAGCGCGACCCTCGCGTCGCTGCTCGGTGTCGTCGCCCCGGACTGGAGCGTCACCGTCTTCGAGTCCGGGGCGCAGGTGGCCGCGGAGAGCTCCGACGCCTGGAACAACGCCGGCACGGGACACGCGGCCCTCTGCGAGCTGAACTACACGCCGGCCGGCCCGGACGGCTCGGTCGACGTGACCAAGGCCGAGACCATCAACGAGCAGTTCCACGTGTCGCGGCAGTTCTGGTCGCACCTGGTCCGTTCGGGGCTGACCGGGGCGCCCAAGGAGTTCATCACCCCCGTCCCGCACATCAGCTTCGTCACCGGCGACGCCGGCCGCGGGTACATGCGCAACCGGTACGCGGCCATGTCGGCCTCCCCGCTGTTCGCCGGGATGGAGTACACCGACGACCCGGCCGAGCTGGCCGGGTGGACCCCGCTGGTGATGGCCGGGCGGCGCGCCGGTCAGCCGGTCGCGGCGACCCGGTCGGCCGCCGGGACCGACGTCGACTTCGGCTCCCTCACCCGGCTGCAGCTGGCCGCCGCCGAGGACCGCGGTGTGCACGTGCACGTCGACCAGCGCGTCACCGGCGTGCGCCGCCGCACCGACGGCCGCTGGGCGGTCACGGTCCGCGACACGGTCAGCGGCGAGGAGCGCACCGTGCGCACCCGCTTCGTCTTCGTCGGCGCCGGCGGCGGCGCCCTGCCCCTGCTGCAGAAGGCCGGCATCCCCGAGATCCGCGGCTTCGGCGGCTTCCCGGTCAGCGGCCTGTTCCTCCGCACCCGCTCCCCCGAGCTGGTCTCGGCCCACCAGGCCAAGGTCTACGGCCAGGCAGCCGTCGGGGCCCCGCCCATGTCGGTGCCCCACCTCGACCTGCGGCTGATCGACGGCGACCACTCGCTGCTGTTCGGCCCCTACGCCGGCTTCTCACCGAAGTTCCTCAAGGCCGGCTCGGTGTTCGACCTCCCGCTGAGCGTCAAGGCCGGCAACCTCGGCTCGATGCTGGGTGTGGCCCGCACCGAGATGGCGCTCACCCGCTACCTGATCAGCGAGCTGCTCCAGTCGCGCAGCGCCCGGCACCGGACCCTGACGGAGTTCGTGCCCCTGGCCGAGGAGCACGACTGGGACATGATCACGGCCGGTCAGCGGGTCCAGGTCATCAAGCGCGACCCGGCCACCGGCCGCGGCGTCCTCCAGTTCGGCACGGAGCTCGTCGTCGGCGGCGAGGGCACCATCGCCGGCCTGCTGGGCGCCTCCCCCGGTGCCTCGACCGCGGTGTCCGCGATGCTCACCGTCCTCGAGCGCTGCTTCCCCGAGCGGATCGACGCCTGGCGCCCGGCGCTGCGGGAGGCCATCCCCTCCTACGGCCGCCGCCTGGCCGACGACCCGGCCCTGCTCGCCGAGGTCCGCGCGCAGACGATGCAGACCCTCGAGCTCAACGGCTGACCCCCACGCTCATCCGCGGATCCGCACGGGGGGATCCGCGGATGAGCACGGGGGAGAGCCGCGGACGAGCCCGGGGTCGGCGCGGGTCAGTCCGTCTCGGTGGCGGCGCCGGTCTCCCCGCGCCAGCCGGCCAGCCGACCGGCGCGGCTGACCGCGCGCAGCCGGCGTTCGGCCTCCGGCCGGGAGCGCCGGGCCGACACCAGCAGCGCCTGGTCACCGCGCATGAGCCGGGTCCTCGCGTCGGGCACGAACGGACGGCCGTCGCGGACGATGAGCACCACCGCGGCGTCCTCGGGCAGCCGGAGCTCGGGCAGGTAGACGCCGTGCAGCCGGGAGCCCTGCGGCACGGTGAGCTGCAGCAGGTCGGCGTCCAGCTCGTCCAGCGGCGCGGACTCCACGTCGACGTCCCGCGGGGTCACCGGCGCGGCGATCCCCAGCCGGCGCGCCACCCACGGCAGCGACCAGCCCTGGATGAGCGTGAAGACGACGACGAGCACGAAGACGGTGTCGAAGATGCGGACCGCGCCGTCGACACCCGCGGCGACCGGGAAGGTGGCCAGGACGATCGGGACCGCCCCGCGCAGGCCGGCCCAGGAGATGAAGGTCTGCTGCGCCAGGGGCAGCCGGAACCACGCCAGGCTGGCCAGCACCGACAGCGGCCGGGCCAGCAGCAGCAGCGCCCCGCCCACGATCAGCGCGGGGACCAGCGCCTCGTCCAGCCGGTCCGGCGAGGCCAGCAGCCCGAGCAGGACGAACAGCCCGATCTGGGCCAGGGAGGCCATGCCCTCGGCGAAGCCGATGCTCGCCGAGCGGTGCGGCAGGGCGGCGTTGCCCAGCACCACCCCGGCCAGGTAGACCGCGACGAAGCCCGAGGTGTGCGCCAGGGACGCCGTCGCGTACGCCAGCACGCACAACGCGAGCGTCGCCAGGGGGTAGAAGCCGGCGAGCGGGAGGGCGACACGGCGCAACAGCTCGGCCCCGGCCACCCCGACGGCGATGCCGATCGCCGCGCCACCGACCAGCTCGGCGACGATCTCCACGGCGACCAGCCACCAGGCGTGCGCCTCCGCCCCGGTCAGGTAGGCCGCCAGGCTGGTCACCAGCAGGATCGCCGGGGCGTCGTTGAGCCCGCTCTCCGCCTCGATCGAGGCCGCCAGACGCCGGGGCAGCGACAGCCGGCGCAGGGCGGCGAACACGGCGGCGGCGTCGGTCGAGCTGATCACGGCGCCGAGCAGCAGCGCGAACGCCCAGGGAAAGTCCAGCAGCCAGACGGCGACCGCCGCGGTGACGGCCACGCTGACGACCACGCCGATCGTCGCCAGTGACACGCCCGGCCCCATCGCCCGCCGGACGTCGTGCCACCGGGTGGTCAGGCCGCCCTCGGCGAGGATGACGACCAGCGCGGCGACGCCGAGGGTCTGGGTGAGCTGCACGTCCTCGAAGTCGATGCCCAGCCCGCGCTCCCCCAGGGCCACGCCGAGCGCGAGGTAGATCAGCAGGCTGGGCAGACCGAGTCGGTCGGCCAGGCGCAGCGCGACGGCCGCGACGAGGACGATCAGCGCACCGAGGGCCAGCGCGAGGGTGACCGTCGTGTTCACCGGGCGGCCCTGTCCACCTCCGCAGTCTCCCGTACCGACGTCACGGCACGGTTCCAGCAGTCCACCGGCGGGCCGCCGGACGCCTCGGGGACAATGGGGACGTGAGCTCTCCCGGCCCCTTCCGCGCGCTGCCCCCTCAGGTCGACCTGCCCGCCCTCGAGCAGGAGATCCTGGGCCGCTGGGAGGCCGACAAGGTCTTCGCCCGCTCGCTGGAGGCCTCGGCCGGCCGGCCCCAGTGGAACGTCTACGAGGGGCCGCCCACCGCCAACGGGCGTCCCGGCACCCACCACATCGAGGCGCGCGCGTTCAAGGACGTGTTCCCCCGGTTCAAGACCATGCAGGGCTGGCACGTGCCCCGCCGCGCCGGGTGGGACTGCCACGGCCTGCCGGTGGAGATCGCCGTCGAGCAGGAGCTCGGCTTCGCGGGCAAGCCCGACATCGAGCGCTACGGCATCGCGGAGTTCAACGCCCGCTGCCGCGAGTCGGTCATGCGGCACGTCGACGCGTTCAGCCAGCTCACCCACCGGATGGGCTACTGGGTCGACATGTCCACCGCCTACTGGACGATGGACCCGGCCTACATCGAGAGCGTCTGGTGGTCGCTCAAGCAGGTCTTCGAGAAGGGCCTGCTGGTCGAGGACCACCGGGTGGCGCCCTACTGCCCGCGCTGCGGTACCGGCCTGTCCGACCACGAGGTCGCCCAGGGGTACGAGTCGATCACCGACCCGTCGGTGTACGTGCGGCTGCCGGTCACCAGCGGCGAGTGGGCCGGCCGGGCCGACCTGCTGATCTGGACGACCACGCCGTGGACGCTGCCGTCCAACACCGCGGTCGCCGTGCACCCCGACGTCACGTACGTGGTGGCCCGCACGACCCACCAGGGGCAGGAGGCGACCGTCGTGGTCGCCGAGCCCCTGCTGGACGCCGTCCTCGGGGACGAGCCGCGCGAGGTGCTGGCCCGCACCACCGGCCGCGACTGGGAGCGGGTGCACTACCAGCGGCCCTTCGAGCTGGTCGACTTCCCCGATGGCGAGGACGCCCACTTCGTCGTCCTCGCCGACTACGTGACCACCGACGACGGCACCGGGCTGGTCCACCAGTCCCCCGCCTTCGGCGCCGACGACCTCGCCGTCTGCCGCGGCTACGGCCTGCCCGTGGTCAACCCGATCGACCCCGGCGGTCACTTCCTGCCCGACGTCCGGCTGGTCGGCGGCCGGTTCTTCAAGGCCGCCGACGACGAGCTCGTGGTCGACCTGCAGCGGCGCGGGGTGCTGTGGCGGGAGCAGCGCTACGAGCACAGCTACCCGCACTGCTGGCGCTGCCACACGCCGCTCATGTACTACGCGCAGCCGTCCTGGTACATCCGGACGTCGGTGGTCAAGGACCAGCTGCTCGCCCAGAACGAGCGGACGCACTGGCACCCCGAGCACATCCAGTGGGGCCGGTACGGCGACTGGCTGCGCAACAACGTCGACTGGGCGCTGTCGCGCGACCGGTTCTGGGGGACGCCGCTGCCGGTCTGGCGCAACGACGCCGATCCACAGCGCATGGTCGTGGTCGGCTCGCTGGCGGAGCTGTCGGAGCTGACCGGGCGCGACCTGTCCGACCTGGACCCGCACCGGCCGTTCATCGACGAGGTGACCTTCACCCGGCCCGGCGAGGAGGGCACCTACCGGCGGGTGCCGCAGGTCATCGACGCCTGGTACGACTCCGGGTCGATGCCCTTCGCCCAGTGGGGTGCGCCGTACCGCAACCAGGCGGAGTTCGAGGCGGCCTACCCGGCGCACTTCATCTGCGAGGCGATCGACCAGACCCGCGGCTGGTTCTACTCGCTGATGGCCGTCGGCACGCTGGTGTTCGGTGAGAGCTCCTACGAGAACGTCCTGTGCCTGGGGCACATCCTGGCCGAGGACGGCCGGAAGATGAGCAAGCACCTGGGCAACATCCTGGAGCCCATCCCGCTCATGGACCGGCACGGCGCCGACGCCGTGCGCTGGTTCATGCTCGCCGGCGGCTCGCCGTGGTCGGCCCGCCGGGTCGGGCACGAGACGCTGTCCGAGGTGGTCCGGAAGGTGCTGCTCACCTACTGGAACACCGCCAGCTTCTTCACCCTGTACGCGGAGACCAACGGGTGGGACCCGGCGGGCGGCCGGGACGACGGCACGGCTCCCGCGCGGGCCGACCGGCCGCTGCTGGACCGCTGGGCCCTGGCCGAGCTGGCCGCCGTCACCGACGGGGTCACCGCGGCCCTGGAGGACTTCGACACCCAGGGTGCCGGCCGGCTGATCGCCCAGTTCGTCGACGACGTCTCCAACTGGTACGTCCGCCGCTCGCGCCGCCGGTTCTGGGACGGCGACCCCGCCGCGCTGGCCACGCTGCACGAGGTGCTCGACGTCCTCACCCGGCTGATGGCGCCGTTCACCCCGTTCGTCACCGACGAGGTGTGGGCCCGGGCGGTCGTGCCGGGGCTGGGCGCGGCCGGCGGGTCCGAGGTCCCCGACAGCGTGCACCTGGCCGCCTGGCCGCAGGTGGACGCCGGGGCCCGCGACGAGCAGCTGGTGGCCCGGGTGGCCCTGGTCCGGCGGCTGGTCGAGCTGGGCCGCTCGGCGCGGACCTCGGCCAAGGTGCGCACCCGTCAGCCGCTGGCGCGCGCCGTCGTGGCCGCGCCGGGCTGGTCCGACCTCCCGCGTGAGCTCGTCGCCGAGGTCGCCGACGAGCTCAACGTCGCCGAGCTGATGGACCTGTCGGCCGTCGGCGGCGACCTGGTGGACGTCAGCGTGAAGGTCGACTTCCGGGCCGTCGGCCGGCGGCTGGGCAAGCAGGTCCAGGCCGTCGCCCGGGCGGTCGCCGCCGCCGACGCGGCCGCCCTGGTCGCCGCCTACCGGTCCGGCAGCGCCTCGGTCGAGGTGGACGGCGTCCCCGTGCCGTTGGAGGAGGGCGACCTGGTGGTCACCGAGACCCCGCGCGAGGGCTGGACGGTGGCCAGTGGTGGTGGGCTGACCGTGGCACTGGACCTGGAGCTGACCCCCGAGCTGGAGCGGGCCGGCCTGGTCCGCGAGGCCGTCCGGCTGGTCCAGGAGGCCCGCAAGGGCAGCGGCCTGGCCGTCAGCGACCGCATCGAGCTGTGGTGGACCGTCGACGGCGACTCCCCCGCCGCGGCTCAGATGGACCGGGCACTGACCGAGCACGGCGCCCAGGTGGCCGACGAGGTGCTCGCCGTCCGGGTGCACCCCGGGACGGCCGGTGAGGGCGACGCGGTCGAGGGCCCCGCCGGCTCCCGCTTCTGGGTGGCGCGCGCAGCCGGCTGAACCCGAGCCGCCCGCGGGCTCAGTTCCCGCGGGCGGTCCGGCGCCGGGTGCGCTCGATATCGGCCAGGTGCCGCACCGGGCGGCAGGTCCCGCACGGGGTGAACCCGTCGGCCCGGGCCTCGACCACGGGCAACGGGATCGCGGTCTCCCCGCGCAGGTGCACGCAGCCGGCGACGTGGTAGCGGGGGTGCTCGTCGACCACGAGGACGTCGTCGGCGAGGTCGACGACGAGCAGCAGGTCGGTGACCTCGACGTCCTCCTCGACGGGCTCCCCGTCGTCGGACGGGCTGCGGACCCCGGCCGGGGCGGCCACGTGCGCCCCCGTCGGCGCGTCGTCGGGCGTCCCCCTGTCGTCGGCACCGTTCCCGGCGGCGGACGAGTTGGTCGGCGCCTCGCCGGCCGCGGACCGGCCCGCCCACTCGCGGGCGACGGGCTCCTCGCCGGCCGCGGGAGGACGCACAGCCCGCCCCGGGTCGTCCTCGAGCGGCCACCCGGCCGCGCGGTGCCCCCCGGAGCCCGGACCGTCCACGGCGCGCTGCCCACCGGACGCGGGACCGCCCGCGGCCCGCTGCCCGCCCGACGCAGGACCGTCCGCGGCCCGGTGCCCGCCGGACGCGGGTCCGCGCACCGCGGCGGGTGACACGGCGCGGCCGGCCGGGTCCGCCACGTGCCGGGCCGGGCCCACCCGGGTCAGCACCAGCAGGACGGCGGCCACGCCACAGGAGGCGACGCAGACCCAGTAGAAGGCCGTGGTGTCGGTGACGAGCCCGCCGACGAACATCCCCAGACCGATCAGCACCAGCAGGCCCGCTGCCGAGATCACGGACCGACTGTAGCCGGGCCGGTGCAGGGGCCGCCCGCGGACGGCGACCCGCCCCGGACGGCGACCGGCCCCGGACGGCGACCGGCCCCGGACGGCGACGGGCCCCCGGACGGCGTCCGGGGGCCCGTGCTGCGCGACCCCGTCCCGCCCCCCTCCGCCGCGCGGAGGTGGGGAGGACGGGTCCTCGGTCAGGCGCTGGCGTGCTGGTTCTGCCGGCTGTTGGACGCGGGCTCTGCCGAGCCGCGGCTGTCCAGGTCACGCAGGTGCGACTCGAGGTAGGACCGCAGCCGGGTGCGGTACTCGCGCTCGAAGGTCCGCAGCTCCTCGATCTTGCGCTCGAGGCTGCTCTTCTTCTCCTCGAGGGTGCCCATGACCTCGGTGTGCCGGCGCTCGGCGTCCTGGTCGAGGGCGGCGGCCTTGGCGCGGGCCTCGCGCTCCATCGTGTCGGCGCGGGTGCGGGCGTCGCCGATCATCGAGTCGGCGCGCATCTTGGCCTCGCTGACCATCTGCTCGCTCTTGGCGCGCGCCTCGGTGACCATGCGCTCGCTGTTGGTCTTGGCGGTGACGACCATCTGGTCGGCCTGGGCCTTGGCCTCGTTGACGTACCGGTCGGCCGTCTCGGTGGCCAGGGCGAGCATCCGGGAGGCCCGGATGCTGTCGTCCTCGCGCGGGGTGGCGACCGGCGGGGGCGGCGGCGCGGCGGCGGGCTCCGGCGCGTCCTGGCGGGGGGTCCGGCCGGTGGCCGACCCGGAGCGCAGCTCGTTGTTCTCCTCGATCAGCCGCGCCAGCTCGGCCTCGACCACGTCGAGGAACGCGTCCACCTCGTCCTCGTCGTAGCCACGCTTGCCGATCGGCGGCTTCTTGAACACGACGTTGTGCACGTCGGCAGGCGTCAATGGCATCGGGTCACCTCGGGTCGGACAGCGGGAACAGGGACGTTCTCGGACGAGCGACGGCGGACCGCACCCACCCTCCGGGCGTCACCCTCCCCGGTGGGTTCGGGGGTCACGCGGCGGCGGCGAGTGAGGTCGTGATGCCACGCAGGATGTACACGGCAATCAACAGCACCATAAACCCGAGGTCCAACCGGATGGTGCCCAGGTTCAGGGGCGGGATGACCTTCCGGACCGCCTTGAGTGGCGGGTCAGTGGTCGCGTAGACCACCTCGAGCCCCGCCGCCACCAGACCGGAGGGCCGCCAGCTGCGGGCCAGCACCATGACCCAGTCGACGACGAACCGCGCGAAGAGCAGGACGAGGAAGACGAGCAGCACCGATGAGACGATCTGCCAGAAGAGAGCCACGGTCCTCGTTCGTTCGGGGCACTCCGGGTGCCGGGTCCACTCGTGGGCGTCGGCCTCAGGACTGGTTGAAGAACCCGCCCTCGCGGATCCGCGCCTTGTCCTCGGCCGTCACGTCGACGTCCCTCGGGCTGAGCAGGAACACCTTGTTCGTGACGGGCTCGATGCTACCGCGCAACCCGAAGATCAGTCCCGCGGCGAAGTCGACGAGCCGTCGCGCGTCGGCGTGGTCGAGCTCGGTCAGGTTCATGATGACCGGGCTGCCGTCCCGGAAGGCCTCACCGATCTGGCGGGCCTCGTTGTAGGTCTTCGGGTGCAGCGTGGTGATCCGGTAGGGCTTCGGGGCGGGGGCAGGAACGGGGGCTGGCTCGGGCGCGGCCGGGGCCGGCTCCCGGACGGCCAGGCCGGCGGCGCCGGCGGCGGTGGATCCGCCACCGCCGGAGCCTGCGGTCGCCGACAGGCCGCTGCCGGCCGTGCCGCCGAGGCGGGCGACAGGGGGCGAGGCGGCGGGGGCCAGGCCGATGTTGCGGTTGACACCGCTGCGGCGGGGCAGCGCCACGGGCTCGGGGTCCGGGGAGGGCAGCTCGGGCTCGAGGTCGGCGAAGTGGTCGTCGACCCGGTAGTCACCGTCGGCGTACCGGTCGCCCGCCTCGACGTAGTGGTCGTCGTAGGCGTCGTCGGCGTAGCGGCTGTAGCGGCGGTCGTCGAGACGCCGCTCGTCGCCGCGCCGGTCGTCGTGCCGGTCGTAGTCCGCCTGCCGGGCGTCGTACCGGCCGTAGGCGCGGGCGTCGTCGTCCTCGACGAGCCCGAGGTAGATGCCCATCTTCCGCATGGTCCCGGCCATCAGCCCTCCCCCTCTGGTGTCGTCCTCGTTGCGCGCGTCCATCACCCGGACCGGTGGGACCCGTGTGACTGGTGTGACTCGTCCTGCGGGGAGGGTAGGTGCCGCTCCCCGAAGAGCGCGGTTCCGACACGCACGAGCGTGCTGCCTGCCGCGACGGCCTGCTCCAGGTCGGCACTCATGCCCGCCGAGATCTCGCGCGCCTCCGGGTGGTCGGCGCGCACCCGCTCGGCCAGCGCGGCCAGCCGGGCGAACGCCGGCGCCGGGTCGCTGTCCCGGGGCGCCACCGCCATGAGGCCGCACAGCCGGAGGCCCTCCTCGGCGGCCACGGCGTCGGCCAGCGCCGGGACGTCGTCGGGCGCGGCGCCGCCGCGTGCCGCGAGCTCCCCCTCGGGACCGCCGAGGTCGACCTGGAGGAAGACCTCGACCGGCCGCCCGTGCTGGACACCGGCCCGCGCCAGCGCCCGCGCCAGCGGGAGCCGGTCGACCGAGTGCACCACCGCACCCAGGCGGGCCACCGCCGCGGCCTTGTTGCGCTGCAGCTGGCCGACCATGTGCCACCGCAGCGGGAGGTCGGTGAGCTCGGCGGCCTTGCCGGTCAGCTCCTGCGCCCGGTTCTCCCCGAAGTCGGCCTGGCCGAGCGCGGCCAGCTCGCGGACCGCGGCGGCGGGCCAGGTCTTGCTCACCGCCAGCAGGCGCACCTCGGCGGGGTCGCGGCCGGCGGCACGGGCCGCCGTGGCGACCCGTGCACGCACGGCCCGGAGGCGGTCGGCGGCAGTGGTCACAGGGGAATGCTCCCAGCGCGCCTCAGCCGAGCCAGGCCACCCCCGCCTGCCGCCCCGTGACGCCGTCGCGCCGGTGGGAGAAGAGGAAGCGGTCCTCGGCGGTGCACCGGGGGTCGTGGACCACCTGGCCGACGCCGGCCCCGCGGAGCAGCTCGGCCAGGCCGGCGCGCAGGTCCAGCCCCGGGGTGCCCCTCCGGGTGCGCACCGCAGCCGCCGGGGCGACCCGGGCGACCTCGGCCTGCATCGCGCGCGGCACCTCGTAGCACGCACCGCAGACGGCCGGGCCCAGCAACGCGGTGACGTCACCGGGCCGGGCGCCCAGCCCGGCCATGGCGGCGAGGGCGGCCGGGACCACGCCCTGCCGGACGCCCTCCCGCCCGGCGTGCACGGCGGCGACCACACCGGCGCGGGAGTCCGCCAGCAGCACCGGGACGCAGTCGGCGACCAGCACGCACAGGACCAGGCCCGGCGTGCGCGTGACCAGCGCGTCGGTGGCCGGCAGGGGCCCCTCGACCGGCCCGTCGACGAGAGCGACGCCGGTGCCGTGCACCTGGTCCATCCAGACCAGCCGGTCCGCGTCCACGCCGAGCTCGCGGGCCAACCGCTCCCGGTTCGCCGCGACGTCGGACGGGTCGTCGCCCACGTGCCCGCCGAGGTTGAACGAGTCGTAGGGCGCACGGGACCGGCCGCCCCGGCGGTCGGTCACGACCCGTCGGGGTCGCACCGCCTGCGGGGCGGCCGGGGACGTGCTCACTGGCGCAGGAACTCCGGGATGTCGAGCTCCTCCTCGAAGTCCTCGTCGGACAGCGGGCGGCGGCCCGCGGCGGTCGGCCCGGGCACCGGCGGCAGCGGGGGCACGGTGATGCCCCCGCCGGTCGCGGGCGCGGAACGGCCGGGCAGCTGCGACGTGGAGGGCAGCGGCGCCGGCTGCGCCTGCTGGACCTGCGGCGCGGACCCGACCAGCCGCTCACCGGTGGGCGCCGGGGAGGCCGCGGTCACCGGCTGCGGGTGCACCGGCATCCGGGAGGCGACCGGCGGCGCCACGGGGGCCGCGGTGGGCACGGAGGCGACCCCGGCGTCCTTGCGGCCGCTGGGCTTGCCGCCGTCGAACCCGGCGGCGATGACGGTCACCCGCACCTCGTCGCCGAGGGCGTCGTCGATGACCGCACCGAAGATGATGTTCGCGTCGGCGTGGGCCGCGTCGGACACGAGCGAGGCGGCCTCGTTGATCTCGAACAGCCCGAGGTCCGACCCACCGGAGATCGACAGCAGCACGCCGTGGGCGCCCTCCATCGAGGCCTCCAGCAGCGGGCTGGCGATCGCCTGCTCCGCGGCCAGCAGGGCGCGGTTGTCGCCGCGGGCGCTGCCGATGCCCATGAGGGCGGAGCCGGCGCCGGACATGACCGACTTGACGTCGGCGAAGTCCAGGTTGATCAGGCCCGGCGTGGTGATCAGGTCGGTGATGCCCTGGACACCGGACAGCAGCACCTGGTCGGCGGTCCGGAAGGCGTCCATGACGCTGACGTTCCGGTCACCGAGCTGCAGCAGCCGGTCGTTGGGGATGACGATGAGCGTGTCGCACTCGTTGCGCAGCTCCTCGATGCCCGACTCGGCCTGCACCGCGCGCCGCTTGCCCTCGAAGGAGAACGGGCGGGTGACGACGCCGATGGTCAGCGCGCCGAGCTTGCGGGCGATGGAGGCGACCACGGGCGCACCACCGGTGCCCGTGCCACCGCCCTCGCCCGCCGTCACGAAGACCATGTCGGCGCCCTTGAGCACCTCCTCGATCTCCTCGCGGTGGTCCTCGGCGGCCTGCCGGCCGACGTCGGGCGGGGGGCCGGCGGCCCCCCCCCCGCCCCGCTCCGCCCCGACCTCGAGCGTGACGTCCTCGTCGCGCATCACCACCCCCTCGCCC
>NZ_JBJGYJ010000024.1:0-75748 GCF_054049935.1 Geodermatophilus sp. SYSU D00742
GTCCCGCCGCGAGCTCGCGGGTGGCGGGACCCCGCAGGGGTCCTTGCTCAGTTCTCGAAGTACAGCTGGTCGAGCTCGACGTCGCCCTCGATGATCCCGTCCTGCTCGCCGAGCTGGAGCAGGAGCTCGACGGACTCCCGGTTGATCTCGCTCTGGAACGTCGGCAGCGTCAGCTCCTGGGCGATCTCGGGCGAGATCTGGGTGTACTCGCCCAGCACCTGGCGCACCTGGTCGGGGTTGGCCTGGGCGTACTCCTGGGCCTCGATCATCGCCTCGGTGAAGGCCTCGACGACGTCGGGGTTCTCCGCCGCGTACTGGTCGGAGGTGAAGTACCCGGCCACGGTGAGGTCGTCGTCGGTCTCGGTGTACGGGGCCGACACCCGGCGCAGGCCCTGGCTCTCACCGACGGTGGCCGACGGCTCGACGGCGAACGCCGCGTCGACCTGGCCGGTGCTCACCGCGGCCGGCATGTCGGGGAACGGGATCTCGACGAACTGGATGCTCTCGGGGTCGCCACCGGCCTGCCGCACGCTCTCGCGGACGACGGTGTCGCTGATGTTGTTGATCGAGTTGATCGCCACGCGCTTGCCGGCCAGGTCGGCCGACGTCTGGATCGGGCTGTCGGTCGGCACGACGACGGCGGCGAAGTCGTCCTCGGCGTTGCCGGTGGCACCCGGGCCCGGGGCCACCAGGGCCAGCGGGACGCCGCGCCCCGTGGCCTGCAGGAGGCTGGTGATGTTGGAGAAGCCGAACTGCGCCTCGCCGTTGACGACCGCCGGCACGATGGCCGCGCCGCCCTGGGCGAGGAAGGGCTCCACCTCGAGGCCGGCGTCCTCGAAGATGCCCTGCTGGATGCCGAGGTAGAGCGGGGCGACGTCCACGATCGGGATGGCGCCCACGCGGATCGCGGTCAGACCGCCGCCCTCGCCACCGCCCCCACCACTGCCACTGCCACCGGCGGACCCCTCGTCCCCGCCTCCGCACGCGGCGAGCACCACGGTGCTCGCCAGGGCGAGGCTGATCACACTTCGACGCACTGGTCCTCCTGGGAACTGCTTTCGTGCCGGACGCGTGTCGACCGCGTTTCCGGCGCATGGTCGGCGGCGGACGCTAGGTCGTCGCAGAAGTCACGTCAACACGCCCCTCCGGGCCTTTACCGGTTCGTGCCCGGTCCGGTACCGGACCGTGGCCGAGACCTCTCCCGAGGGGCCGACGGGCGCCCGGTGTGATCCCCTTCCGGGCGTCGAACCTGAGAGTATTTGCGTGATGACTGCTTCACCGTCCGTGCTCGCTGCTGCCGATGACAGCCTCACCGGGTCCGTTCCCGACTGCGCCGACTACTGGCTCTGCCAGCAGGTCTACGACTGGTTCGGTCTGGACTGGCTCGCCGAGAACGCGCAGGCCCTGATCGCCAAGCCGGCGAAGATCCTGCTGATCGTGGTGGTCGCCACGCTGGTCCGGTTCCTGCTCCACCGCGCCATCCGCCGGCTGACCGAGCGGACCGCCACCGGCGCCGTCCCCACGATCCTGCGGGGACGGCGGGCCCGCGCCACGACCCCGGGTGACGCGCTCGAACAGCTCGCCGCCCGGCGCACGCAGCGGGCCGAGGCCATCGGCTCGGCCCTGCGGTCCTCCGCCTCGATCGTGGTGCTGGGCATCGCGGTGGTGCTCGTGCTCGGCGAGCTGGGGATCAACCTGGCCCCCATCCTCGCCAGCGCCGGTGTCGTGGGTGTCGCGCTCGGGTTCGGCGCGCAGAACCTGGTGAAGGACTTCATCGCCGGGATCGGCATCATCCTCGAGGACCAGTACGGCGTCGGCGACGTCGTCGACCTGGGTGAGGCCAGCGGCACCGTCGAGGCGGTCGGCCTGCGCATCACCCGGCTGCGCGACGTGAACGGCGTGGTCTGGTACGCCCGCAACGGCGAGATCCTGCGGGTGGGCAACAAGAGCCAGGGCTATGCGCAGGTGGTCATCGACATGCCCGTCGCCCACGACACCGACCTGGAGGGCTGCCGGGCGATCATGCAGGAGGTGGCCGACGAGATGTACGCCGAGGAGGAGTGGGCCGCCGCCCTGCTGGCGGCCCCGGAGTCCCTGGGGGTGGAACAGATCACCTCGGAGGGCGTCTTCATGCGGCTGCAGGTGCGCAGCACCAACGCCGAGCAGTGGCGGGTCGGGCGGGAGCTGCGCATGCGGCTCAAGGAGCGCTTCGTCGCCGAGGGCATCCGCACCCCGCTCCCGCTGCTGAGCGCGGCGTCCGGCGCCGGGGCAGGAGCCCGCTGACCGGGGGTGCGCCGGCGGGCCGGAGCCCGGCCGGCGCCACGCGGGCCCGCCCGGCGACCTTCCGTGAGGTCTTCGCCGTGCGGGAGTTCCGGCCGCTCGCCGGCAGCTACCTGCTGTCGACGATCGGCGACGAGCTCGCCCGCGTCGCGCTGACCGTCCTGGTCTACCAGCGCACCTCCTCCCCGCTGCTCTCGGCGATCACCTTCGGCATCAGCTACCTGCCGTGGCTGGTCGGCGGCCCGCTGCTGTCGACCCTGGCCGACCGGCTGCCCCGCCACCGGGTGCTCATCTCCACCGACCTCGCCCGGGCCCTGCTGGTCGTCGGCATGGCCGTCCCCGGCACGCCGCTCGGGGTGCTGCTGGCCCTGCTGCTGCTCGTCGCGCTGTGCGCACCCCCGTTCGAGTCGGCGCGCTCGGCCCTGATGGCCGACGTGCTCGACGGCGACCGCTACGCGGTCGCCACCTCGCTGACCAACATCGGCTCCCAGGTCGCCCAGATGGCGGGCTTCCTCGCCGGCGGCATCCTGGTGGCGCTGCTCAGCCCGTCGGCGGTGCTGCTGCTCGACGCCGCCACCTTCCTCGCGTCGGCCTGCTGGCTGAAGGCCCGGTTGCGGCCCCGGCCGGCCCCCGACGACGGCCACGGAGACGCCCCGCGGTCGATGTGGCGGGGCACCGGCGAGGGGCTGCGGCTCATCGCGCGCACCCCCCGGCTGCGCGCCATCATCGCCCTCACCTGGGTCGGCACCCTGTTCGCCAACGCCCCGGAGGGCATCGTCACGCCGCTGGTCGACGGGCTCGGGGAGGGCGCCACCCAGGTCGGCCTGCTGCTCGCGGCCAACCCGCTGGGCGTGACCGTCGGCGGGCTGCTGGTGGCCCGCGCCCTCACCCAGGACCGCCGCGAACGGCTGGTGCCGGCCCTGGTACTGCTGTCACTGGCCCCGGTGCTGCTCGCCGGGGTGGTCGCGGTGTGGGCCGACCCGGGACGCGGCGCCTACGCGGTCGTGGTCGCGCTGACGTTCGTGGCCGGCCTGGGCGCGGCCTGGGTCATCCCGCTCAACGTCGCCTTCGTGCAGGCCGTGCCGCAGGCCTACCGCGGCCGCGCCTTCGGGGTCGCGGCCAGCGGGCTGTACGGCGTCCAGGGCCTGGGGGTGCTCCTCGCCGGCCTCGCGGCCGAGGGACTGCCGGCCGGTGGGGTGTGGGCGCTGCTCGGCGCGGTCGGCCTGGTCGCCGTCCTCCCGCCGCTGCTGGCCTACCGACGTACGCAGGGTCACGTGGCAGCCGGTGGCGGGCCTGCGGGACCATCGGGGTCATGAGCCAGTCCAGCCGGTCCCTGCCCTCGGCCCGGACGTTCTACGACGAGGTCGGCGGCGAGCCGACCTTCCGGCGGCTGGTGGCCCGCTTCTACGCCGGGGTGCGCACCGACCCGGTGCTGGCGCCGCTCTACCCGCAGGACGACTGGGACGGCGCGGAGACCCGGCTGCGGAGGTTCCTCGAGCAGTACTGGGGCGGGCCCACGACGTACTCGCAGGAACGCGGGCACCCCCGGCTGCGGATGCGGCACGCGCCGTTCGCCATCGGCCCGGCCGAGCGCGACGCGTGGCTGGCGCACATGCGCGACGCCGTGGACTCCCTCGAGCTCCCCGCCGAGCAGGACGCGACGCTGTGGGGTTATCTGGAGATGGCTGCCCTCAGCATGCAGAACCGCTGGCCCGACGACGCGCCCGGCGGACTCTCCCCCGCCTGACGGAGGACCCCGCTGCCCCCGCCGCTCGCAGGCCCGCGGCGGGTGCCTGCAGCGGGGCCGCGGCCGCAGGCCACCCGCCCGCACGACCCCGAGGAGCCCGGTGAGCCCGGACACCCCTGCCCGCCCGTTCCGCCGCACCGACGCCGACTGGTGGCGCGACGCGGTGTTCTACCAGGTCTACATCCGCAGCTTCGCCGACGGGAACGGCGACGGCGTCGGCGACCTCGCCGGCATCCGGGCGCGCCTGCCGCACCTGGTGGAGCTCGGCGTCGACGCGCTGTGGATCACGCCGTTCTACCCCTCCCCCATGGCCGACCACGGGTACGACGTGGCCGACCCGCGCGACGTCGAGCCGGTCTTCGGCGACCTCGCCGGGTTCGACGCGCTGCTGGCCGAGGCCCACGCCGCCGGCATCCGGGTGACCGTGGACCTGGTGCCCAACCACAGCTCACACCAGCACGAGTGGTTCCGGGCTGCGCTGGCCGCCGCCCCCGGCTCACGCGAGCGGGCGCGGTACATCTTCCGCGACGGCCGGGGCCCGGACGGCGCGGAGCCGCCGAACAACTGGCCCTCGGTGTTCGGCGGGCCCGCGTGGAGCCGGGTGCCCGACGGCCAGTGGTACATGCACATCTTCGCGCCCGAGCAGCCCGACCTGGACTTCACCGACGCCGAGGTGCTGGCCGACCTCGAGACGACGATGCGGTTCTGGCTCGACCGCGGCGTCGACGGCTTCCGCATCGACGTCGCCCACGGCATGGCCAAGCCCGCCGGCCTGCCGGACATGGAGCCGATGGAGGACACCGGGCTGCTCGACGACCACGGACCCGGGGACCACCGGTTCGACGACGACGGCGTGCACGAGGTCCACCGGCACATCCGGGCGGTGCTCGACGAGTACCCCGCGACGATGGCGGTCGGCGAGGTGTGGGTCTCCGACGACGACCGCCTCGCCCGGTACCTGCGGCCGGACGAGCTGCAGCTGGCGTTCAACTTCAAGCTGCTGACCTCGGACTGGTCGGTCGACGAACTGCGCGACGCCGTCGTCCACTCGCTGACCACCGTGGCGGGCACCCCCGCCCCCGCCTGCTGGGTGCTGTCCAACCACGACCGCCCCCGGCACGTCACCCGCTACGGCGGCGGCGAGGTGGGCACCCGGCGGGCCCGGGCGGCGGCGCTGCTGCAGCTGGCCCTGCCCGGCGCGGCCTACGTCTACAACGGCGACGAGCTGGGCATGCCCGACGTCGAGCTGCCCGACGAGGCGCTGCAGGACCCGATCTGGGAGCGCTCCGGCCACGCCGAACGGGGCCGCGACGCCTGCCGCATCCCGGTCCCGTGGTCGGGCGACGAGCCCTCGTACGGCTTCTCCTCCCGCCGCGAGACGTGGCTGCCCATGCCCGAGGGCTGGGGTCCGCTGACCGTGGAGGCCCAGGCGGCCGACCCCGGCTCGATGCTGGCGCTGTACCGCTCCGCGCTCGCGCTGCGGCGGACGTCGCCGGCGTTCACCGGGGAGTCCCTGGAGTGGCTGCCCGCGCCGGCGGGCTGCCTGGCGTTCCGCCGTCCCGGTGGTCTGGTGTGCCTGCTCAACCTCTCGGCGGGCGACATCCCGCTGCCCGAGGGCGAGGTGCTGCTGGCCAGTGCCGGGGTCGCCGGTGGGGTGCTGCCGGTGGACGCCGCGGTCTGGCTGCGGGCCTGACGGGGCCTCCCCGCCGCTGCCGCTCGCAGGGGTCCCGGTGGCCGCCCCCTGGCGGGCCCCGCGCGGAGGAGGGCCCCTGCAGGGAAGCCGTCCGCCCGCCCTCCGGTACCTTCCGCCGGGGGCCGCGACGTCGGGCCCGCGGGAGGAGACACCGTGAAGACCAGGGACCTCGCCTACGTCGCGCTCTTCGCCGCGATCGTGGCCGTGCTGGGGCTGCTGCCGCCCGTGCCCGTGCCCGGGATCCCGGTGCCGATCACCGCGCAGACCCTCGGCGTGATGCTGGCCGGCTCGGTCCTCGGCGCGCGCCGGGCCGGCCTGGCGCTGCTGGTGTTCCTCGCCGTGGTCGCGGTCGGGGCACCGGTGCTGTCGGGGGGCCGGGGCGGCCTGGGCGTCTTCGTCGGGCCGACGGCGGGCTTCCTCTACAGCTGGCCGATCGCCGCCTTCGTCATCGGCTGGCTGACCCAGCTGTTCTGGCGGCGGTTCAACCTGGCCTGGGCGCTGGTGGCCAACCTCGTCGGTGGCGTGGTCGTCATCTACGCCATCGGCATCCCGTTCACCAGCCTGTACGCCGACATCCCGCTGTCGGCGTCGTTCACCGGCTCGCTGGCGTTCGTCCCCGGTGACGTGGTCAAGGCGGTGGCCGCCTCGGTGGTCGCGGTCGCCGTCCGCCGCGCGTACCCGGTGATCGAGCTGCCGACCCGGCGCGCCACCGCCGGCTGAGCCCTGCCGTGCGGTGGGGACGGCGCGGGGCCGCTGCGGCGTCCGCGGAGACCCTCCCGCGGACGGCGGTCGAGCTGCGCGAGGTCGTCCACGTGTACGGCGACCGCACCGTGCTCGCCGACGTCTCGCTGACCCTGACCGAGTCGCGGGTCGGTGTCGTCGGCGCCAACGGCTCGGGCAAGAGCACCTTCGCGCGGCTGCTCAACGGGCTGGTGGTGCCGACGTCGGGCACGGTGCTCGTCGACGGCCTGGACACCCGGACGCGGGCGCGGGAGGTGCGGCGGCGGGTCGGCTTCGTCTTCCAGGACCCCGACGCCCAGATCGTGCACCCCACGGTCGCCGAGGACCTCGCGTTCGGGCCGACCAACCAGGGTGTCCCCGGCGAGGAGATCGCCCGCCGGGTGGACGACGTCCTGGTGCGCTACGGCCTGGAGGGGCACCGCGACCACCCCGCGCACCTGCTCTCCGGCGGCCAGAAGCAGCTGCTGGCCATCGCCGGCGTGCTGGTCATGCGGCCCGAGCGGATCGTGTTCGACGAGCCGACCACGTTGCTCGACCTGGCCAACACCCGGCGGGTCGCGCGGGTGATCGACGAGTTGGAGCAGGACGTCGTCGTGGTGACCCACCACCTGGACCTGCTGGCCGGGTTCGACCGGGTGCTGGTGTTCGAGGACGGCCGCGTCGCCGCCGACGGCTCCCCCGCCGAGACGGTGCCCTGGTACGTGGCGAGGATGGGGTGATGCTGTCGCTGTACCTCCCGGGCACCAGCCCGGTGCACCGCGCCCCGGCGGGCCTGAAGCTGGCCGTGCTGGCGGCGCTGGGCGTCGGGCTGTTCGTGGTGTCGCGGGTCGAGGTGGTCGCGGCGGCGCTGGTCGCCGTGCTGGCGGTCGGGCTGCTGGTGGCGCGGCTGCCGGCGCGGGCGCTGTGGGGTCAGGTCCGGCCGGTGTGGTTGTGGCTGGCCGCGCTGTTCGTCGTCCACCTGCTCGTGACCGGGCCGCTCCCCGGGGCGGTCGCGGTGCTGCGGCTGCTCACCCTCGTGCTGGCCGCCGCGGTGGTCACCGCCACCACCCGGGTGACGGCGCTGGTCGCGGTCGTGGAGTGGCTGGCCGGACCGCTGCGGGTGGTGGGGGTGCGCCCCGCGCGGGTCGGGCTGGTGATCGCGATGACCCTGCGCTTCATCCCGCTGCTCGCCGACCGCGCAGCCCGGATCCGCGAGGCCCAGGCGGCACGCGGCGCCGAGCGGCTGCGGTTGGGCGTGCTGGTGCCGCTGGTCATCTCGGTGCTGCAGCTGGCGCACACGCTGAGCGAGGCGCTCGACGCCCGGGGCGCCGACGACACCCCGGTGCGCCCGTCGCGTCGGGCCGCCGGCTCGGTGGGGCCGGCGTGAGCGGGACGGCCGGCGTCGTGACCGGGATCTGGCTGACCGGGACGGCGGCCGCGCCGATGCGGCGGGTGGCCTCCGCCCGGCTGCTCGCCGGCCGGGGACTCGAGGGTGACCGGTACGCCCTGGGCGGGGGCACCTGGGCGCAGTACCCGGACCTGGAGAAGCAGCTGACGCTCATCGACGCCGACGACGTGGCCGCCGTCGCCGCGGAGGCGGGTGTGCCGCTGACGCCGGGAGACACCCGCCGCAACCTGGTCACGGCCGGCATCGACCTGCCGTCGCTGGTGGGCCGCTGGTTCGCCGTCGGGGACGCGCTGCTGTTCGGCATGAAGCGCTGCCCGCCGTGCACGCACCTGGAACGGCTGACGGGGGCCCGGCTGGTGAAGGCGATGGTGCACCGCGGCGGCATCAACGCGGCGGTGTTCGCCGGTGCGGCGATCGCCGAGGGCGCGCCGGTACGGCCGGTGACGGAGGAGGAGGCGGCCCGGCGGGGGGCGCCCACGGGAGCGGCCCGCCCGGTGCCACGCGTCGTCGGCGGCTGACCCGACCGTCGTCCAGCGCGTCGTCAGCGCCCTCAGCATGTTCCCAGGGAGGAACCGCGCGGCCGCCCGGCCCGTGGAACAGACGTGGACACACTGCGCACGTTGCTGAACCTGGTCTGGCTGGTGCTCCAGGGCTGGATCCTGGCGCTGGCCTACGCGCTGGCCGGCCTGGTCGCGTGCCTGCTGGTCGTCACCATCCCGTTCGGGATCGCCGCGTTCCGGCTGGCGGGCTTCGTGGTCTGGCCCTTCGGCCGGACGACGGTGCCGGCCCCCGGGGCCGGGGCTGCGTCGGCGCTGGGCAACCTGGTGTGGTTCCTCGTGGCGGGGTGGTGGCTGGCGCTGGTGCACGTCGTCAGCGGCATCGGGTTCTGCCTCACCGTCGTCGGCATCCCGTTCGGCATCGCCTCGTTCAAGCTGGCCGCGGTCGGGCTCTTCCCGCTGGGGAAGCGGGTGGTGCCGACCGCTCCCCCGCGGGACTGGATGCGCGCCGGCTCGGGGCTGGTGCAGGCGGCCCCCACCCGCTGAGCCCGCACGGCGGTGCCGGTCAGGCCGCGGACGGCTCGTCGGTCCAGCGGGCGAGGAACTCCTTCTCCCCGGACGTGAGGCGGCGCGGCCGGTTGAGAGCGAAGTCGAAGGGGACCAGCAGGGTGCTGCCGGTGGCGGCGAGCTGTCCGTGGTCGAACAGCTCGTAGTGGCAGGTGAACGCCGCCGCGCGGATCCCGGACACCCAGACCTGCACCTCCAGCGGCTCGGCGTCGTACACCACCGAGCGCTTGTACTGGATGTCGTGCCCGGCGACGACGAGTCCGCGCCGCATGCCGGTCTCCGAGTCGTGGGTCGGGTGCTCGAAGAACAGGTTCACCCGCGCCATCTCGAAGTAGCCCAGGAAGGCGACGTTGTTGATGTGCTGGTAGGCGTCCATGTCCGACCAGCGCATCGGGACGCGCACGGTGTGCCTCACGGGCTCCACCCTGCCGTACCGGCCCAGCGCCCCTGCACACGGTCGCGGGGCGGACCGGGTCCACGGGCGGGGACGGCCGGCCCGAGCGGGGTCCGAGGACGGCGACGGCCGGCCGGAGCGGGTGCTCCGGCCGGCCGTCGGTCGACCTCCTGCAGGCCCCGTCCAGAGGCTCGCCGTGGCCCCGTCCCCGGTCCCGCCCCGAGCGTGCGAGGGGTGGGGAGGACGGGGTCCTCCCACGGTGAGGAGGACGGGGTCCTCCGTCAGTCCCGGGTCAGCTTCCGGTACGTCGCCCGGTGCGGACGCGCCGCCTCGGGGCCGAGCCGCTCGACCTTGTTCTTCTCGTAGTCGGCGAAGTTGCCCTCGAACCAGAACCACTTGGACTCGCCCTCGTAGGCCAGGATGTGCGTCGCCACCCGGTCGAGGAACCAGCGGTCGTGGCTGACCACGACGGCGCAGCCGGGGAACTCCAGCAGCGCGCCCTCGAGGCTGGTCAGGGTCTCGGTGTCGAGGTCGTTGGTCGGCTCGTCGAGCAGCAGCAGGTTGCCACCCTGCTTGAGGGTCAGGGCGAGGTTGAGGCGGTTGCGCTCGCCCCCGGACAGCACACCGGCCGGCTTCTGCTGGTCGGGGCCCTTGAACCCGAAGGCCGCGACGTAGGCCCGCGACGGCATCTCCACGTTGCCGACCTTGATGTGGTCCAGGCCGTCGGAGACGACGTCCCACAGGGTCTTCTTGGGGTCGATGCCGCTGCGGTTCTGCTCGACGTAGGAGAGCTTGACCGTCTCGCCGACCTTGATCTCGCCGTCGTCCGGCTTCTCCTCACCGACCAGCATCTTGAACAGCGTGGTCTTGCCGACGCCGTTCGGGCCGACGACGCCGACGATGCCGTTGCGCGGCAGCGTGAAGGACAGGTCGTCGATGAGCAGGCGGTCGCCGAAGCCCTTGGTCAGGTTCTTCGTCTCGACCACGACGTTGCCCAGACGCGGGCCCGGCGGGATCTGGATCTCCTCGAAGTCCAGCTTGCGGTACTTCTCGGCCTCGGCGGCCATCTCCTCGTAGCGCTGCAGGCGGGCCTTGCTCTTGGCCTGCCGGGCCTTGGCTCCGGACCGGACCCACTCCAGCTCGTCGGCCAGCCGCTTCTGCCGCTTGGCGTCCTTGGCACCCTCGACCTTGAGACGGGCGGCCTTGGTCTCCAGGTAGGTGGAGTAGTTGCCCTCATATGGGTAGGCCCGGCCGCGGTCGAGCTCGAGGATCCACTGCGCGACGTTGTCGAGGAAGTACCGGTCGTGGGTGACGGCGACGACGGTGCCGGCGTACTTCTCCAGGTGCTGCTCCAGCCAGGCCACGCTCTCGGCGTCGAGGTGGTTGGTGGGCTCGTCGAGCAGCAGCAGGTCCGGCGCCTCGAGCAGCAGCTTGCACAGCGCGACGCGGCGCCGCTCACCCCCGGAGAGAACGGTGACGTCGGCGTCGCCCGGCGGGCAGCGCAGCGCGTCCATGGCCTGCTCGATACGGGCGTCGAGCTCCCAGCCGTCGTGGTTCTCGATGACCTCCATGAGCTCGCCCTGCTCCGCGAGCAGCGCGTCGAAGTCGGCGTCGGGCTCCCCCATCGCCGCGCTGACCTCCTCGAAGCGGCGCAGCGCATCGCGCAGCGGCTTGACCGCCTCCTCGACGTTGCCGCGCACGTCGAGCTCCTCGTTCAGCGGCGGCTCCTGCAGCAGGATGCCGACCGAGGCCTCCGGCGCGAGCATGGCCTCGCCGTTGGAGGGCTGCTGCATGCCGGCCATGATCTGGAGCACGGTCGACTTGCCGGCGCCGTTCGGGCCGACGACGCCGATCTTGGCGCCGGGCAGGAACGACAGGGTGACGTCGTCCAGGATCACCTTGTCGCCGTGCGCCTTGCGCGCACGCACCATCGTGTAGATGTACTGAGCCACTGGGCTTCGCAGGCCTTCCGTCGATTCGCGAGTGGAGGGCGGGCCGGCCGTCTGCCGGCCCGCCCCCGTGCGTTCTCGCCCCGATCCTCCCAGCCCGGGCGACTAGACGTGCGCGGGCTCCGGGACGAGGTCGGTGGCGTCCACCCCGTGCAACGTCTCGGCGGCGTCCACGTAGTCCCGCCCGGCCACCGGGATGTCGGCCTCCGTCGCGAGGCCGCCCCCGGCGGGGCGCAGCGCCGCCGCGGCGGGGCCGTCACCGGTCTCGGCCGGGCGGCCGGGCCGCGTGCGCGTGAACGCGGACGTGCCCCGGGCGAGGTTCGGCCCGACGGCGGAGGCACGGATCCGCGGCGTGCTGCGGCGGCCGTTGTCGGACTCCCAGCTGTGCGTGGTGAGCGTGCCGTGGACGATCACCGGATCGCCCTTGCTGATGCTGCCGGAGACGTTGCCCGACAGGTCGTTCCAGCACTCGACGTCGACCCAGAACGTGCCGGAGTCGACGAACTCCTGGCTGCGGCTGTCGAAGCGGCGGGCCGTGGAGGCCATGCGGAAGTTGGTCACCGGGGTGCCGCCCTCCGGGCGGTACCGGCGGGGTGAGTCGACGACGTTGCCGACCACGGTGACGGTGGTGTCGTTCACGGTGCTCCTCGGGGATGCTGCGCCGGGATCGGCGCGGCCGGCGCGCTGCCGGTGTGCGACCGACCCTCGATGCCGCAGCGCCGGTCCGGCAGCGTCGGCCGGCATCTGTGGACGGCATCGGCGCCTGTGGACGACCGGGACCGCCGGACCACCGGGACCTGCTGGACTGCCGGGGTGACCCGCTCCGCTGCCTGGCTCACGCACCGCCCACGCGCGGGAGGCGTGGACCCGGACGTAGTCCGCCACCACGACACCCGGGCGCACCGGGCGCCGCCGCGCCGGACCCGGCGGGCCGCGGGTGGCCGGAGTGGGTGCGATGATCGGCACCCGAGCGCCCGTAGCTCAGCGGATAGAGCAGGTGCCTTCTAAGCACTTGGTCGCAGGTTCGATCCCTGCCGGGCGCGCTCTCCTCAGGGCCAGGGCCCGACCAGGGAGAGGCGGAGAGTCCAGGTCGCCCACGCCTCCCCCGCTCGGCGGCACCAGGAGAACGCTGCCGGGGTCGTACACCGCTCCGCAGATCCCCTCGTTCCCCCGGCCGGGTGGCGGCTTGAGGAGCGCTGCAAGTCCCGCACCAGGCAGCGTCAAGTGCGGCGAAAGACCTCCCCTCCACGGTTCTCCCGAGCCCCGTTGGAGGAGGAACCATGACCCAGCAGATCCAGGACCCCGGCTACCCGCAGCCGCCGTTCCCGCCGGCCGGCGCGCCCGGTCAGCCGGCCGCCCCGTACGGCCAGCCGCCGTTCGGCCCCCCGCCGACCGGCTTCGGCCCCCCGCCCACCGGCTCCGGGGCACCGCAGGCGCCCGCGCCGCGCACGCGGACCGGCGCGATCGTCGGTTCGGTCATCGGCGCGCTCGTCCTCATCGCGGGCCTCGCGGTCGGAGCGCTCTTCCTGTTCGGCACGACGACCATCGACACCGCCGAGGCCGAGCGGCAGATCGCCGCGCTCACCGAGGAGCAGGTGGGGGTGGCGGCGGCCGACGTGTCCTGCCCCGAGGACGTCGAGGCGGAGGCCGGCGGCACGTTCTCCTGCACCGCCACGCTGGAGGGCCAGCCGATCGGCTTCACCGTCGAGCAGACCGACGACGAGGGCAACGTCCAGATCGAGAGCGACGAGATGCTCGTCGTCGTCGCCACCGTGGAGCAGTCCCTGGCCCGGCAGGTGGGCGACGAGGCCGGGGTCGAGGCCGTCGCGACCTGCGAGACCGAGGGCCGCAGCGTGCTCGTCGGCGCCACGGGCACGCCGATCCCCTGCACGGTGGCCAACGCCGAGGACAGCACCGACAGCATCGACGTCCTGGCCACGGTCGACGAGGCCGGCGCCGTCACCTACGAGGTCGCCTGACCGCAGCGAGGACACAGGGCGGTGCCGCCGGGCGGGCCCCGGCGGCACCGCCCTGTGCGCAGCGGGGTCAGCGCTCGGCGGGAGGGACCCAGCCGATCGCCGGGGCCACGTGCCGCACGATCGTCTCCAGCAGGCGGGCGTTGTAGTCGACGCCCAGCATGTTCGGCACCGTCAGCAGCAGGGTGTCGGCCTCGCGGACGGCCGCGTCCTTGGCCAGCTCCTCGGCCAGCTGGTCGGGCTCGCCGACGTAGCTCTTGCCGAACCGGGCGCGCACGCCCTCGAGCAGGCCCACCTGGTCCTCCCCCGACCGCTCCCCGAAGTACTGCCGGTCCAGGTCGGTCACGATCGGCATCACGCTGCGGCTGACCGACACCCGCGGAGTCCGCTTCCAGCCGGCGTCGGCCCAGGCCGCCCGGTAGCGGGCGATCTGCTCGGCCTGCAGCTCGTCGAACGGCACGCCGGTGTCCTCGACCAGCAGCGTGGAGCTCATCAGGTTCAGGCCCTGCCGCGCCGTCCACTCGGCGGTCGCGCGGGTGCCCGACCCCCACCAGATGCGCTCGGCCAGGCCCGGCGACTGCGGCTGGACGGCGAGCCGGCCGGTCGTCCCGCCGGTCGTCCGGGGATCGGCGTCCACCACCGGCTGACCGGAGATCGCGGCGAGGAACAGGGCGGTCTTCTGCCGGGCCATGTCGCCGTCCGAGGACCCCTCGGGCGGGACGTACCCGAACGCCTCCGAGCCGCGGAGCGCCGTTTCGGGTGACCCCCGGCTGATGCCGAGCTGCAGCCGGCCGTCGGCCAGCAGGTCGGTCGCGGCGGCCTCCTCGGCCATGTACAGCGGGTTCTCGTACCGCATGTCGATCACGCCGGTGCCGACCTCGATCCGGCTCGTCCGCGCGGCCATCGCCGCGAGCAGGGGGAACGGGGAGGCCAGCTGCCGGGCGAAGTGGTGCACCCGGACGAACGCACCGTCCACGCCGAGCTCCTCGGCGGCGACCGCCAGCTCCACGCTCTGCACCAGGGCGTCCCGCCCGGTGCGCACCCGTGATCCGGGGATCGGCTGCCAGTGCCCGAAGGACAGGAAACCGATCCGCTTCGGGAAGCCGTCCATCACTCCACCTCTCTCGTCGTCCGGGGAGGCAAGCGCGGCGGACCGACCGGGTGTTCCTCCACCATCCCGACGGGGGACGACGGCCACACGCCCGTCACATCCGTCACCTGCGCCGCCACCGCCCCTTGTCGTCACGCAATGTGGTCGATTGACCACGACTCTCCGACGAGAGGTTCCGTCACTTGACGCCGTCGGTCCCTCACCCTGGACCGGTGAACCTGAGCGCCCCCGACGTACCGCGGCCCCGGGCAGGCACCCCCGGCGCCGCCGCCGGCTCGCGACTCCGCGCCATCGACACCCTGCTCGCCGACCGCGGCCAGCTCTTCCGCGCGCTGTTCCTCGCCGCGCCGATCCCCAAGGCACTGGTCGACCTCGACGGCCACTTCCTCGTGGTGAACGAGGCGCTGTGCTCGATGACCGGGCGCACCGCGGAGGACCTCGTCGGCCGGCACGTCGACCTGCTCGCCCACCCCGACGAGGCGCCGGTCCCCGACCTGCCGCCGGCGCCCGAGGGTCCGCTGGACCCGTGGCTGCGGTTGGACGGCGAGCGGCGGTTGCGCCGCGCCGACAACAGCGAGCTGTGGGCGATGCAGTCCCACGAGGTGATCCACACCAGCACCGGCGCGCCGCACTTCGTCGTCCTGTCGCTGGTCGACGTCACCGACCGCCGCCACGCGGAGGAGGACCTCGTCCGCCGCGCGTACACCGACCCGCTGACCGGCCTGCCCAACCGCCGGGCCCTGGGCGAGCGGCTCAACCACGCACTGGCCCTGTCCCGCCGGCGCGGGCTGCAGGTCGGGCTGGTGCACCTCGACCTGGACCGGTTCCAGGCGGTCAACGACGTCCTCGGCCACGAGGCCGGCGACCAGCTGCTCACCCAGGTCGCCGACCGGCTGCGGTGGAGCACCCGGGTGGAGGACACCGCCGTGCGCCTGGGCGCCGACGAGTTCCTCATCCTCGCCGAGGACGTCGAGGACCTCGACGGCCTGCGCGCGCTGGCCGACCGGCTGCTGTCGGTGCTCGACGACCCGTTCCTCATCGGCGAGCGCGAGATCGTGCTGTCGGCCAGCGTGGGCCTCACCCTCGGCAACGACGTCGCCCCCGACGACCTGCTGCGCCAGGCGCACAACGCGCTGGCCCGGGCGAAGTCCGACGGCAGCCGTGCCCGCATCGAGGTGCACGACGGGGTGCTCAGCGACAGCGAGGTCGACCAGCTCCAGCTCGAGGCCGACCTGCGCCACGCCCTCGACTCCGACGAGCTGCGGCTGTTCTACCAGCCGATCGTGGCCCTGGCCGACGAGACGCTGCTCGGCTACGAGGCGCTCATCCGCTGGGAGCACCCCACGCGAGGGCTGCTGCCGCCGGGCGCGTTCATGGCCGCGGCCGAGGACAACCGGCTGACCTCCAAGCTCGGCGCGTGGGTGCTGCGCCGCGCGTGCGTGGACGCCGCCACCTGGCCGGCCGGGTTGCGCGTGCACGTCAACATCTCCGCCCGGCACCTGGCCGAGCCCGGCTTCGCCGAGCTGGTGACCGACGCCCTCGCCGAGTCCGGGCTCCCCCCGGAGCGCCTGGAGCTGGAGATCACCGAGTCGACGGCGCTGTTCGCCGCCGAGGCCACCCTGCAGGCGGTGTCGGAGGTGACCGACGCCGGCGTCACGCTCGCCCTGGACGACTTCGGCACCGGCTACTCGGCGATCACCGCACTGCACCGGCTGCCCATCCACACGGTGAAGATCGACCGCTCGTTCGTCGCCGACGTGGTCACCGAGCCCTCGACCGCGGCCCTGGTCCAGGGACTGGTCCAGCTCGGCCTGGGCATGGGCCTGCAGGTCATCGCCGAGGGCATCGAGGACCTCGACCAGGCCGACTGGCTGCGCGAGCACGGCTGCGTGATGGCGCAGGGCTACGCCTTCGGCCGCCCGGCGCCGCTGCCCGGCCCCGCCCCGACCACCGAGGACGTCGAGCTGGCGGGGACGATGCCGCCCGGCACGGTCACCGTCGAGGACGTCCTGGCCGCCGAGCACGCACTGGTCGTGGAGGAGCTCGAGTACACCGACCCGGCGCTGGAGACCGGCCCGCCGTCCGGGCCGGCGCTGCGGCTGGTCCGCGAGCCGCAGGCCGACGACGCCCCCGCGGCTGACGACGACCCGGGGAGCGACCCGGCCGAGGCGCCGGACCAGCCCTGACCTAGACGCGCGGCAGCGCCAGCGGGACCGGCCGCTTGGCTGCCCGGCCGTCCCCCGAGGAGTGGCCGCGCAGCCGGCGGGCGACCCACGGGGCGACGAAGCCGCGCACCCACGCCGCCTCCTCGGCCAGCGCCGCCCGCAGCGCCCGCGGCGGCTGGGGGGCCAGCGGCTGCCGCCAGTCGTCCCCGACGGGCAGCCCGAGCACGGTCGCGGCGGCCAGGGCCGTCCGCCGGTGCCCCTCGCCGGTGAGGTGGATGCGGTCGCTGTCCCACATCCGCCAGTCCTGCACCCACTCCGCGCCCCACTGGTCCAGGACGACGGCGCCGTGCCGCGCCGCGATGGACCACAGGGAGGCGTTGAACACCGCGACCCGCCCGCGGGTGCGGCGGATGATCGGCGTCTGGCGCGGGTCGACGCCCGTCGCCAGCAGCACGTCGGCGCCGGCGGAGCGGAACCGCACGACGGCGTCCTCGAGGACGGCGGCCAGCCGGTCGGGGTCCGCGCCGGGGCGCAGCAGGTCGTTCCCGCCGGCGACCAGGCTCACCAGGTCCGGCCGTGCGGCCAGCGCCACCGGCACCTGCTCCTCGACCACCTGCGACAGCAGCCGCCCCCGGACGGCGAGGTTGGCGTACTCGACCCCGCCGTCGGCCGCGGCGGCGAGGTGCCCGGCCAGCCGGTCGGCCCAGCCGCGGTACTCCCCCGGCCGCTGCGGGTCGGGGTCGCTGAGCCCCTCGGTGAAGGAGTCGCCGAGGGCCACGTAGCGGCGCCAGCAGGTACGGGAGGGCTCGAGCTGCACGCAGTCCACTCCAGCACGGCGCCCGATCCAGCGGCGACCACGCGGGTGGTGAGGCACCGCACAGGTGCGCGGCCGGCGACGACGCGACGACGGGGCAGGCGCGGGGCGGCCGGGGAGGCCGGCGGGCCACTGCATGATGGCCGCATGCGGACGACGGGCAGCCGGGAGGTGTACCGCAACCCGTGGATCCGGGTGCGGGAGGACGCTGTCGAGCGGGACGACGGGTCCACCGGCGTCTACGGCGTCGTGGAGAAGCCGCACTTCGCGCTGGTCGTCCCCGCCGAGCGCGACGGGTTCTGGCTGGTCGAGCAGTTCCGCCACCCGGTCGGCCGGCGGGTGTGGGAGTTCCCGCAGGGCACCTGGGCGCACGGGACCGAGGGCAGCACCGAGGAGCTGGCCCGCGCGGAACTCGCCGAGGAGACCGGGCTGCGCGCCGGCTCGCTGCGCCACCTCGGGCACCTGTACCTCGCGCCGGGGCTGACCACCCAGGAGTTCGACGTCTGGCTGGCCACCGACCTGGTCCCGGGTCCGACCGCGCGGGAGGTCACCGAGGCCGACATGCGCTGCGCCTTCGTCCCGGAGGCGGAGCTGCGGGCGAGGGTGCGCGACGGCCGGTTCACCGACGCACCGAGCCTGGCCGCCTACAACCTGCTGCTGCTCGACCGCGGCTGATCCGGCACCGCCGTCGGCTCGCCGTCCAGACCCGGCCAGCGTCGCCGGGCGTCGAACCGCCGACGGACCGCGCGGAACTCCCGTCCGGCGGCCCGGACCACGCCCAGCTGGCCGGCGCGGTGCAACGGGCGGAGGCGCCGCAGTGTTGCCTCGTTGCGGCGGTTGCTCTTGGCGTGGACGAAGTCGAGCACGTCGAGGTCCAGCAGTTCGTCGAAGTGCTCCCAGCGCTCCGCCCGCTGCCGCGCGGCGTCGACCGCGCGGTTGGCCCGGCGACGACGCCGCTCGTCGTAGACGGTGAGCGCCTGGGTGAGGTCGCGGTGCCCGGCTAGGGCATCGGCCAGCGCTGCAGCATCGGTCATGGCCAGGCGGGTGCCCGAGGCCCAGGTGAAGTGGGAGGCGTGGGCGGCGTCCCCCATGAGCGCGACGTTGTCGTGCCACCAGATCCGGTTGGTCGTGTGCGGGAAGCACTGCCACGTCCCCGGGTCGTCGCTGGTCCGGCCGGCCAGCGGCCGCCCGTGCAGCACCTCGGCGAAGATCTCCGACAGCAGCGCCAGCCCGTCGGGGCCCGGCAGCGTGTCCAGCCCCAGCCCCTGCCACGTCTCCGGCGAGCACTCCACGACACACGTGCTGGTGGTGCGGCTGGAGGGGTAGGCGTGCAGCCACACCCACCCGGCGGCAGTCCGTTCGAAGGCGAACGTGATGCGCTCGAACACGTGGTCCGTGCCCAGCCAGAGGTAGCGGTTGCGGCCGTACGTCGTCGTCGTCCCGAAGACGTCGCCGAGCTGTCGTCGCACCCGGCTGCCCACGCCGTCGGACGCGACGACCAGGTCCGCGTCCGCGACCTCGGCGAGGTCGCGGACCTCCCGCCCGAACTCGACCTCGGCGCCGAGCTCGACGGCGCGTCGGGAGAGGACGTCGATGAGCGCCGACCGCTCCAGGGCGGAGCGGTAGTGCGGGAGGTACGCCGACCGCCCGGACTTCCACCACTCCTGCTCGTCCCAGCTGACCGAGCGGGCGTGCACCTCCCGCGCGCCGGGCGGGTCGTTGGCGAACAGCAGGTCCATCATCCGCTCGGAGTAGGTCACCCCCCACCCGGACGTCGCCCCGGGGGTGTACCGCTCGACGACCCGCACCGCCAGGTCGGGATCGCGTCTCCGGGCGCAGATGGCGAAGAAGAGGCCCGCCGGCCCGCCGCCGACACAGACGACGTTCATGCGCCCGGGACCCGGTCCGGAGACGACGCCCCGACCAGTTCCGGCGCCGCGGCCGGGGGGTCACCGTCCGGCCAGTGACCGCGGGCGTGGTACCACCGCCCGACAGCCTGGGCCTCTCGCAGGGCACTGCGGACCGGGCGGAGCTGCCGGGCCAGGGTCCACGGGCGGTGGCGCCACAACTCGTCGTCCGGACAGCCGTCCCTCGCGGTGATGTAGTCGACGGCGTCGTGCTCGAGGAGCCGGTCGACGTCCTCCGACCGCTCCGCCGAGCGCTGTCCGCTCCGCACGGCATGGGCCATCGCGGGCAAGCGGCTGTCCTCGTAGGCCTGCAGGGCCCGTGGGAGGTCGGCGTGGGCGGCCAGGGAGTCGGCCAGGGCCGCCGCATCGGTGATCGCGAACCGCGTCCCCGAGCCGCGGGTGTAGTGCACGGCGTGCGCCGCGTCGCCCATGAGGACGACGTTGTCGTGCCGCCAGGTCGCGTTGGTCAGGTGCTTGAAGCGCAGCCACCGCGCCGGCTCACCCCCGGGGCTCCCGTACAGCCGCCCTCCGGCCAGGGACCGCTCGAAGACGCCCTCCAGGAGGCGCAGGCCCTCCTCGGGAGGCATCCGGTCCAGGCCCAGGCCCGTCCAGGTCTCCGGCTTGCACTCCACGACGCAGGTGCTGATCGGACCGGGGGCGGGGTAGGAGTGGATCCAGACCCACCCGGCGGGCGTGCGCTCCCACACGAAGGTGAGGTGGGGGAACCTGCGGTCGGTGCCGAGCCAGGCGTAGCGGTTGCGGCCGACGGTGACCCGCGTCCCGAAGTGGTCCTGGAACTGTTGCCGGACCCTGCTGTTGACGCCGTCCGCGGCGACGACCAGGTCGGCGTCCGCGAACGGCGTGACGTCGGTGACCTCCTGCCCGTACTCCAGCTCCACCCCCAGCTCCACCGCACGTCGCGCCAGGACGTCCAGGAGGGTCGACCGCTCGATGCCGGAGATCGTCTTCTGGAGGAACAGCGACCTCCCGTGGACGACGAACTCCTTCTCGTGCCAGGTGACCGACCGGGCGCGGATCTCCCGCGCGCTCTCGGCGTCGTGCGCGAACATCAGGTCCAGGAGCCCGTCGCGGTAGGTGACACCCCAGCCGTACGTCGCGCCGGGAGGGTTGCGTTCGACGACCCTGACCCTGCTGCCGGGATCCTGCTTCTTCGTGCAGATCGCGAAGTAGAGCCCGGCGGGTCCGCCGCCGACGCACACCACGTCCATGCGTCCCGAGGATGACCGGAGGACCCCGGCCGGACAAGGAGTCCGCCCGCGGGGCGCCGTCAGTCGCGGTACGTCTCCAGCAGCCGCAACCAGATCTCGCTCATCGTCGGGTAGGCCGGGACGGCGTGCCACAGCCGCGCGATCGGCACCTCGGCGGCCACCGCGACGGTCGCCGCGTGCAGCAGCTCCGCCACGCCCGGCCCCACGAAGGTGACGCCCAGTAACACCTCCCGCGCGGTGTCGACGACCGCGACCGCCGTCCCGGCGTAGCCGTCGGCGTGCAGGGAGGCCCCGGCGACGTGCCCGATCGGGTACTCCACGACCCGGTGCGGCACCCCGGCCAGCGCGGCCACCGCTCGGGTCATCCCGACGCTGGCCACCTGTGGCTCGGTGAAGACCACCGACGGCGTCGCCCGGCGGTCGGCCGTGGCGGCGGTCGGTGACCAGTCCGCCGTCGACACCTGCTCCCCGCGGGCGCGGGCCACGATCGCCGCGCCGGCCTGCCGGGCCTGGTACTTGCCCATGTGGGTGAGCAACCGGCGGCCGTTGACGTCCCCGACGCCGTAGAGCCACGGCACGCCCCGCACCTGCAGCGAGTCGTCGACGTCGAGGTACTCCCCCGGCGTCAGGCCGACCGTGTCCAGCCCGGCGTCGTCGGTGCGCGCCCGCCGGCCGACGGCCACGAGCACCTCGTCGCCACGCAGCTCGCCGTCGGTGCACTGCAGCACCACCTCGCCGCCGTCCCGCCGGGCGGCGGTCACGTCGGTGCCCAGCCGGACGTCGACGCCGCGGTCGCGCAGCGCGGCGGCCACCGCCTCCCCTGCCTCGGGCTCCATGTCCTCGAGCAGCCGCTCGCCCCGTTGCAGGAGGGTGACCCGCGCCCCGAGCGCCTGCCAGGCCGTGGCCATCTCGCACCCGACGTACCCGCCGCCCACGACCAGCAGCCGGCCGGGCGGCTCCTTGGCGCTGGTGGCCTCCCGCGGCGTCCACGGGTCGACGGCGCGCAACCCGTCGATCGGCGGGACCGCCGCCTCCGAGCCCGTGCAGACGGCGACCGCGTGCCGGGCGGTCAGCCGGGTCGTCGCCCCGCCGGGGCCGGTGACGACGACCGTGCGCTCACCGTCGAGGCGGCCGGTGCCGCGGACCAGGGCGATGCCGGCGCCCTCGACCCAGTCGACCTGCGAGGAGTCGTCCCAGCCGTGGGTGAACAGGTTCCGGCGGGCCAGCGTGGCGGCGACGTCCTGCTCGCCGGTGACCGCCTGCCGGGCGCCGTCCACCGCACGCGCCGCGGCCAGCGCCTCGGTGCCGCGCAACAGCGCCTTGCTCGGCATGCAGGCCCAGTACGAGCACTCGCCGCCGACCAGCTCCGCCTCGACGAGGGCGGCGGTGAGCCCTCCGCGCACCACGGTGTCGGCGAGGTTCTCCCCCGTCGACCCGGCCCCGAGGACGACGACGTCGACGGTCTGCTCCGCACCCCCTGTTCCTGCTCCGCTCCCGGGGGACGGGCCGCCGCTCGCCCGCCCCTCGCTGCCGGGCTCCCGTCCCTGTCCGCTCACCCGCCCGATCCTGCTGGTGTGGTCGACTGGCCGCCATGCCGGTCGACGCCGCCACCTACGCCGAGGCCCTCCGCCAGTACGCCGCCGGGGTGTGCCTGATGACCGTGCGGGACGGCATCGACGACGTCGGCACCACCGTCTCCTCGGTGATGAGCGTGTCGGCCGCTCCCCCGCTGGTCGCCATCGGGCTGACCGCCGGCGGTTACCCGGCTGAGGTGCTCGAGGAGGTCGGTTCCTGCGCGGTCACCGTGCTGGCCGCGGAGCACGCGATCGTGGCGTCGCGGTTCTCCTCCGCGGGGCGGCCCAGTGCCCGGCACCTGCTGGAGGCGTTGCCCTGGACGCGCGCCCCGGGCAGCGGGGGGATCGTGCTCGACGGCGGGCTGGTCGCGCTCGACTGCCGGCTGGAGCGGCTGGTGGAGGCGGGTGACCACGTGCTGGCGCTGCTCGGGGTCGAGGAGGTCCTCGCCGGCGACGCCTCGGCCGTCCCGCTGCTCCGCCACCGGGGCCGCTACGTCGATGCGGGCGGCGCGCCGGCGGGCCGCGCCTGACCGCGCCGGCAGCCGGCTCCCGGCACGCGACGATCCCGGTTGTCACATCGGGGGCCCGGGCGGTGCTGTAGGGGCATGGAGCTCATCCGTCCCGGAGGACCGGCCGCCGTCCTCCCGGTTCGCGGCGGGGTACGCGGCGGCGCGCCGGAGCGGACCGGGGAGAGGGATGGCGTGGCGGTGTCGAGTGCCCCTGCACGCGGTGCCGTGCGCGCCGACCTGGCCGAGGTGTTCCGCAGCCACTACCACCACGTGGTCGCGGTGGCCGCCCGCGTGCTCGGGTCGCGCGACTCCGCCGAGGACGTCGCCCAGGAGGTGTTCCTGGCCTTCGGCCGCTGCACCGTGCCGGCCGGGGAGGCCGGCGGCTGGCTGTCGGTCGCGGCGGCCCACACCTCCCTGAACGTCCTGCGCTCCGGCCGGCGCCGCACGGCCCGCGAGGAGGTCGCCGCCGCCGCGGCCGACACCGCCGTCCCCGACGTGGCCGAGGCGGTGGTCACCCTCGAGGACCGCAGCCGCGTCCGCGCCGCGCTGGCCCGGTTGCCCCGCAAGCAGGCCCTGGCCCTCGTGCTGCGGCACAGCGGCCTCAGCTACGCCGACGTCGCGTCGGCGCTCGACCTGTCCCCCGGCAGCGTCGGCACCACGGTGCGACGTGCCGAGATCGCCCTGCGCAAGGAGTTGAACCGTCATGCGTCACCCGAGTGAGGGAGTGCTGCGCCGCCTCGTCGACGAGCCGGCCGGCGTCACGGACGCCGACCGGGCCCACGTCTCCTCGTGCCCCACGTGCCTGCGCGCACTGGACGACGTGCGCGCGGACGCCCAGCTGGTCGACGCCGCGCTCACGCCGGCGACGACCGGGGTCGACCTGGACGCGGCCTGGGCCCGGCTGGCGACGGCCGGGGCCACGGGGCCCCGGCCGGCCCACCCGCGCCGCTCGTGGCGGACGGCGGTGCGCCGCCCGGCGGTCGCCGCCATCAGCGCGGTCGTCCTGGTCGGCGGGGCCGGGGTGGCGGCGGCCAACGACTGGCTGCCGATCTTCCAGACCGAGCGCGTCGACCCGGTCGAGGTCACCTCCACCGACCTCGTGCAGGTGCCCGACCTGTCCGCCTACGGCGACCTCGACGTCGCGCAGGAACCGGGCACGGAGCAGGTGCCCGACGCCGCGACCGCCCGCGAGCGGACCGGTCTGGCCGTGCCCGAGGTCGCCGAGCTGCCCGTGGGCGTGACCGGGGAACCGGTCTACCAGGCGGCCGACGTCGTCAGCGCGACGTTCACCTTCTCGGCCGAGAAGGCGGCCCAGGCCGCGGCCGCCGCGGGCGAGGTCCTGCCGCCCCCGCCCGCCGGGCTGGACGGCAGCTCCCTGCGGCTGGAGGCCGGTCCGGGCGTCGCGGCCGTCTGGTCGCAGCCCACCGGTGTGCCGACCCTCGTCGTGGCCCGCGTGGTCGCGCCCACGGTGTACTCGTCGGGCGTGCCGTTCGAGACGGTCCGCGACTACCTGCTGTCACTCCCCGGCCTGCCCGACGACCTCGCCGCCCAGTTGCGCGACCTCTCCGCCGACGCCTCGACGCTGCCCCTGCCCGTGCCGGCCGAGCTGGTCACCAGCTCCACCGCCGACGTCGACGGCTCCGTCGCGACGGTGCTCACCTCCCGCGACGGACTGTTCGCCGCCGTGGTCTGGGTCGAGGACGGTGTGATGAACGGCGTCGCCGGGTCGCTGAGCCCCGACGAGCTGCTGTCGGTCGCCCGTGACCTCCGGTGACGCCACTACCGTCCGCGGGATGACCTCAGACACCGCTGCCGAGCGGTCCGCGGCCGACCGGCTCGCCGGTCTGCCGCCGTCCCCGGCGGTCTGGTGCTCCGGGCTGCGGAAGCGGTACGGACGCCGGACCGCCGTCGACGACGTCTCCTTCACCGTGGCCCGCGGTGAGGTGCTCGGTCTGCTGGGCCCCAACGGCGCCGGGAAGACCAGTGTCATCAAGATGCTGCTGGGCCTGGTGCGGCCCGATGCCGGCGAGGTGTTGCTGCTGGGGCGGCGGGCGTCCGATCCCCGGTCCCGGAGCGCCGTCGGGTACCTGCCCGAGCTGTTCCGCTACCAGCCGTGGCTGACCGCGGCCGAGGTGCTGGACCTGCACGTCCGCCTCGCCCGCGCCGACGTCCCGGCCGCGGAGCGACGGGACTGCCTGGCGCTCGTCGGCCTCGCCGCCCGCGCGGGCGACCGCGTCGGCGGGTTCTCGAAGGGCATGCAGCAGCGCCTGGGCCTCGCCGTCGCGCTGGTCGCCCGCCCGGAGCTCGTCGTGCTCGACGAACCCACCAGCGCGCTGGACCCCCTCGGCCGCGTCGACGTCCGGGACCTCGTCCTGTCGCTGCGCTCGCGCGGTGTCGCGGTGCTGCTCAACTCCCACCTGATCGGCGAGGTGGAGCGGGTGTGCGACCGGGTGGTGATCCTCGACCAGGGTCGGGTGGCGGCGTCGGGCACCCTGGCCGAGCTGCTCGGGCAGCGTGAGGTCCGGCTGCGGCTGGGCGCCGCGGACGGGCGGGCGGAGACCCGGCTGCGGGCGGCGGGCGCCCTGTCGCGCAGCGGCGACTGGTTCACCGTCGCCCTCCCGGCGGACGACGACGGCGCAACGGTGCCCGACCTGGTGCGTGACCTGGTCGGTCTGGGCGTCCGCGTGCACGCCGTCGAGCCGGTGCGGATCAGCCTGGAGGAGCGCCTGCTGGCCGTCCTGCGACACGAGGAGCCCACGCCGTGACGGCGCTGACGATCGCCGGGCTCACGGTGCGCGAGGCCGCCCGGCGGCGCGTGGTGTGGGCACTCCTGGTGCTGACGGTGGTGCTGCTCGCGCTCAGTGCGTGGGGCTTCTCCAAGCTGGTGGGCCTCGACACCGACCTGGGCACCATGACCAGCGGTGAGGCCCGCCTCGTCGCCTCGTTGCTGCTGAACCTGATCATGTTCGGGTACAGCCTCATCGCGGCGATCGGCACGGCGTTCCTCGCCGGCCCCACCGTCGCCGGCGAGGTGGAGTCGGGGCAGGCGCTGGTGCTGCTCGCCCGGCCCGTGCGCCGCTCGGCGGTCCTCCTCGGCAAGTGGCTCGGCCTCGCCGCCTTCGGCTGCGGCTACGTGGTCCTGGCCGGCCTGGCCCAGATCGTCGTCGTCCGCACGGTCGTCGGCTACTGGCCTCCGGCACCCGCCACGGGGCTCGCGCTGCTGGCGGCCGAGACGGTCGTGCTGCTGACGCTCGCCCTCCTGCTGTCCAGCGTCGTGTCGACGATGGCGTCGGGCATCGTGGCGGTCGGGCTCTTCGGGGCCACCTGGGTCGCGGGCGTGGTCGGCGGGATCGGCGGGGCCCTGGGCAACGAGGGCGTCGAGCGCGTGGGCACCGTGTCGCGGGTGCTGCTGCCCACCGACGGCCTGTGGCGCGGGGCCATGAACGCCTTCCAGGACCCGGTCGCGCTGGTCCAGATGGGCCCCGGCGAGGGCGGGTTCCCGTTCCTGAGCGACGCGCCGCTGACGCCTGCCTACCTGGCGTGGGCGACCGTGTGGGTGGCCGTGGTCTGGGGGCTGACCGCGCTGTCGTTCCAGCGCCGCGACGTCTGAGCGGCTCGGCCCCCGCGCGGGCTGCCGGCCCCGTCCCGGGCCCGCGAGGGCTGCGGAGGACGGGGGCCTCGCCCGAGCGGTGGGGGGCGCGGGGGCCGGTCAACTAGCGTCTGCGGCGATGACCGAGCCGCTGATCCCGTCCGAGTCCGCCGTACGCCGTGCCGTCGTCCGCGCCGAGCGTGGTGCCGTGCTGGACGCGACCGAGGCCGAGACCCTGCTGTCGGCCCGCGGCCTGGGTGCGGGCGAGCCGCTGGCGCGTCTGCTGGCCGCCGCCGGTCGGGTGCGCGCCGCCGGGCTGGCCTCGGCCGGGCGGCCGGGGGTGGTGACCTACAGCCGCAAGGTGTTCATCCCGCTGACCCGCCTGTGCCGGGACCGCTGCCACTACTGCACGTTCGTCACCACCCCCGGCCGGCTGCGGGCCGCCGGGAAGGCGCCGTTCCTCTCCCCGGACGAGGTGCTCGAGATCGCCCGCGCCGGGGCCGCGCTGGGGTGCAAGGAGGCGCTGTTCACCCTCGGGGAGCGGCCCGAGCAGCGGTGGCCGGTGGCGCGCGAGTGGCTGGAGGCGCACGGCTTCGACTCGACCCTGGCCTACCTGCGGGCGATGGCGGTCCGGGTGCTGGAGGAGACCGGGCTGCTGCCGCACCTGAACCCCGGCGTCCTGTCGTGGGAGGAGATCCAGCGGCTGAAGCCCGTGTCGGCGTCGATGGGCATGATGCTGGAGACGACGGCCACCCGGCTGTGGGCCGAGCCCGGCGGCCCGCACTTCGGCTCCCCGGACAAGGAGCCCGCCGTGCGGCTGCGGGTGCTGGAGGACGCCGGCCGCTCGGCGGTGCCGTTCACCACCGGGGTGCTGCTGGGGATCGGTGAGAACCCCGCCGAGCGGGTCGACGCCGTGCTGGCGATCCGGGCATCGGCGCAGCGGCACGGGCACGTGCAGGAGGTCATCGTCCAGAACTTCCGGGCCAAGCCGCGCACCGCGATGGCCGCCTCCGACGACCTGGAGCTGCAGGAGTACGTGGCGGCGGTCGCCGTCACCCGGCTGCTGCTCGGGCCGAAGGCCCGCGTGCAGGCGCCGCCGAACCTGAGCGACTCCACCGAGCTGGAGCTGCTGCTGCGGGCGGGCGTCGACGACTGGGGCGGGGTGTCGCCGCTGACGCCCGACCACGTCAACCCCGAGCGGCCGTGGCCCACCATCGACAAGCTGGCCGTGCTCACCGCCGAGGCCGGGTTCGAGCTGCGGGAGCGGCTGGCCGCCCAGCCGCCCTACGTGCAGCAGCCCGAACCGTGGCTGGACCCGCGGGTGCGTCCGCACGTCGCGGCGCTGGCCGGCCCCGACGGGCTCGCGGTCGAGGGCCGCACCCCGGTCGGGCAGCCGTGGCAGGAGCCGGACGAGGCGTGGACGGCCTCGGGCCGGGTGGACCTGCACGTGGAGGTGGACACCGTCGGGCGCACCGGCGACCGGCGCAGCGACTTCGACGCCGTCTACGGCGACTGGGCCGAGCTGCGCGACCGGACGACGTCGGCGCGGGACGGCTCCTCCACCGCACTGGCGGTCGGCGATCGGGAGGTGCTCGCCGCGCTGCTGGAGGCCGAGCAGGACCCGGCCGGGCTCAGCGACGCCGAGTACCTGACCCTCCTCGGCGCGGACGGCACCGATCTGGAGCACCTGTGCGCGCTGGCGGACGCCGTCCGCCGCGACACCGTGGGCGAGGACGTCACCTACGTGGTGAACCGGAACATCAACTTCACCAACGTCTGCTACACCGGCTGCCGGTTCTGCGCCTTCGCCCAGCGGCGCACCGACGCCGACGCCTACACCCTGTCGATGCAGCAGGTCGGCGACCGGGTCGACGAGGCCTGGGCCGCCGGGGCCACCGAGATCTGCATGCAGGGCGGCATCCACCCCGACCTGCCCGGCACCGCCTACCTCGACCTGGCCCGCGAGGTGAAGCGCCGCCGACCCGGCATCCACCTGCACGCCTTCTCCCCGATGGAGATCGTCAACGGCGCCGCCCGGACCGGGCTGTCCTTCGCCGACTTCCTGCTCGCCGCCAAGGAGGCCGGGCTGGACTCCGTCCCCGGCACGGCGGCGGAGATCCTCGACGACGACGTCCGCTGGGTGCTGACCAAGGGCAAGCTGCCGGCCGCCACCTGGATCGAGATCATCACCACCGCGCACCGCGTGGGCCTGCCGACGACCTCGACGATGATGTACGGCCACGTCGACACCCCCGCCCACTGGGTGGCCCACCTGCGCACCCTGGCCCGGGTGCAGGACGAGACCGGCGGGTTCACCGAGTTCGTGCTGCTGCCCTTCGTGCACCACAGCTCGCCGATCTACCTGGCCGGGGTCGCCCGCCCCGGGCCCACCGTGCGGGAGAACCGCGCCGTGCACGCCGTGGCCCGCCTGCTGCTGCACGGGCGCATCCCCAACATCCAGACCTCCTGGGTCAAGCTCGGCGACACCGGCACCCAGGCCGTCCTGGCCGGCGGCGCCAACGACCTCGGCGGCACGCTCATGGAGGAGACGATCAGCCGGATGGCCGGCAGCGAGAACGGCTCGCTGAAGACCATCGCGCAGCTCGAGGCGATGGCCGCCGCCATCGGCCGCCCCGCCCGCCAGCGCACCACCGAGTACGGCACCCCGTCGGCCGAGCGCATGGCCACCGCCCGCAGCGAGGAGGGGCGCCGCGCACTGACGCTGTCGGTCACCCCGCGCTGAGGCGGGTTGGCGGAAAGTGAGCGTGGGACCAGGCATTGTGACCTAGGTCATTGGCACTACTTGTCGACCGCAATCGCCCTCGGTACGGTGCGGCGCACCTGGCCGCGCGTCCCGCGCCCCCAGGCCCGGTTGAGGCTCCTCGAGGAGAATGCCGTGGCCATCCACGCTGCCGATGTACGCACCGCCATCAGCAACCCGCTCGAGCCACTGAGCGCCGACGAGATCCGGCGGACCTCGGCGATCCTGCGCGAGCAGCGGGATCTCGGTGAGCAGGTCCGGTTCGTGATGATCCGCCTGCACGAGCCGTCCAAGCAGGAGGTCCTCGCCCACGACCGCGCGGGCGGGCCCGAGCCGGAACGATCGGCCTCCGTCGTCCTCTACGACCGCGGGCAGCAGGAGACGATCGAGGCAGTCGTCTCCCTCTCCAGTGGCCTGGTGACCGCCTGGGACGTCGTCGACGGCGTCCAGCCCAGCGTGATGCTGGAGGAGTTCTTCCAGACCGAGGAGATCACTCGCGCCGACCCCCGCTGGCAGGAGGCGATGCGCAAGCGCGGGGTCACCGACTTCTCGCTGACGATGATCGACCCGTGGGCCGCCGGCTACGACCTCGAGGACCCCCGGGGTCGTCGGCTCATCCGGCCGCTGACCTTCGTCCGCTCCCGCGAGGACGACAACGGCTACGCCCGCCCGGTCGAGGGCCTCATCGTGCTGGTCGACCTCGACCGGATGGAGGTCATCGACGTCCGCGACCACGGCGTCGTGCCGCTGCCCGAGAAGGCCGGCAACTACGTGCCCGAGCTGGCGTTCGCCGAGGACAACCGCCCGGCGTTCCCACGGCAGCGCGAGGACGTCCGGCCGATCGAGATCACCCAGCCGGAGGGGCCGAGCTTCACCGTCGACGGCCACGCGGTCAGCTGGCAGAAGTGGCGGTTGCGCGTCGGATACAGCCCTCGCGAGGGCCTCGTGCTGCACCAGATCGGCTACGAGGACAAGGGCCGGCTGCGCCCGGTGGTCTACCGGGCGTCGTTGTCGGAGATGTACATCCCCTACGCCGACCCGGCACCGACGCACCGGATCAAGAACGTCTTCGACGAGGGCGAGTACGGCGTGGGGCTGCTGCTCAACCCGCTGCAGCTGGGCTGCGACTGCCTGGGCGAGATCCACTACTTCGACGCCGTCGCCAACGACCAGGACGGCCAGCCGCTCACCATCCCCAACGCCATCTGCATGCACGAGGAGGACTACGGGGTCGGCTGGAAGCACACCGACTTCCGTACGGAGAAGATGGAGGTCCGGCGCTCCCGCCGGCTGGTCATCTCCTGCTTCGCCACCGTCGGCAACTACGAGTACGGGTTCTTCTGGTACCTCTACACCGACGGCAGCATCCAGTTCGAGGTCAAGCTCACCGGGGTCATCTCCACCGGCGCCGTCCCGCCCGGCGAGCAGCCGCGGTTCGGCAACCTCGTCGCCCCGGGCCTCTACGGACCGCACCACCAGCACTTCTTCAACGTCCGCCTGGACATGCAGGTCGACGGCGAGCACAACTCGGTCTACGAGGTCGACTCCGTCCCCCTGCCCCCGGGTGCGGACAACCCCTACGGCAACGCCTGGGTCACCCAGAAGACGCTCCTGGACCGGGAGAGCCGGGCCCAGCGGCTGATCGACCCGTTCGCCGCGCGGGTCTGGTACGTCGTCAACCCCTCCTCGGTGAACGAGCTCGGCCAGCCGGCCGGGTACAAACTGATGCCCGGGGACAACGTGCTCCCGCTGCAGCAGGAGGGCTCCCAGGCCTTCTCCCGCGCCCAGTTCGCGTACAAGCACCTGTGGGTCACGGCGTACGACCCGCACGAGATGTTCGCCGCCGGGGACTACCCCAACCAGTGCGAGAACGCCGGCGGGCTGCCCGAGTTCGTCAAGGCCGACCGGCCCCTCGAGGACCAGGACGTGGTGGTCTGGTACTCGTTCGGGGCCCACCACGTCGTCCGCCCCGAGGACTGGCCGGTCATGCCGGTCAGCTACATCGGGTTCCACCTCAAGCCGGTCGGGTTCTTCGACGGCAACCCCGCCCTCGACCTGCCGCCGTCGGCGCCGGCGTGCCACACCGGCAACGGGCACGGCAACGGCCACGGCAACGGCCACGCCTCCGCCGGCAACGGGCAGGTGGCCCCGTGAGTGGACCCGAGGCGCAGCCGCGGCAGGTCCAGTCGGACCGGGGCCTGGCGCACGACTCGATGAGCCAGGTGGAGGTGCTGTCCCAATCGGTGGCCGGCATCGCCCCCAGCGCGGTCATGGCCACCGGACCTGCGCTCATCGTCCTGTTCGCCGGTCAGGGGGCGTGGCTGTCGTACGTGGCGGCCACGATCATCGTCGTCCTCGTCGGGCTGGTCGTCGCGCAGTTCGGACGGCGGTTCGCGTCGTCGGGCTCGCTGTACAGCTACGTCGCCCGGGGCCTGGGCCCCACCGGGGCGTTCGCGGCCGGCTGGGGCCTGGTCATCGGGTACACGTGCATCGCGATGCTCGGCGTGACCCTGCTCGGCCCCTATGCCGCCAGCTTCCTCGAGACGCTCGGGTTGCCCGCGGCCTCACAGACCGGGTTCGTCGTGATCACCGCGATCACGACGGTCGCAGCGGCCGCCTTCGCGATCGCCGGCATCAAGATCTCCACGCGCATCGGGCTGGTGCTCGAGGTCGTCTCGGTGGCCGCCGTCCTGCTCGTCCTCGTCGTCGTCGTCGCCCGCGGCGGCGACGCGTCGGCTCCGTCGCAGTTCGACCTGTCCGGTCTGACCTTCGACGGCGTCACCTTCGGCATCGTCCTGGCCGTCCTGGGCTTCGTCGGGTTCGAGAGCTCGGCCAGCCTGGGCGCGGAGGCGCGCGACCCGCACCGGACCATCCCCCGAGCGGTGATCGGCAGCGCGGTCCTCGTCGGTGTCCTGTACGTCTTCGCGACCTACGCCTCCGTGCTCGGCTTCGGCGGTACCGAGGCGCTGAGCGGCAGCTCGGCCCCGATCAGCGACCTGGCCGCGCGACACGGCCTGGGCGGGGTGACCTGGCTGGTCGACCTCGGGGTGACGGCGTCGTTCTTCGCGGTCGCCATCGCCAGCATCAACGCCGCTTCCCGCGTCCTGTACACCATGGGCGAGGAGGACGTGCTCCCCGCGGTGCTGGGCCGGGCCCACCCCAGCCACAAGACCCCGCACGTGGCCATCGGCGTGATCGCACCGGTCGTCGGCCTCGTACCGATCGTCCTGATGGTCACCGGCCGGGCGCCGCTCGAGGTGTACGCCTACGTGGGCACGATCGGCACGTTCGGCTACATGCTCGGCTACCTGCTGATGGCCGCGGCACTGCCGTTCTTCCTCCGCCGACGGGGTGAGGGCAACCCGCTCTCGACGCTCCTCGCGGTCGTCGTCGTGGCGGCTCTGCTCTACGTGTTCTACAAGAACGTCGTCCCTGTCCCGGACTGGCCGATGAACCTGATGCCGTGGATCTTCCTGGGCGCACTCGCCCTCGGCATGGCTTGGTACGCCGCCGTCCGGGTCCGGAACCCGCAGGTGCTCGCGGAGGTCGGGACGGTGGAGGAGGACCCGGTCCCGCCGGGGACGGCGCAGGTCCACGTCAGCGGACAGGGCGAGCCGGAGCCTCGACGGTGAGTGTCTGACCGTCGGCCGGGTGTGCCGCAGGCGTGGTCGCGGAGCCGACGACCACGGCTGCGGCACACCCGGCCGCCGCGGGCCCACGGGACCCGGCCGCGTGGGGCGGGGACGGCCGGGCCCGCGGGCCACCTGCTGGAGCGATCACCCGCTCGCCCCACCCGCACGGGAGCAGTGGAGGTCACGGCGCAGGTTTCCCGCACCGCCGCACTCCGGTACTCCCCCGGCATGGCCCCGACCGTCGTCGTCGACCTGGACAAGGTGCTGCTCGGTGGCGACGCCGCCACGCTCTTCCTCGCCGGACGGCTGCGGCAGGCGCCGCTGCGCGCCGTCCTGCTGCTGGCCGCCGCCCCCGTGCTGGGCGTCGGCTCCGCGCTGCCCTGGACCCGCCCCCTCGCCGCACGGCTGCTGACCCGGCTGTCGGTCGGTCGGCGCCCGGGCTCGGACGTCGACGCGGTCGCCGAGGCCTACCGGGCGGCGCTGACCCGCCGGCCGGAGGCCGTCGTCGCCGACGCGGTCGCCTCCGTGCGGGCGCACCGCAGCGCCGGACACGAGGTGGTGGTGGCCACCGGCTGCGAGGAGACGATGGCCCGTGGGTTCCTCACCGCGGTCGGGTTGGCCGACGTCGACGTCGTCGGCTCGACCGGGTCACTGGTCCCGCCCCGGGTGCGCCGGGCGATGGGGGCGACGAAGGTGCAGATGCTGACCGAGCGCGGGTACCCGCCGCCGTGGGTGGCCGTCTACAGCGACAGTCCGTCGGACCTGCCGCTGTTCGCCGGCACACCGCGGCCGGTCCTGGTCAACGCCGGCGACCGCGCCGTGCGGCAGGTCACCCGCGTGCTGGGCCACCGTCCGGAGACCGTCACCTGGCGCTGACCCCGCCGACGCCCACGCCGGGCCGGCGGTCCACCGCCGGCCGGCCCTCACCGGCCGACCCGGAACGGATCCGTGCGCTGAACCGGCCCGCTCCGGGTAGGTGCCGGGCCGTGCGAGCCATCACCTACACCACCAACGGCGACCCCGACGTCCTGCAGCTGGGCGAGCGCCCCACGCCCGAGCCCGGTCCCGGTGAGGTGCGCGTGCGCCTGGCCTGGGCCGGGGTGAACCCGACCGACTGGAAGTCCCGGCGCAACAACGCTCCCCCGCCGGGCGGCCAGGTCCCCGGGCAGGACGGCGCGGGGACCGTCGACGCCGTCGGCCAGGGTGTGGACCCGGCGCTGGTCGGCGCGCGGGTGTGGGTGTGGGAGGCGGCCTGGCAGCGCCTGCACGGGACGGCGGCCGAGTACACCGTCGTCCCGGCCCGCCAGACGGTGCTGCTCGGCGCCGGGACCCCGCTCCAGCTCGGCGCGGCGCTGGGCATCCCGTTCCTCACCGCCCACCGCTGCCTGACCCTCGGTGAGGCGGTGCCCGACCGGCTCGGGCCCGGCACCCTGGAGGGACGCACGATCCTCGTGCAGGGCGGCGCCGGTGCGGTGGGCAACGCCGCCATCCAGCTCGCCCGCTGGGCCGACGCCACGGTCATCAGCACCGTCAGCAGCCCGCACAAGGCGCAGCTGGCTGCCGCGGCCGGCGCCTCGCACGTCGTGGACTACACGCGGCAGGACGTCGTCGCGGAGGTCCGCAAAATCGTCCCGGACGGCGTCGACGCGATCGTGGAGGTCTCCGCCGCCCGCAACGCCGGGGTCGACGCCCAGGTCATCGGCCGGCACGGGGCGGTGGCCATGTACGCCGACGACGGCGGCGCGGAGGTGACCGTCCCCGTGCGCGCGCAGATGGTCCGCAACGCCCGCTGGCAGTTCGTCTTCGTCTACACCGAGCCGCGACGGGCCAAGGAGATCGGCGTGGAGGACGTCAACGCCGCCGTGCTGGACGGCGCCGTCCGGGTCGGTGAGGACGCCGGGCTGCCGCTGCACGTCTTCCCGCTGGCCGAGACCGCGGGGGCGCACCGCGCGGTGGAGGAGGGCGCCGTCGGCAAGGTGCTCGTCGACGTCACCGCCTGAACGGTCGGCGGGCGCATGCTGCTATGCCTGCGGGGGACGCTCTTCCTCGACCACTTCGACGGCTTCTATCTCCGTCATCGCATTCGCCGCACTCATCAGTGCTTGACCCGACGCCTTGTCCACTTCCATCAAGGCCGGCCAGTCATTCCCGTCGAGAACACCCTGCAGATTGGTGATGAGCACCCGGTAGGCCTAGACCTGCAGATCCGCTTTGGCCTTTCCGACCCTGGCCTGTTGAAAGCGCTCGAAGAGGCGCACGAGTCGGAAGCAGATGGGGAGGACGAGGCCTGCACTGGCCGTCACGCTGATGACCACTTCGAGGGGACTGTTGTACCTGACGCTCGTGACGACCGAGTTCGTCGCGGTGACCTCGGCTGCCGCCGCGGCATCGTGCACGAGGAACGCGCCGCCGCGGCCGGCCGACGACTCCGGGGCCGGATTCGTCCCCTGGGTCGATGCCCTCTGTCCGATCTCTTCGGCCAGGGCCGTCAAGAAGAGCAGGTGCCGCAGCCCCGCCATCCGTTCGGCCAGGGTTCCCAGCTCGAGGTCTGCACCTACACCTGCCTGGAAGGTGATCCTGCAGATCCCGTCCCGCGTTCTCAGGACCCCGCCGCCGCTCCGGCTCACCGCAGACCCGTCCCCATCGCCGTCGACACGAAAACCCGGAACAGCAGAGAGACGTCTCGACGCGCCTGCGTCAACGCGCTACACGAGCCACAGGAACGCGGCACCCGTCAGCCGACGCCGAGGTCGCGGGCGATGAGCATCCGCTGCACCTCGCTGGTCCCCTCGCCGATCTCGAGGATCTTCGCGTCGCGGTAGAAGCGCCCCACGGGGAACTCGTTCATGAAGCCGTAGCCGCCGTGCACCTGGGTGGCGTAGCGGGCGTTGTCCATCGCCACCTCGGAGCTGTACAGCTTGGCGATCGACGCCTCCCGCTTGAAGGGCTCGCCGCGCAGCATCCTCTCCGCGGCCCGGTAGTACGCCAGCCGCGCGGTGGAGGCGCGCACCTCCATGTCGGCGATCATGAACTGGATCGCCTGGTTGCGGCCGATCGGCTGACCGAACGCCTCCCGCTGCGCCGCGTACTTCACCGACTCGTCCACGCAGCCCTGCGCCAGCCCGACGGCGAGCGCGGAGATCGCGATCCGCCCCTCGTCGAGGATCGACAGGAACTGCGCGTAGCCCCGGCCCCGGTCCCCCACCAGGTTCTCCTCGGGCACCCGGCAGTCGCTGAACGACAGCTCCCGGGTGTCCGAGGCGTTCCAACCGACCTTCGAGTACCGCTGGCCGACGGCGAACCCGGGCGTTCCCGACGGGATGGCGATCGCCGAGATCTCCTTGCCACCGTCGGGCCGGGTGCCGGTGACCGCGGTGACCGTGACCAGGTCGGTCATCTCCGTCCCCGAGTTGGTGATGAACGCCTTCGAGCCGTTGACCACCCAGTTCCCGTCCTCCAAGCGGGCCGTGGTGCGGGTGGCGCCGGCGTCCGAACCGCCGCCGGGCTCGGTCAGCCCGAACGCGCCCAGGGCCTCGCCCGCGCACAGCCGGGGCAGCCACCGCTGCTTCTGCTCCTCGGTGCCGAACCGGTAGATCGGCATGGCGCCGAGGGAGACGCCGGCCTCCAGGGTGATCGCCATCGAGGAGTCGACGCGGGCGAGCTCCTCGAGCGCCACGCAGAGGGTGAAGTAGGTGCCTCCGGAGCCGCCGTACTCCTCCGGGAAGGGCAGGCCGAACAGGCCCAGCTCACCCATCTGCCGCACGATCGCGGTGGGGAACTCGTCGCGCTCGTAGAACTCCCCGATCTGCGGGGCGATCACCTCCTGCGCGAACTCGCGCACCACCTTGCGCAGTGCCTCGGTCTCCTCGTCGAGCCGGTAGTCCAGCACCTGGGTCACTCCCCCTCGTCGGTGGCCGATGGGGTCACCACGGCCACCCGCTCGTCGAGCCGGACCTGTTGGCCGGCCGTCACGTCGAGCTCGGTGACCGTCCCCGCGACGGGGGCGGTCAGCACGTGCTCCATCTTCATCGCCTCGACGACCAGCAGCGGGGTCCCCGCCGCCACCCGGTCGCCGACGGACGCCTGCACCACCGTCACCGTGCCCGGCATCGGCGCGGTGACGGCGCCGCCCCCGCCGGCCCCCTCCGTCGCCGAGTGCAGCCGCTCGTGCTCGCGGAACGCGGTCACCCGGCCGTCGGCGGCCAGCCAGACGTCGCCCCCGGCGTGGACGACGGCGAACCGCGAGGTGACCCCGTCCAGGGTCACCACGAGCTCGTCGCCGTCGCGCACCGCCGACGCCGGCACCGGGTCAGCGTCGGCCACCCGCACCTCGGCCGCGGCCGACCGCCCGCGCACCCGCACGGTGACCGGGTCGCCGCCGGAGGCCTGCAGCCGGCGCACCGTCCACGCGGGCTCGCCCAGCCGCCACCCGTCGGGGACGTCCCAGCGGTCGACCACCGGTCCGAGCGGCTCGCCCTCGACCAGCAGCGCCAGCGCAGCCGCGGCGTACACCGCCGGCGGCACCGGCTCGGCGGCGGTCAGCGCCTCGCCGCGCCGCTCGATGAGGCCGGTGTCCAGCCGCCCGTCGACGACGTCGGGGTCGGCGAGCAGGGCGCGCAGGAACGCGGTGTTGGTCGGCACCCCGAGGACGGCGGTGTGCCCGAGCGCGCCGACCAGCCGGGCGCGGGCGGTCGCCCGGTCCGGCCCGTGCGCGACGACCTTGGCCAGCATCGGGTCGTAGTCGGTGCCGACGACCGAGCCGACGGCCAGCGAGCTGTCCAGCCGGATGCCGGCGCCGGTGGGCTCGCGCAGGCCGAGCACGGTGCCGGTCTGCGGGAGGAAGCCGCGGGCGGGGTCCTCGGCGTAGAGCCGGGCCTCGATGGCGTGCCCGTCGAGGCGGACGTCGTCCTGGGCGAACGGCAGCGGCTCCCCCGCGGCCACCCGCACCTGCAGCTCGACGAGGTCCAGCCCGGTGACGCACTCGGTGACCGGGTGCTCCACCTGCAGCCGCGTGTTCATCTCGAGGAAGAAGAAGTCGCTCGGCCGCTCTGCGTCGACGATGAACTCCACGGTGCCGGCACCGGTGTAGCCGACCGCCCGGGCCGCCTCGACGGCGGCGGTGCCCATCGCGGCGCGGGTCGCGGTGTCCAGCAGTGGGGACGGCGCCTCCTCGATGACCTTCTGGTGCCGGCGTTGCAGGCTGCACTCGCGCTCGCCCAGGTAGACCACGGTGCCGTGCGCGTCACCGAGGACCTGCACCTCGATGTGCCGGGCCGAGCCGATGTAGCGCTCCACCAGCAACGTGTCGTCGCCGAAGGAGCCGCGGGCCTCCCGCCGGGCGGCTGCGATCGCGTCCGGGAGCTCGGCGGCGTCGCGCACCACGCGCATGCCCTTGCCGCCGCCGCCCGCGCTGGGCTTGAGCAGCACCGGGAAGCCGGCCTCCACCGCCGCGGCGGCCACCGCGTCGTCGTCCATGCCCGGCTCGGTCCGGCCGGGGACGACCGGGACGCCGGCGGCCATGACGGTCCGCTTCGCCCGGATCTTGTCGCCCATCGCCTCGATCGCGGCGACCGGCGGGCCGATGAAGACGATCCCCGCCTTCTCGCAGGCCCGGGCGAACTCCACGTTCTCCGACAGGAACCCGTAGCCGGGGTGGACGGCCTGGGCGCCGGTGCGGGCGGCGGCGTCGAGGACCCGGTCGACGGACAGGTAGCTGTCGACGGCCGGCGCCGGGCCGATGGGGACGGCGACGTCGGCGACCCGGGTGTGCAGCGCGCCGGCGTCGGCCGCGCTGTAGACGGCGACGGAGCGGATGCCCATCGACCGCAGCGTGCGGATCACGCGGACGGCGATCTCGCCGCGGTTGGCGACGAGGACGGTGGTGAACACGCGGGCCTCACTGCTCCTTGGTGGGTCCTGCGGCAGTGCGTGTACCTGCACTCGGTGCCGGAGGACCGGCCGACCCGGGTGCGGGGGGTCCGGCGGTCCGCCGGTCACATCCGGAAGACGCCATAGCCGATCTCCTCGAGGGGTGCATTGGCGCAGGCGGACAGGGCCAGGCCCAGCACCGTGCGGGTCTGGGCGGGGTCGATGACGCCGTCGTCCCACAGCCGGGCGGTGGCGTAGTAGGGGTGTCCCTGGTGCTCGTACTGGTCGCGGATCGGCGCCTTGAACGCCTCCTCCTCTTCGGCCGGCCACACCTCGCCGCGGGCCTCCAACCCGTCCCGGCGGACCTGGGCGAGCACCGAGGCCGCCTGCTCCCCGCCCATGACCGAGATGCGGGCGTTGGGCCAGGTGAAGAGGAAGCGGGGCGAGTACGCCCGCCCGCACATCGAGTAGTTGCCGGCGCCGAACGAGCCGCCGACGACCACGGTCAGCTTGGGCACCCGGGCGCAGGCGACCGCGGTGACCATCTTGGCGCCGTGCTTGGCGATCCCCCCGGCCTCGTAGTCGCGGCCGACCATGAAGCCGGAGATGTTCTGCAGGAACAGCAGCGGGATCGAGCGCCGGTCGCACAGCTCGATGAAGTGCGCGCCCTTGAGCGCCGACTCGGCGAACAGCACGCCGTTGTTGGCGACGATCCCGACCGGGTGGCCGTGCAGGCGCGCGAACCCGGTGACCAGCGTCTGCCCGTAGAGCGGCTTGAACTCGGCGAAGCGGCTGCCGTCGACCAGTCGGGCGATGACCTCGCGGACGTCGTAGGGGGTGCGCGGGTCCGGCGGCACCACCTCGTAGACCGACTCGGGCGGGTACAGCGGTTCGTCGACGGGCTCGACGTCCCACGGGCGGGGCGAGCGCGGCCCGAGGGTGCCGACGATCTGGCGGACCAACTGCAGCGCGTGCGCGTCGTCCTCGGCCAGGTGGTCGGTGACGCCGCTGACCCGGCTGTGCAGGTCACCCCCGCCGAGCTCCTCCGCGGTGACCACCTCGCCGGTGGCCGCCTTCACCAGCGGCGGGCCGCCCAGGAAGATCGTCCCCTGCTCGCGGACGATCACCGCCTCGTCGCTCATCGCCGGCACGTAGGCGCCGCCGGCGGTGCAGGACCCGAGGACGGCGGCGATCTGCGGGATGCCGGCCCTCGACATCGTCGCCTGGTTGTAGAAGATCCGGCCGAAGTGCTCGCGGTCGGGGAAGACCTCGTCCTGCATGGGCAGGAACGCCCCGCCGGAGTCGACCAGGTAGACGCACGGCAGCCGGTTGTGCAGGGCCACCTCCTGCGCCCGCAGGTGCTTCTTCACCGTCATCGGGTAGTAGGTGCCGCCCTTGACGGTGGCGTCGTTGGCCACCACGACGCACTCCCGACCGCTGACGCGGCCGATGCCGGTGATGATCCCGGCGGCCGGGGCGTCCCCGTCGTAGAGGCCGTGCGCCGCCAGCGGGGACAGCTCCAGGAACGGGCTGCCGGGGTCCAGCAGCGCGTCGACCCGCTCGCGCGGCAGCAGCTTGCCGCGTTCGACGTGCCGCTGCCGCGCCCGCTCACCCCCGCCCTCGGCCACCCGGCGCAGCTGGGCTGCGAGGTCGGCGGAGAGGGCCGCGTGGGCGTCGGCGTTGCGTCGGGCGGCGTCCGCGTCGGGGGCCGGCGTGCGGGCGAGCACCGGGGCATCCACGACCAGGATGTTAACGACGGTTCACGCCCGTGGTCAACGCGCGTTAACATCCCCGGGTGGCCGAGCTCGCGAGGTCGTCCGGGGGCACGGCACCGCCGGTCACCGGGCCGGCGAGCGCCAGCGAGGAGGGTGCGTGACCGACGTGGACACCGCGTTGCACGCCGACGCGGCGCGCCCGTCGCGGCGGGAGCAGATCCTGCGGGCGGCCGCGCAGCTGTTCGCCGAGCGCGGCGCCCGAGCGGTGGGGGTCGACGACGTCGGCGCGGCCGTCGGCGTCACCGGCCCGGCGATCTACCGGCACTTCGCCAGCAAGGACGCGATGCTCGCCGAGATGCTGCTGCGCATCAGCGAGCGGCTGCTGGCCGGCGGCACCGAGCGGGTGGCCGCCGCCGGCGGCGACCCGCTCGCCCAGCTGCGGACGCTCATCGCCTTCCAGGTCGACTTCGCCCTCGACAACCCGGCACTGATCACCGTGCACGACCGGGACCTGGGCTCGCTGCCCGACGACGACGCCGCCCAGGTGCGCCGGCTGCAGCGCCGCTACGTCGAGGTGTGGGTCGACGTCCTCGGCCGGCTGCACCCCGCGGCCGACGCCGCGACCAGCCGGGCACGTGCGCACGCGGTGTTCGGGCTGATCAACTCCACGCCACACAGCGCCGGCCGGCTGCCCCGGACCCGGACCGCCGCCCTGCTGGCCGCGATGGCCGAGGCCGCCGCCACCACCCGCTGAGGCAAGGACCCCGCCCCTCTCACCGCTCGCAGGCTCGCGGCGAGCCTCGGGACGGGGCCGTCAGCCGGCGGCCGGCTCCGGCATGGGCAGGACCAGCGCCGTCGAGGCGAGGACGTCGAGGTCGGCGGTGCTGCCGGTGGCCCCCGGCGCCGCCCACGCGGACTCCACGATGGTCACCGTGCTGCCGGAGACGGCGCTGGCGTACTCCGCCCCGCTGAGCCGGTCGGGGCCACCGTCGTAGCGCACCCCCTCGCGCAGCAGGTCGCTGACGTTGCCGCTGCCGTTGCGGTCGGTCAGCGCGCGCAGCGCCCGCGCGCCGGCGGGGTCGCCCATGTCCACCGTGGAGACCGAGACGACGACCGGACGGCCGCCGGCGTCGGTGGAGTAGAGCGCGCGCGCCAGGCCGGTGCAGTCGCTGTCGGCGAAGAAGTCGGCCACCGCGCCGTAGGCGTTGCCGGTACAGGTCGGGTCGACCTGCACCTCCTGGACGACGAACGTGCGGCCGTCGACGACTTCCCGGTCCCCGGGCTGCGGCCCCGTGGCGGTGTCGGCCGGCTCGGGGGTGTCCGCGGCCTCCGACGCCTCGGCGCCGGAGGCGGCCGGCGCCTCGTCGCCGCCGAACAGCAGGACCACGCCGATCCCGAGGACGGCGACGAGCGCCAGCGCCGCGGCCACCAGCAGCGCCGTCCGCCGCACCGGCCGCGGGCGCTCCCGGGCCGCGCCCAGCGGCACGCCGTCGGGCAACGGCGCCCGGGCCGCGGGCGGCGGGTCCGCGACCGGCGGAGGGGCCGCGTCCGGCGGAGGGGCCGACCGTGCCGGGGCGACCGTCGCCGCCGGGCCGTCCTCCCGCTCCGCACCGGCGAACAGGCCGCCGATGCCGCCGGTCTCGTCGGCGGCCACGCCCACCGTGGGTCCGACGAGGGTGTCCTTCGGCCCGGCGGGCGGCGCCTCGGCGGGCGGAGCGGCGAGGGTCCGGGCCACCGCGGCGTCCCGGGCGGCCGCCGCGCGCGCGGCGGCCTCCTCGTCGGCGCGGATCGCGGCGGCGGCGACCGCGGCGGCCGCCGCCGGGTCCACCAGCGGACGGGCGGGCGCCTGTGGGGGCGTCGCGGCGGCGTGCGGCGCCGGGTGGTGCGGTGCCGGAGCCGTGGCGGGGGCGGCGAAGCGTGGGCCGGCCGTCATCGCGGCGGGGGCCAGCAGCTCGGGGGTGCGCAGGACGTACGGCGAGTAGGGGAAGCCCTCACCGTTGAGCTCCTGCACCGACGGACCGCGGCCGGCCAGGCCCAGTGCCTCGAGGGCGGCGCGCACGTCGGCCGTCGTCCACAGCCGGGGGTTGTCGACCCCCGTGTAGCGGGCGCTGCGGGCGATCCCGAGCAGGAGGGAGCGGGGCTCGAGGAGCGCGACCTGGTCGCCCTCGCCGAGGTCGCCGTCGGCGGGGACCAGCCCGGTGAGGTCACCGACGAGCACGGTCAGCCGGGCGATGCGGCCGGGCTCGAGGCCGGCGCGGCGCAGCCGGACGGCGGCGTCCATGCCGGACCGCATGAGGCCGTCGAGCGGACTGGAGCCGCCGCCGGCCAACCGGAGCACGTCGCCGGGCCGTCCGCCGTCCGGGCCGATGGTCCAGGCCCCCTCCGCGGTCGCGGTGACGACGCCGCTTTGGCGGACCACCTCGACGACGCGGAGGACGGCCAGACCCTCGGGCACGAAGACCACGGCGTCGGAGAGCCGCCGCTCCATGGGCCCGTCGACCACCGGGACGGACGCGACCACCGCGCCGCGGACCGCCCCGCCGGTGTCCCAGCGGGCCAGTTCCTCGAACAGCGCCCGCTCACCCGCCGTCTGCAGCGGCATGGGGGTGAGGGGCAGCACGTCGTCCTCCGGGGCGGGTCGGGTGGGATGGGGGCGGCGCCAGGGCCGCGCTCGGCGGGGCCGGCCACGACGGGGCGGACCCCGCCTCCGGCAGAGTCGTTATGGGAACGTTACGTCATGTGACGGCCCGGACCGCAGCCCTCAGCGGGTCGACGCGCCGCCGGACGCGCCGACGAGGACGTCGACCTCGGCAGCGGCCGGCACCGGCTGCGCCCAGGCGGCCAGCCAGCGGCTGCGGGCCACGACGTCGACCGTCGTCCAGAGCGCGGTGAACGCGGTGCCGACCAGCAGCACCGACCACCACGTCCGGTCCCACGGCGGCAGGAAGCCGATCGCGTCCTGCGCCGCACCGACGACGTAGAAGACGGCGGTGACCACCGGCGCGGCCAGCCACCCCGGCACCCGCCAGGTGACCGCGAGGTCGATCGCCACCGCGCCCGCGACGAGCACGAGGGGCAGCACCGACGGCGGGAAGTCCATCGCGACCAGGCCCAGCCACATGACCGCGCGGTAGGCCAGGTAGGTGGCGGCGACGACGGTGGCGGTCCAGCGCAGCCCGACCAGCTCGCGGGCCACGACGAGGGCCAGCAGGCCGGCGCAGAGCATCCACGCCGGGTGCACCCACGCGGGCACCGGCAGCATGAACATCGCCGGCGTCTGCCCCTGCGAGGCGGCGAAGTCCAGCAGCTGCGGCTCCGCCGTCGTCCGGCCCGCGTCGTACGCCGCCAGCGACAGGACGCCGTACTCCTGGTGCTGGTTGGGGAAGACGACGTTCTCGACGAAGAACAGCCACAGCCCTAGCGACACGAGGTCACGGACCCGCCCCGGCGCGGCGTACAGCCACCAGCCGCGGATCGCACCGGCCAGCATGACCGCCGTCCCGATGTAGAGCAGGGCGTGGCTGGGGCTCCAGCTGGTGATGTCCAGGCCGTTGACGCGGTGGTTGACGATGTCGATCGGGATGGCGACCAGGAACGTGGCGATGCCCACCTGCATGAGCCGCAGCGCGCGCCGGTCGACGCCGTAGCCGCTGTAGCTGTGGAACACCACGAGCGCGACGACGACGGCGGTGCCCGCGGAGTTGAGCAGGTGCGGCGGGGCGAGGTCGTCGCGCAGCCAGCGGAAGTGCCAGGAGACGTCCCACGAGGAGCCGAGCATCTTCAGCAGGAAGGCGCCGAGCCAGGCGGTGTAGATCCAGCGCAGCTCCTGCTGCGAGGTCGGTCGGCCCGGGCGCCCGGAGGTCGTGTAGGCCAGCCACAGCCAGCGCAGCGCGATGACCGGGTGGCGCAGCGCGGCGGGCAGCGAACCCGGCGCCGGCGGGACCGGCCGCTCGGTCGCGACGGGTGCTGGGGCTGCGGGCACGGCGGTACTCCTGGGCTCGGGGCGGGACCCGGCCGAGCCTAGTGGCGGACCTCCCCGGTTCCCCGCCCTTCGAGTGGCACCGGTGTGCCGGATGCGGTAGACGGCGCACACGCGGGGCGGCCGTGGCGGACGGGACGTAGGGTCGTCGGACGTGGCGGAGAGCGCGGGACACCTGGTCTGGATCGACTGCGAGATGACCGGGTTGGACCTCACCCGGGACAAGCTCATCGAGGTCGCGGTGCTCGTCACCGACTCCGACCTCAACGTGCTGGACCCGGGGCTGGACCTCGTCATCTCGGCGCCCGACGCCGACCTCGAGGGCATGGCCGACGTCGTCACCGAGATGCACGCCAAGTCCGGCCTCACCGACGCCGTCCGGGCCGCGACGCTCACCGTCGCCGAGGCCGAGCAGCAGCTGCTGGCCTACGTGAAGCGTTTCGTGCCCGAGCGGCGGACCGCGCCGCTGTGCGGGAACTCGATCGGCACCGACCGGGGCTTCCTCGCCCGCGACATGCCGGAGCTCGACGACCACCTGCACTACCGGATGATCGACGTCTCCTCGATCAAGGAGCTGGCCCGCCGCTGGTTCCCGCGGGTGTACTTCGCCCAGCCGCAGAAGGGGCTTGCCCACCGCGCGCTGGCCGACATCATCGAGTCGGTGCGCGAACTGGCCTACTACCGCCGGACGCTGTTCGTCGACGGCCCCGGGCCCTCGACGTCCGAGGCGCAGGCCGCCTCCGCCCAGGTGACGGAGGACTTCGCGGCGATCTTCGCCGCCGAGGAGGCCGGCGCGCCCGGCACGCCACCCGCCGCGTCGGGGATCTGAGCCGCCGGGTATCGTTGCTCCGGTTCCCCGGCCGAACCGCTCTCGCCAGCGGCCGGCCGGGTGACGTGGTGGGTGTAGCTCAGCTGGTAGAGCACCAGGTTGTGATCCTGGGTGTCGCGGGTTCGAGCCCCGTCACTCACCCCACGGAGGAGAGGCCCCGGTCGGCAGCCGACCGGGGCCTCTCCGCGTCTGCGGCACGGATCGCCGGCGGCTCGGCGGCGCACCCGCGACGCCGCCCGCCGCCGCGTGCCGCGTGGGACGGCTGGGGCGCGTGCGGCGAACACGCGCGGTCCGGTTCCCTCGCCCGCCGCAGCGGTCTGGCGACCCTGGGGGCATGACTCTCGCCTACTCCTACGGGACCGCTCACGCCGTCGTGATGGTCGGCTCGGTGGGCACCGCAGAGGGCCTCCAGCCCCGGCAGATCGGCCCGGCGCACGCGACCATCGGCCGGGTGAACGGCCGCAGCCGCAAGGCGCTGTGCGGCGCCTACGTCGCCGTCGACGAGCAGACGGTGTGGCCTCCTGAGGGCTACGAGAGCTCGCAGCTGTGCGCGGAGTGCGCCACCCTCGCCGAGCTCTGAGCCGGCTCAGCCCCCGGCCACCGACGGCAGCACCTGGACGACGGCGCCGTCCGGCACCGCCGTCTCCACCCCTCCGCTGAACCGGACGTCGTCGCCGTCCACGTAGACGTTGACGAACCGCCGCAGCGCGCCCGACTCGTCGCGGATGCGGCGGGCGAGCCGGGGGTGCTCGGCGTCCAGCGTGTCGAGCAGGCAGCCCAGCGTGCCGCCGCCCGGGTCCACCTGCAGGTGCCGGGCGCCGCCGGCGAGGTCGGCCAGGACGCCGGGCAGCACCACCTCCACGGACATCGTCAGATCCGGGCCGCGCGCACGACGAGGACGTCGGGCAGGTGGTCGGCCACCAGCTGGAACGACTCCCCCTCGTCCGCGCTGGCGTAGACGCACCCGTCCCGGGTGCCCACGTAGATGCCGGTCGGATCGGTGTCGTCGGCACAGAACGCGTCACGCATCACCGCGGACCAGAACCCGTCGGGCAACCCGGCGCCGAGCTCGGTCCAGGTCTCCCCCGCGTCGCGGGTCCGGTGCACCCGCAGCCGCCCACCCGGCGGCACCCGCTGCATGTCGGCGACCAGCGGTACCACCCACGCCGTCCCCGGGGTGGACGGGGAGGCCACGATCGGGAAGCCGAAGTCGGCGGGCAGACCGTCGGCGATCGACGTCCACGCCTTCCCGGCGTCGTCGGTGCGGAAGACGCCGAAGTGGTTCTGCGCGTACATGCGGTCGGGGTCCCCCGCGTCGACGGCGACCTTGTGCACGCACTGGCCGTACTCGGGCGCCGGCTCGGGCAGGAACACGGCGCTGATGCCGCTGTTGCGCGGCGTCCAGCTGGTGCCGCCGTCCTCGCTGACGTAGACCCCGCCGGCGCTCATGGCCAGCACGACCCGGTCAGAGACGGGGTCGGGCAGGATCGTGTGCACCGCCGCGCCGCCACCGCCGGGCTCCCAGGTGGGCCGGTGCGGGTGGTCCCACAACCCGCGGACCAGCTCGAAACTGCAGCCGCCGTCGCTGCTGCGCCACAGGGAGTGCGGCTCGCAGCCGGCCCAGACCACGTCGGGGCGCCCGGCGGAGTCCGGCCGCAACTGCCAGACCCGGGCCAGTGCGGCGCCGGTGTCCTCCGGGAAGCGGATGGCCCCGGAGTCGGTCTCCTGCCAGCTGCTCCCGAGGTCGTCGGACCACATGACGGTCGGGCCCCAGTGCCCGTACTGGATGCCCGCGAGCACGCGCGGCCGCGACCGGCGGGTGTCGATCGACACCGCCGCGACCTCCTGGGCGAGCAGGTGGGGCTCCCCGAGCGTCCAGGTGCGGCGGTCGTCGTCGCTGCGGGCCAGCCACAGGCCCTTGCGCGTGCCGATGGCGAGCAGATCGGTCATGGCGCCCCTCCGATGGGTCGGTCAGGGCGCGCACCGCGCCCCTCGGGAGTCAGACCGCCGAGGGGCGCGGAACTCAGCGGCGGGTGGCGCCGCCGCTGGGCTGGTCGGGGCCGGCGGCGTGCCGGGCGGTGCGGTCGCGCTGGTGGTCGGCCAGGCCGGGGGCGAGCTTCTCGGCCTTGGCGCGCAGCTGGTCGGCGGCCGAGGCGTGCTCCTGGGCCTGGGCGGCGCGCTGCTGGGCCTCCTGCTCGGCCAGCCGCGTCCGCTCCTCCACCTCGGCGCGCTCCCGGCGGGCGCGGGCGGCCTGCTCCTCGGCGGCGGCCCGCTCCTTCTCCGCCTGCGCCCCGCGCAGCTGCGCCTCCTGCAGGTGCTCGCGCGCCTGCTCACGCTTCTTCGCGCCGTTGATCCGGTTGCGCTTGGCCAGCGCGAGCGCCAGCAGCGCCAGCAGCACCACCGCGACCACGACGATGAGCACGATCACCCAGGTGTCCACGGCACTCTCCTCAGCTCGGGAACCGGGTGATCAATAGCCGCGCCACAGCTCCCGAAACGCCTGGACGACGGCCCGTCGGCTCACCGGAGCGCGCTGCCGGCCTGCCACTCCTCCCACGGGATCGTCCAGTCGTAGATGTCCGAGCGGAGCGTGCCCGCGCTGGAGCCGCGGATCTCGACGACGTCGCCCGGCTGGGTGAAGTCGAAGAACCACGCCGCCCGCTCGGTGCTGAGGTTGATGCAGCCGTGCGAGACGTTCTCCCGGCCCTGCTGGGCCACCGACCAGGGCGCGGCGTGCACGAACTCGCCGCTGTCGGAGATGCGGACGGCGTACTCCACGGGGGTCCGGTAGCCCTCCGGGCTGTCGACCGGGACGCCGTAGGTGCTGGAGTCCATGACCCGGTCCCGGTTCATCTCGGTGACCACGTGCGGGCCGTTGTAGCTGGGGTTGTCCGGACTGCCCGCGCTCATCGGCCAGGTCTGCACGAGCTGGTCGCCGTCGTAGACCTCCATCGTGTGCGTGGACGCGTCGGCGATCGAGACGTGCCGCTCACCGATGGAGAAGGCCACCGTGCGGTCCTTCTCCCCCCACACGCCGTCGCCGAAGCCGACCCCGTACAGGTCGGCCTCGAGCGTGACCTGGATGTTCTCCGGCCAGTACTGCGACGGACGGAAGTGCACCTCGGTGTCGCTGAACCAGTTCCACACCCCGTCGGTGGGCGTGGAACTGGTCACCCGCAGGTGGCTCTCGACGGCGGCCTTGTCGACGACCGGGTCGTCGAACCAGACGCGGATCGGCATGCCGACGCCCACCGTCTGGCCGTCCAGGGGGCCGATGGACGGCGTCGAGAGGGTCGCCGGGGTGACCGTGGTGAACGTCGTCGCGGCCTCGACCGCCTCCGCGTCCTCCCCCTCCGCGGTGGCGGTGAGGGTGTAGCTGGTGCCGTAGGCCAGCGGGGTGTCCGGCGTCCAGAGGTCGGTGGCCGGGTCGTCCGGGGAGTCGGTCACCACCCCGGTCAACGCGGTGCCCGCGCCGTCGACGACGGTGACGTCGGTCAGCTCCCCGTTGGTGACGGAGATCTCCAGGGGGACGGTCGGCGAGACGTCGACCGAGCCGTCGGCCGGCGCCACCTCCACCGAGGCCGGGGGCGCCTCGGAGGTCGGCGCGGCGGCCGCCCCGCCGTCGCCGCCGTCGCCCCCGCCACCCTGGCAGCCGGCCAGCAGGACCAGCGCCCCTGCCGTGACCAGTGCAGCCGTCCCTCGCATGCGTGTCCCTCCCGGGTCGTGGGTGGCCGTGCCCGCACGGGCCACCGGCGCCGGTCCACCAGTGTCCACGGAAGATCCGGGACAGGGGTGGACGCTGCGCCTGTGGACCACCCCGTCAGCACCCCGGACGGCGCTGGTATCGTTTCCCCTCGTTGCCGGTCCAGCCGCGCGACACGCGCCATTAGCTCAATTGGCAGAGCAGCTGACTCTTAATCAGCGGGTTCGGGGTTCGAGTCCCTGATGGCGCACTTTCTCACCGACTTCAGGTCTCTAACCTGTAGGTTTACCCGACGTCCTCTCTCCGGGATGGTCGCTGTCCTTGCGAGGCCATCGAAAACTCATCGAGAACGTCCCCGTGTGGCGATCGAGGGACCAGGCGCAGGACGGCCCCCTGGCGCTGCCACACCCGCAGGTGCTCGCTGATCGAGGCGCGCCGAGCTACCAGATCGTCTCCACCAACCCCAGCTCGGTGATGCGCCGGTCACGCGTGACCAGAGGCAGGCCGAGGGCCATCGCCGTCGCGGCGATGAAGCGGTCCCACGGGTCGCCCAGCGCATCGCGGGGGATCTGCCGAAAGGCCGCCGTGACGTCGAGCGTGATCGACTCGGCCTCGAGCGCGGACTCGGGGTCGCGTAGCAGCCCTACGACCTGGCCCAGCTGATCGTCGGTAAGAGTTCCGCGCGTGCGGACGACGTACCAGAGGTCGACGACCGAGGCGACGGAGACGGAGATGCCGTCGGTCGACTCCGCGTCCTCCAGCGCGGCGAGCGCAGCCGGGGAGAGCCTGCGATCCGGGTCGTCGAGCAGGTACCAGACCAGCGCGTGGGTGTCGGCGACAACCCTCACCGGGTCGTCATGTCCCAGGCACCGCCGTCGCGGTAGCGATCGGCCGAGTCCCGGGCAGCGGTGGAACTAGCGGCCTCGAGGTCGTCCGGGCTCGGGGCTGGCCCCGAGCCGGCCAGGGCTCCGCGCACAGAGCGGCGGCGCTCCGCCGCCGGAGTCCGTCCGACAGGCACCACGTTGAGATGAGTGCCGGGCTTGACGCCCAGACGAGCGAGTTGAGTCGCGTCGATGACACCGGAGCCGTCAGCGCCGACAACGAGGTCCAGGACCTCGAGCTGCTGCTCGGCGGATGACATGATCGAAGAATAGCGCCGTCGACGCGCGCACCGCGGCTACGAGCGAGACCTTCGCGCTCGAGGCGATGGGGGCCGCCACCGCCGGATCGGACGCTTCCCACCTCCCCATCAGCGTGCCAGCTGCCTTGGTCGCGGGAAGGGCGCTGACGCGTCCCTGCGGGATCGGCCTTCGGCCGACCCTTCCCCCGACCGGCGGCAGCCGGAACAGGGCCGGTTGTGGGGAAGCGAGGAGTGTGGACGCCTAGGTGCGCAAAGTCGACCTCCCGTCCCTAGTCCCTGGTGGGGAACCAGGGACGAGTCGGACGCCGTGTCTCTGAAGGCGGCTTTAGGGCTACTCCAACATGCCGTCGTGAAGGTAGAGACTGCACAGCTGATTGAGCCGAGCCCGCCCAGGCAGCGCATGACCGTTGAGCCGAGGACAAAGCCCGTCGAAGGTGGCCAGCAACCTCAGGATCCCTACGTCGAGTGATCGGTCCACGACTTCTAAGTCCCGGGTAATAATCCAAGCCGATTGGTCGTGCGTTCCGACGAAATTGAGTTTTCGCGCTGGCTTTTTGGCAGCACGCGACTGGTGGAGCGCCCTCACGCCAGTGTGGGTATAGCTCGCCAGTGTCGGGCCCGCCTCCCTTCTCCGGCACAGCGACTTCGCCGAGTAGTACCCCTGAGTGAAAGACGCCCGCTCCGTCGATTGCTTCGCGGATGCGAGACACACGGGGGAGTCTGTCGAGTGACACCTTCCGAGGCTTCGCCGGGATGGCCTTGCGTGACGCTCATCGGCCCTTCCATGACGCAGTGCCGCGATCTTGCCGGTGAGCGGGCTGTTAGCCGGACCAAGCCCGTTACCAGCACTGGCGGCGCCAAAGGGGTCTAAGCTGGCCGTTCACCGGCCGGCCGTTGGCGCCATTCATGGGCGTTTCACGTCCTCGTGTGCCTCCAGAGTGCCCCAGGAGAGGCCATTCACCCGCGCGGCCATCTGCACTCGACACGTGTGCGATGCGCGCCGTCGGGGATAGACCATCGGAACCAAATCCGTCGTTGAAGACGATCAGCCCGGTCATCCGCGCGCTGCCGGCCCGGAGCGGGTCCACCCGCTCGACGAGCTGATCGAACGTCTGCTGGTTCACGGCGTCCCCACACGCGGGTGTCCGAAGTATAATGGCCCCCCTTCCCGCTCTGGAGGAACTCCATGGGGCGCACGGACGACCCCGAGGACGCGGTCGAGATCGTCGTGGTCCGCCCGGACGAGGTCGATACGCTGCTGGACTTGGCTCGACAGCACGACGTCGCCGTCGAGAGGATCCCGGGACGGGGCTTCGAGCCCGTCACGATGCTGACGTTCTCGATCATCGGCACGACCATGGCCGTGGCGACCCTCGTGTACCTGCTCGACCGGCGCAAGGGAGGCCAGATCGTCGACCTGCGCCCCGGCGCGGCTCGGATGATCTACCGCACCACGGACGTCGCGTACGGTCTCGTCGTCATGATCGCGGTCGACGGATCCCTAAAGATCGAGGTCCGGGAGCCCAAGGGGATGTTCGGCCAGGTGTCCGAGATCGTGACCGGGCTCTCCGGTCAGCTGCTGGGGCAGGGCGTCAGTGATGTCAAGAAGGCGGTCGAAGGTCAAGTCGGCGGCGACGTGGCGACGCTGGTTCCACAAGTCGATGGCCCCGACGAGCCGGCCCGGCCGTCGACTTGATGGGGGATCCGCGGTGACAGATGCTGCGGCACGGTTCGCGGAGGCCATACAGCGCCACGAGTACGCGCTGCACGGTATTCCGTTGCCGCGCAAGGAGTACTACTACAGCGAGTCGTTCGTGCGAACGCTCATGGGTCAACGGGGTCAACGCTGGGTGCAGACCGACGCGGAATTCGAGGCGATGGTCACGGAGTACGTCGCTCGGACCCGGGAGACCTCGTCGAACTGCTCGCGGTACGAGCATCCCGAGCGCTACGCGGAGATGCTGGACATCGCCGAGGTCGTGTACTTCACCGCGCACGGCGTCTTCAGGAACCAACAGCTCCCGAAGTGGCCCCTCGTCGCGACCCTGCCGCGTGGGGAACTCAATGCCGTCACGATGAGGGCGCCCGGCTCGGACCAGTGCGTCATCTTCTTCTACGCGGATCTCCTGTCGTTCCTGAAGCAGTTGTGCGGCGCCATCGCCCTGGCCATGCCGATGCAGACTGACCCCGAAAACCACAGGTCCCGTATTTTGGACGACCGGGACAGCATCGCCGCGAAGGTCGCCGCGGAGTCCTGTGCCATGGAGCGGTTCGCCGACCTGCTGGTGAAGTACGCGAGTCGTGGCGCGTTGACGATGCTGAACATCCCGAACGACGCGGTGGCGTGGCCGCACAACGCCATTGCCAACGACCTGTACCTCGCGATGGAGATGTTCATCTTCGGGCACGAGTACGGGCACGTGTTCGAGGGACATTTCGACGATCCGCAAACCCCCGTGAAGGGTCTGCACGGGGTCGATGCGGAGGAGCTCGAGTACGACTGGACGCAGGAGTACTACGCCGACGCCCACGGCGTGGCCCTCGCCATGCGATCACTCAGCGCGAACAGGTACGACGACTACTCGGTACGGTTCGCGGGGGTCGTTGCGTTCTTCACCGCAATGGAGATGTTCGAGCGGGGGCGCGCGCTATTGAGCTCCGGCGACGAGAACAGGGTCGAGTGGGGGTCGCACCCGCCCGCCGCGAACCGTCGGCGGTACATCTGCAACACCGTGCTACCCGCACTCATCGCGGACGAGTCGATGCGCGCTCATGCCCTGCGGCGGGGCGATGCGCTCAGCACCGCGGTGTCGCTCCTCTGGCAGCAGACCAGGCCGTTCCTTGCCCAGCTCCGGGAGCAGGGGCTCAGGCTCGGGGGGTGATGACCGGCTCCGACCGGTCGCTCCGCCGCGAAGATTCAAACCTGGATGATCGGAACCAAAATGCCAGGCGACTCGTCGTCTCGCTCCGAGGGCGGTTTCCGGGCTACGCGCCGTCCGTCTGGTCGTGACTGACATCGTGGGGTCGTGCCCGACATGCCAGAGGGATACGTGCTGCTCCCCGGCACGCCGACTGTCGACGACTACCTGAGATTGCGGGCGGAGCCCGGGCTTGCACCTCGCACGCAAGAGCAGCGTCCTCGCCCTGCCGGGCAGCTGGGCCGCGTGCCATGCCGTCGAGACGGCCAGCGGTGAAACCGTGGCATGGGTTACTACTCATGGGCGATGGAGGCTGGTACTCCCGGTCGGTGTGGGCACTTCGTGAGCAGCACATCCGGATGTCCTCCGCCTGGTGGTCGTCGCGGGGACGATGCCGGGCGCACGACCCGCTGGAACGAGGGACGACGCGGACCGGGACGAACCGTCAAGGGATCGTCATGGAGCACGCTCGGGCATGGAGTCCTCATGACGGTGGACGCGACACACCGGCCGCAGACTTCCGGCGGCGAGCGCCCGCACCGCAACGTCGCCCCATGCAGAAGGTCTGGGTCGAGTCCTCGCGCAACCTGCGCTGCCCGCGGTGCGATCGCCGGCTGGTGCAGCAGGCCGGCGTCCACTTCCACAGCCGGCTGCGGTCACCCGTCTACGTGGGAGACGTGAGCACCCTGACGTGCCCGGGTGGGCACCGGCTACCGGACCGGCTGGAGCTCTACTCCCATCGGGAGCGACGCGGCTACACCCCTGCCGCCCCCGTGTCACAGGTCCCGCCACCGGTCCGGTGAGGCGGGCTCGGCGCCCGGCGCTGGTCGGCTCTCCCTGCAGGTGCAGCACCTGCGTCCTGGCCCGGTCCCTGCTGCGTCCAGGTCCCTCCCATGGCGCCGTCGAGCGCTGATCGGCCGCCCACCCGTCGGGTGGTGACGACGCTCGTGGACCCGTCGGTCCCGAGGACGACCGCGGCCACCGAGGACGGATCGCCGGAGCCGAAGGCGCGGATCGCCTGGCGCAGCTCGCTCATGGTGCCCGTGGCGGTCGAGCGCTCGGGGGATGGGGCGGCCGTCCTCCAGCAGGAGGGTCGGCCGGGCGGTGACCACGCTGCGGCCGCCGTCATGGTGGACAGCGCGGACACCCCGATCGGGCCGGACCACCCCAGGTGGAGCGCATCCAGCCGGGCCACGGGTCATCGGAGGTGGTCGAGCGACTACACCCCCGTCCGGGTCGGTGGCCGGCGCACGGGCGCCTCCGCCGAGTCCGCACTCCGGCTGAGCTTGCGCCAGACCCAGCTCGAGGGCACCCGGCGTCCCGACACCACGTACTCCAGCACCGAGTCGACCAGCAGGATCCTGCCCAGCGCCCGGCGCGCGGCCGCCCATCCGGCCAGCAGCAGCTCGTCCCCGGCGCGCAGCACCAGGTCGTCGTCCGGCGCGAGCACCGCCTCCCCGCCGCGGAGGACCAGCAGCACCAGGGTGTGCAGCCGTTCGTCCCTGTTCTCCGGGTTGCGCAGCAGGTCGCCGAGCCGGACCTCCCCGGAGGACAGCCGGCCCCGCAGGGCCGGTGCCTCGTGCGGGGTCAGCCGGACCTTCCACAGCACCTGCAACTCCGAGCCGCAGAGGTTCGTGAGCCGGTCCACCAGGTCGGCCGCCCACGCGTCGCCGCGGGCCGGGATCTCCCGGATGAACCGCCACAGCAGCGGGGTGGACAGCTGGGCGTAGACCTCGTGCGCGATCACCTCGGTGGGCACCAGCCGGGCGTCCAGGTCCATCGCGGCGAACAGCGGCGCGCTCTCGGGCCGGTTCTGCCGGGCGGCGACGAACAGCCGCGGGTTGATGCGCCGGGCGGTGGCCACCAGCGACAGGTTGGCGGTGTCGTTGTCCGTGCCGGCGACGAACCCGACCGCGTGCGCGAGGTCCACCTGCTCGAGCACCTCGGGCTCGGAGCCGTCACCCACGACGATGTCGGCGTCCTCGGGACCGGTCGGGTTCGGCTCGATGACGGTGACCCCGATCCCCTCCGCCCGCAGGTCGGCGGTGAGCTCGCGACCGAGCCGGCCGTACCCGCAGACCACCCAGCGGCCGGACCGCGGGGGCGTCCCCCGCTCGGGCAGCGGCGCACCGGGCCCGCTCTCCAGCCAGGTGAGCAGCTGGTACGAGGCCGGCGCGCTGAGCGCCAGCCGCAGGTGGTCGCCGAACCGGTCGAAGGGGTCGACCACGCTGGGGTCGCCGAACGCCCGCATGCGGTCGGCCATCGCCTCGGAGGTGGCGCGGGCGATGACCGGCAGCTCGGGCCGCAGCAGCGCGGCGGCCATGACCACGGTGAGGTTGGCCTCCTCGTCGTCGGTGAGCGCGACGACGGCCTCGCAGCACGGGTGGTCCAGCCCGGCGACGCCGAGGTGGCCGGGGTCGCGGGCGTCGGCGGCCAGGGCCGGGACGTCGGCGTGCAGCGGGGCGAGCTCCAGGTCATCGATCCGCTGGGAGGAGACGTCGAGGACGACGAACCGCCGGCCCAGCGCGTCGATGGACCTCCCGAGCAGCTCGCCGGCGCGCCCGTACCCGGCGATCAGCAGGAACGGCTCGCGCAGCCGGGCCACCTTGCGGGTGAAGTGCTGCAGGGCCAGGGCCGAGCGGAACGCGCGGTCCTGCACCAGCGCCAGCAGCGACCCGATGGCGTAGGCCCAACCGATGACCGCCAGGTAGATGGAGATGGTCACCCACATCCGCTGGTTGTAGGTGAAGGGGTACGGGATCTCACCGAAGCCGATCGTCGAGGCCGTGTAGCTCATGACGTAGAAGGCGTCGAAGAAGCCCATCCGGTACGGGTCCCCCTCGGCGTCCTGCCCCGGGATGAGCGTCAACCCCAGCACGCTCACCGCGAAGATGCCGATGAGCACGATCAGCGGCGCGCGCATCCGCCGCATGACCAGGAAGATCGTCTCCGAGGCCTCGACCGCGGACGAGGCGGCCACCCGCAGGGAGTTCCGCCGCCGGCGCCGGTCGTCGTCCTCCTCCCGGCCGAAGACGTTGCGCCAGAAGGTGAGCAGGGGGTTGCCCACGACGACCTCCGGTCACCCGCGGTGGAAGGACACCGTCTCCACGACGAGCAGGACGACGGAGACGATGTTGGCCAGGAGCGCGCCGCCCGACAGGGACACCACGCTCGCCGTCCAGGACGGGGTCATGCCGGCCGACGAGACGTACTCGGCGTAGCCGAACATCAGGGTGGCGCCGATGAGCTGCAGGTCGGCGACCAGGCTGGTGGCCAGGTGCACCGCGCCGATCTGCGTGCGGTCACCGAACTTCAGGACCGTGGCGATGAGGTTGACCACCACCGCGGCGAACAGCTCGTAGGGGTTGTGCAGCGCCGGGTCGTCGATGTCCCCGATGAAGAACCCGAAGTTGAGGGTGGCCGCGAGCACGACGAAGAAGCCGAAGACGACCTTCTCGAGGTTCACCCGGCCTCCCGTGTCGTGGCCCTGCCCGCTGCCCCGATCCGACCCGGCCGAAACGCGTCACCGGCTGCGCAGCAGCGGCATCATCGCGTCGTCGACCAGCTCTGTCACGACTCCGGCGTCCAGCGGGCCGCCGGTGACCAGCCACCGCACGGTCAGGACGGCGGGCCCGACCTCCGCCGCCGACGACACCGCGGCCGCCGCGGTGATCTCGCCGCGGCGCACGGCCCGGTCGAGCACGCCGGCCAGGGCCGTGGACCAGGAGCTCAGCGGACCCCGCCGGTAGGCCTCGGCGAGCACCGGGTCACCGACGACGGCACCGAACAGGCTGCGGGTCGCCTGCCCGCTCGGGCCGGCCATCAGCTCGAGCGTGGTGGTCAGCAGCGCCACCAGGTCGTCGCGCAGGTTCCCGGTGTCGGGGGCGGGCAGCTCGTCGCCCACCGCGAGGTCGAGGACGCCGAGGAGCAGCTCGGCCTTGCTGGACCACCGCCGGTAGATGGTGGCCTTCCCCACACCGGCCGCGAGGGCCACGGCGTCCATGGTCAGGCCGGAGTAGCCGTCGCGTGCCAGCACCTGCAGGACGGCCGCGGCGATCGCCTCGTCCCGCGCCGGGTCCAGCGGTCGCCCGCTCCTGCGGGTGCGCGCCGGTGCGCTGCCCGAACGCCGCGTCCCCTCACCCACAGTCACCGAATGAACGTAACGGGTATCCGGTGCTCGCGCAGAGTGGCGGACCGACCCCGCCCCGTTGACACCGCCTCCGCATAGAGCGGCGGGGCCGGTCGCGGTGTCCCGCGACCGGCCCCGTGCGTTCCCCCTCGACCGGTGCCGCCGTTCCCCCACGGCGCCCCGGTCGTCCTGCCCCGGCGCCACCGTTCCCCCGCGGTGGCGCCCGGTCGTGCTGTCCGACCCCGCCGTCCCCCACGGCGTCATCGGTCGCGCCCGACGACGGCGTCCCCCGCGACGTCGTCGGTCGTGCTGCCGGCGGCTCCGTCCCCCCGTGCGATGGAGACGCCGGCTGTCGGTCAGGCCCCGGAGGGCCGGCTCAGCGCGCGGTCCGGCCGCGCTGCGTGGTGCCGGAGGCGGGGTCCGGGTCGCCGGTCGCGTCGGCCGACCTGCCGTCGTCGATCACCCAGCACCTCCACGGTGACTCCTCCTCCGTGCTCCGCCGCCGTGTCCGGCGACAGGAACGACTCTGGCGGGCCGGCCGCAGGCTCACCGCCGGGGAACCGCAAGGGATCCGCAAGATGCCGGAACCCGCTTGCCGGGCTCCCTACCGTCGGGCCATGACCCCGACCGAGGAGCTGGAGCCGGTCCACCGCCGCGAGGACGGCGAACTCGTGGGCTACCTGACCACCGCGCGCCGCGGAGGCGGCGACGCGTGCGTGGCCCACGCCCTCTTCGGCGCTCCGCTGCAGGAGTTCCCCGACCGCGAGCAGGCGACCGGCTTCCTGCGCCGCCGCGGGCTGCCGCTGCTGGCCGAGCGGTGGTGGTACCGCCCCGCCGACGGCTCGCCCGAGCGCCCGGCGACCCTGGTCGAGGCACGGCTGGGCGAGGTGACGCTGCGCTTCGGGTACGACCCGCAGGCCGTCACCCTCACCGGCGCCGAGCTGACCCGGCTCACCCTCACGCGGCCGGGCTGACGCGGAAGCGGGCAGGACCTCCCGCCGTTGTCCCTCCGTGGACAGGGACGTGGAGGTCGTGGTCATCGGCGCCGGCCAGGCCGGCTTGAGCACCGCGTACCACCTCGCGCGGCTCGGCTTCCCGCCCGGCCCGGGCTTCGTCGTCCTCGATGCCGACGCCGGTGCCGGTGGCGCGTGGCAGCACCGATGGCCGTCGCTCACCCTCGCGCGCACCCACCACGTGCACGACCTGCCCGGTCTGCCCTTCCCGGCCGCAGCCGACGACGTCCCGGTCGCCGAGGCGGTGCCGGCCTACTTCGCCGACTACGAGCGGCGGTTCGGGCTGCCGGTGCACCGACCGGTGCGCGTCCGCGCCGTCCGCCGGACCGACGACGACCGGTTCCTGGTGCAGACCGACGACGGGGACTGGAGCGCCCGCGCCGTCGTCAACGCCACCGGCACCTGGACCCGCCCGTTCGTGCCGCGCTACCCCGGCCAGGACCTGTTCCGCGGCCGCCAGCTGCACCCGGTCGACTACCGCGGCGCCGAGGAGTTCACCGGGCAGTCGGTGGTCGTGGTGGGCGGTGGCGCGTCGGCGGTGCAGCTGCTGGGCGAGATCGCCGAGGTCGCCGACACCACCTGGGTCACGCGCCGGCCGCCGGTGTGGCGGGAGGAGGCGTTCGGCCCCGAGGCGGGCCGGGCCGCGGTCGCTCTCGTGGCCGACGCCGTCCGCGAGGGCCGCTCCCCGGGCAGCGTCGTCGGCGTCACCGGGCTCGTGGTCACCCCGTGGGTCCGGGAGGCCCGGGAGCGCGGCGTCCTCGACCGGCTGCCGGTGTTCGACCGGCTCACCGAGGACGGCGTCGCCTGGGACGACGGCCGGTCCGTGCGGGCCGACGCGATCCTGTGGGCCACCGGCTTCCGTGCCGCGCTGGGCCACCTCGCGCCGCTGCACCTGCGCGGGCCGGGCGGAGGCATCCGGATGGCGGGCACGCACGTCGCGGCCGAGCCCCGCGTCCACCTGGTCGGCTACGGCCCCTCGGCCAGCACCGTGGGCGCCAACCGGGCCGGGCGGGAGGCCGCGCGCGAGCTGCACCGGCTGCTCCACCCCACCGCGGAGCTGCCCCGCACGGCCTGAGGCGCCCACCTGCCTCGAGACCGCCGATCCCGCACGCGCCGCGCCAGGGCAACCCGCGGGATCGCCGACCTCGCCCCGGACGATCGGGGACCGTTCAGGGTCGGTTCAGGGCGCTCCCGGATGTCCGCCGGCGCGCGCGCCCGACAGCCTCGACGGCATGACCTCCGCGACCTCCCCCACCCGGTGACCGCATGATCACCGCCCACCGGCTCACCAAGACCTACGGCACCCGGACCGCCGTCGACGCCGTCTCCTTCACCGTCGAGCCCGGCCGGGTGACCGGCTTCCTCGGCCCCAACGGCGCCGGCAAGTCGACGACCATGCGGATGGTCCTGGGCCTGGACCGGCCCACCTCCGGCACGGTCACCGTCAACGGCCGCCGCTACGCCGACTCGCCCGCACCGCTGCGCGAGGTGGGCGCCCTCCTGGAGGCCCGGGCGCTGCACCCGGGACGCTCCGCCCGCGACCACCTGCGCTGGCTGGCCGTGAGCAACGGCATCCCGTCGGCCCGCGTCGACGAGGTGCTCGACCTGGTCGGCCTCACCGCCGTGGCCGGGCAGCGGGTCGGCCGCTTCTCCCTCGGCATGGGCCAGCGGCTGGGCATCGCCGCGGCGCTGCTGGGTGACCCGCCGGTCGTCGTCCTCGACGAGCCGGTCAACGGACTGGACCCCGAGGGCATCCGCTGGGTGCGCACCCTGGCCCGCGACCTCGCCGCCGAGGGCCGCACCGTGTTCGTCTCCAGCCACCTCATGGCGGAGATGGCGCAGACCGCCGACCACCTGCTGGTGATCGGCCGCGGGCGGGTGCTGGCCGACTGCTCGACGGCGGACTTCATCGCCGAGCACGCCGCCTCCCACGTGCGGGTGCGCAGTCCCCAGCACGACGAGGTCGCCACCGTGCTCCGCCGGCACGGTCTCGACGTCGCCGCGCACGGCGGTGAGCTGCGGGTGCAGGGGCTCGACGCCGCGGCGGTCGGCGAGCTGATCGGCCGCGCCGGCCTGCTGCTGCACGAGCTCTCCCTGGTGCGCTCCTCGCTGGAGGACGCCTTCATGACCCTGACCGCCGAGAGCGTCGAGTACGCCGCGACCCCCGCAGGAGCCCAGCGATGACCGCCGTCGGCACCCACGCCTGGACCCGCACCGAGGGCCTCGCCGACCCGGGGTTCGGTGCGGGCGTCCGGGCCGAGTGGATCAAGTTCTGGACGGTGCGGTCGACCACCTGGTCGGTCGTGGCGATGTTCGTCCTCGGCGCGGGGCTCACCACGCTCGTCTGCGCGCTGGCCGCCGAGGACCTCGCCGCAGGCGGCACGGGCGAGCCGGCCGGCGCCTTCGTCACCTGGGGGATGATGTTCGCCCAGGTCACCGCCATCGTGCTCGGCACACTCGCGGTCACCAGCGAGTACGGCACCGGGATGATCCGGGCGACGCTGGCCGCGACCCCGCGCCGCGGCACCGTGCTCGCCGCCAAGGCCGTCGTCCTCACCGGCACGCTGTTCGTGGCCGGCACGCTCACCGCGCTGGCCGGCTACCTCACCGGGAACTGGTTCCTCGCCCGCGAGGGCGTCGGCGTCGCGCTGACCGACGACGGCGTGCTGCGCGCCCTCTACGGCAGCGGCCTCTACATGGCCGGTCTCGGGCTGCTCGCCGCCGCCGTCGGGCTGCTGGTCCGGCACACCGCCGCGGCGCTGTCGATCGTGCTGGGCCTGGTGTTCGTCGTCGGCAACATGGTGATGCTGCTGCCCGACGCCTGGGGCGAGTGGGCGACGAAGCTGATGCCCGGCAACGCCGGCGGCCGCATCGCCACCCCGGAGACGTTCAACCCGCTGCTGCTGGAGCCGTGGGCCGGCTTCGCAGTGTTCGCCGCCGAGGTCGCCGTCCTGCTCGCCCTCGCCGCGACCGCCTTCTCCCGCCGCGACGCGTAGCGACCCCCCGTCCGCCGGGAGGGGCGGGGCCGGCCGTCCCCGCCCCTCCCGACGGCGTCCGGCGGCGGGCGGGCACAGTGGGGGCCGTGACTGATGCGCATGACGCCGGACGGCGCACCGCCGACGACCTGGTCCGACTGCTCGCCGAGGGCGACCCCGCCGCGGCCGAGCAGCTGCTGGCCGGCATCCCGACCGTCCGCGAGCTGGTCTTCGTCGGCGCCGGCCTCACCTCGGTCGCCCGCACCGAGGGCCGCCGCCTCCCCCCGGCCCAGCGCGCCCAGGCCAGCACCCGCCAGCTGCGGCTCGGGGTGCTCCGCGACGCCAACCGCGACGACCCCGAGGGCCTGCGGGTCTGGTTGCTGCGAGCCGCCGAGGAGGTCGTGCTCATCCGCTCCCAGCAGGCCGTCGCCGACCGCTTCGCCGGCTGACCCTCGGCCGAGCGGTCCGCCGGCGCACGCTCAGCCGAGCGGTTCGACCCACTCCGCCCGCCAGGCCGGCGGCTCGAACGGTCGGGCGTAGTACCGGGTGTCGCGGACGATCCGGCCGTCGTCGGCCAGCTCCAGGGTGAGGACGACGTGCCAGACGTCGGCCCCGTAGTCGTTGACGCCCTCGACCACCCACACGCGGCCGGCGCCCACCACGCGGCGCAGCCGGAGGGTCGGCGGCGCCGGGAACGCCTCCTGCACCGCCCGCATGGCGTCGCGGCCGCGGATCCGCTCACCGGACTGCGGCATCTCCATGACGTACTCCGGGTGCCGGACCCGGTACTCGTCCTCGGCCGACAGTCCCTGCCCCGACGTCAGGCCGAGGAGCCGCTCCAGACCGGCCCGCATCGCCTGCGCGTCGTCGTCGGTCACCGCCCGGCGGAACAGCTCGAGCACCTCGGCCTCGCCCATGCGGGCTCTCCTACACCCGGCCCGGTGGGGAGGGACAGGGTCCGCCGTCCCGGTCAGCGCCGCGTCGCGACCAGCGCCACCGGCAGCGTGGCCGCCAGCGCCACCGCGACGACGACGTAGGTCCACGGCAACCCGAGGCCGGCGGCGACCACCCCGAGCGCCAGCGCACCGGCGGCGGTGCCGGCGTCGAACGAGGCGTTCCACATGGCGCTGGCCGCCGTCGCCCCGCCCTCCCCGGCGCGGAGGAACGCCGTGACCAGGGTCAGGTTCTGCACCGCCCCGAACCCGGCGCCGAACACCCCCGCCCCGACCAGCACCCACACGTCCGCGGTCACGAGCCCCAGCGCGACGACCGCCAGCCCGACCGCACCGGCGACCAGCGCCAGCGGCATGAGCAGGCGGGTGCCGAACCGGTCGGCGAGCAGCCCCGCCCGCCAGCGGGTGACGGCGCCGGTGATGCCGAAGGCCAGCAGCGCCGCCGTCGCCAGGGTCCCGTCGGGTCGCTCGATCGGCAGGAACGTCACCAGCCCGCCGCCGGCCAGCGTGACCACGAGCAGGACGACCGAGGGGGCGACCGCGGCCAGTGCCGCCGCCCGGGTCGACCGCCCGGCGGTGGACTCCATCCGCACCGACCGGACCAGCAGCGGCACCAGCGGCAGCGCCAGCACCGGCGAGGCGGACAGCCAGGCCAGCCAGGCGACGTGCCCGTCGAGCACCAGGGCCACCCCGGCGGGGACGGCGACCAGGTTGGGCACCGCGATCGCCAGGCCGTACAGGCCGATCGACTCCCCGCGCCGCTCGGGCGGGGCAACCTGGGCGGCGAGCGTCGCCCCGAGCACGGTCAGGATGCCGAAGCCGACGCCGCGCACCACCGAGATCGCCGACAGCCAGGCCAGCCCGTCGTCCAGGACGTACAGCGGGGACGGCGCACCGAGGGCCACCAGGCCGAGCGCGAGCACCGGGCCCACCCCGAACCGCTCCGTCAGCGCCGGCACCACCGACTGCACGGCGATGGTGACCACCAGGAGCACCGCGGTCACCACGCCGGCGGTCTCGGCGCCGGCACCCCCGGTCACCGCGTACGTCGGAAGTGACGCGAGCGTGAGGCAGTAGCTGGCGAACCCCAGCGCCGTGGCACCGACCAGCGCCCGCATCGCCGGCAGCCGCCACAGCGACGTCCGCACCTCCGCCGTCCCCACGCCGCTCCCCCCTCGCCGGGCGCCGTTGCCCGGCGGACCAGCATGACCGGCCGGGGATGCCGGATCCCCGCCGGGTAGGGGACCGGTGTGCCGCTGCTGACCGTGGGCCACGGCCCGGAGGACCGCACGGCGCTCGGCGCGCGGCTGGCCGGGGCCGGGGTGGAGCTGGTCGTCGACGTCCGCCGGTTCCCGGGCAGCCGCAGCAACCCCGACGTCCGGCGGGAGGCGCTCGAGGAGTGGCTGCCGGCGGCGGGGATCGGCTACCGGTGGGACGAGCGGCTGGGCGGCCGGCGGCGGCTGCCGCCCGACCAGCCGGTGGCCGACGACTGGTGGACGGTCGCGCAGTTCGCCGCCTACGCCGCCCACACCCGGACGGCGGAGTTCGGCGCGGCCCTCGACGAGGTGCTGGCCGCGGCGGGCACCGCCACCGTCGCGGTGATGTGCAGCGAGACCGTGTGGTGGCGCTGCCACCGGCGGCTGGTCGCCGACGTCGCCGTCCTCGCCCGCGGCGTGCCGGTCAGCCACCTCATGCCCGGCGGGCGGCTGGCCCCGCACGTCCCGTCGGCCGGAGCCCTGCGGGGGGACGACGGCCTGGTGCGCTGGCCGGCGTCGGGCAGGGTGGGCCCATGACGCTGCCGCTGACGCCCGACGAGTTGCTGACCACCACCCGCGCCGTGCGCAAGCGGCTGGACCTGAGCCGGCCGGTGCCGCTGGAGCTGGTGCGCGAGTGCCTGGAGATCGCGCTGCAGGCGCCGTCGGGCTCCAACGCGCAGTCCTGGCACTGGGTGGTGGTGACCGACGCCGGGCAGCGGAAGGCGATCGGCGAGATCTACCGGCAGCAGGTCGTGCGGTACGCGGAGTCCGGCACGTTCGCGGGGAAGCTGTTCGCCGACCGGCCGGAGCGGTCGCAGGTGCAGCACCGGGTGGGCGACAGCGCCGTCCACCTCGGCGAGGTCATGGGCGAGGTGCCGGTGCTCGTCGTCCCGTGCATCGCGACCGGGCGGCCGCTGCCCGAGGGCAACCAGGCGGGGCTGTGGGGGTCGCTGCTGCCGGCGGTGTGGAGCTACATGCTGGCCGCGCGCGCCCGCGGCCTGGGCACGGCGTGGACCTCGCTGCACCTGGCGCGCGAGGCCGAGGTCGCCGAGATCCTCGACATCCCGGACGGCGTGCACCAGGCGGCGCTCGTGCCGACGGCGTTCTACACCGGCGAGACGTTCAAGCCCGCCGCCCGGGAGCCCCTGGACACCGTGCTGCACCTCGACCGCTGGTGAGGGGGTGGCCCCGGCGGCTGCACTCCCTCAGCCCATGTGCGGGTAGCGGTGGTCGGTCGGCGGCACGAACGTCTCCTTGATCGACCGGGTGCTGGTCCAGCGCAGCAGGTTCTGCGCGGCGCCGGCCTTGTCGTTGGTGCCCGAGGCCCGCCCGCCACCGAAGGGCTGCTGGCCGACGACGGCACCGGTCGGCTTGTCGTTGACGTAGAAGTTGCCGGCCGCGAAGCGCAGGAAGTGCTGGGCGTGCGCGATGGCCGCCCGGTCCTGCGCGATGACCGCGCCGGTCAGCGCGTAGGGCGCCACCGACTCCATCTGGGCGAGCACCGTGTCGTAGTCGGCGTCGTCGTAGACGTGCACCGCCAGCACCGGTCCGAAGTACTCGGTGGTGAACACCTCGTGGGCCGGGTCGGTGCCCTCGATGATCGTGGGCCGGACGAAGAAGCCCTCGCTGTCGTCGGCCCGGCCACCGGCGACGACGGTCAGCGCGTCGTCGTCGGTCGCCCGGTCGAGGACGCCGGACAGCTTGGAGAACGACCGCCGGTCGATCACCGCGCCCAGGAAGTTGGAGAGGTCGGTGACGTCGCCCATGGGCAGCGCCTCGGTCTCCCCCACCAGGTCGTCGCGCAGCCGCGCCCAGACACTGCGCGGCACGTAGGCCCGGGACGCCGCCGAGCACTTCTGCCCCTGGTACTCGAAGGCCCCGCGGATCAGCGCGGTGCGCAGCACGTCGACGTCGGCCGAGGGGTGGGCGACCACGAAGTCCTTGCCGCCGGTCTCCCCGACGATGCGCGGGTAGCCGCGGTAGCGGTCGATGTGCTGCCCGACGGTGCGCCACAGGTGCTGGAAGGTCGACGTCGACCCGGTGAAGTGGATGCCGGCCAGGTCCCGGTCGGCCAGCAGCACCTCGGAGACCTCGACACCGTTGCCGGTCACCATCGTGATGACGCCGGGGGGCAGGCCGGCCTCCTCCAGCAGCCGCATCAGGAAGTGCGCCGCGAACTGCTGGGTGGGCGCGGGCTTCCAGACGACGGTGTTGCCCATGAGCGCCGGCGCGGTCGGCAGGTTGCCGGCGATCGCGGTGAAGTTGAACGGGGTGATGGCGTAGACGAACCCCTCCAGCGGCCGGTGGTCGACCCGGTTCCACACCCCCGGGCTGGAGACCGGCTGCTCGGCCAGCACCTCCCGCGCGAAGTGCACGTTCCAGCGCCAGAAGTCGATGAGCTCGCAGGCGCTGTCGATCTCGGCCTGGTAGGCGGTCTTGCTCTGGCCGAGCATGGTGGCGGCGTTGAGGGTCTGCCGCCACGGGCCGGCCAGCAGCTCGGCGGCCCGGAGGAAGACCGCGGCACGGTCGTCGAAGGAGAGGTCCCGCCACGCGGGCGCGGCCTCCTTCGCGCAGCGCAGCGCCTCCTGCGCGTCGGCGGAGGTGGCGTGCGCGCCGGTGCCGAGGACGGCGGCGTGCCGGTGCGGCTGGACGACGTCGAAGCGCTCGCCACCACCGAGGCGGTGCGCGCTCCCCAGCGTCATCGTGAGCTCGACCGGGTCGGCGGCCAGCTCGGTGAGCCGCTGCTGCAGGGCCGCCCGCTCCGGGGAACCGGGGGCGTAGGTGAGCACCGGCTCGTTGCGCGGCGCGGGGACACGGGTGACGGCGTCCATGAGGAGCTCCTGTCGGTGGGGACACGGGCAGAAACGGTCATCTCTGCCCCGAGGGGGTCAGGAGGTGGTGGCGAGGGAGCGGAGGAAGAAGCGCAGGTTGGCCGGCCGCTCGGCGAGGCGGCGCATGAAGTAGCCGTACCAGTCGACGCCGTAGGGCACGTAGGCCCGCACGGTGCAGCCGGCGGCGGCCAGCCGCCGCTGCTCGCCGGTGCGGATGCCGTAGAGCATCTGCACCTCCCACGAGTCCGGGGTGCGGCCGGTCAGACCCGCCAGCCGCTGGGCGACGGCGATCAGCCGCGGGTCGTGGGTGCCGACCAGCGGGCACCCCGGGCCGCGCATGAGGACGCCGAGGCAGCGGGCGTAGCTGGCGTCGACCTCGGACCGTTCCTGGAACGCGACGGCCGGCGGCTCGTCGTAGGCGCCCTTGACCAGGCGCACCCGCGACCCGGGCACGGCCAGCGCGCGGGCGTCGGCCTCGGTGCGGTGCAGCGCGGCCTGCAGGACCGCACCGGTGCCCGGGTGGTCGCGGCGCAGCTCGGCCAGGACGGTGAGGGTGGAGTCGACCGTGGAGGACTCCTCCATGTCGAGGGTCACCGTGGTGCCGATGGCGCCGGCCGCCTCGGCCACCGGGCGGACCAGCTCCAGCGCCAGGTCGGTGCCGCCGCCGGGCAGCGCCTGCCCGAACGCCGACAGCTTCACCGACACCTCCGCCGTCCGGCCCAGACCCAGCGGAGCGAGCCCCTCGAGCAGGGCGAGGTAGGCGTCGCGGGAGCGGACCGCCTCGGCGCGGTCGGTGACGCCCTCGCCGAGGTGGTCGAGGGTGACCGCGATGCCCTCACCGGTCAGCCGGCGGACGACGCACAGCGCGTCGTCCAGCGTCTCGCCGGCGACGAACCGGTCGACCACCCGCCGGGTCGCGGGGGTGCCGGTGACCAGCCGGCGCAGCCCGGGCCGCCGCGAGGCGCCGAGCAGGAGTGCCTTCTGCGAGAGCACCGCCACCTCCACCCCGTGCACGTCCGCGGATGCGCCCGGTGCACGTCCGCGGTCGTGCACGACGACCCCGACGCTAGGCAGCCGCGGTCCCCGCCACCAGCGACGGACGTACGGTTCCTCTCATACAGCTGTACGAGGAGGGCGTGTGCGCGACGACCTGCAGGACCTGGTCGACCGGGTCGCGGGCCTGCTCGGCGCGCCCGCGACCCTGGAGGACGTCGACTTCACGCTGCTGGCCTTCTGCGCCCACCCGGTCGACGGCGCGGACGCGCCGGTCATGGACGCCGTCCGGACCCGCTCGATCCTGGCCCGCGGGTCGGACCCGGCCACCCGCCGCTGGTTCGAGGACCTCGGCATCGCCCGGGCCGAGGGGCCGGTGCGGACGCCGGAGGACCCCGCGGCGGGCATCCTCACGCGGCTGCTCCTCCCGGTGCGGCACGCCGGCCGCACCCACGGCTACCTGTGGCTGCTCGACGGCGGGCGCACCTCCCCCGGCGACCCCGCGCTGGACCGCGCCGTCGAGCTGGCCGCCGAGGCCGGCCGGCTGCTCGCCGAGCGGGAGTGGTCGACCGACGACCTGGGCCGGTCCCTGGCCAGCGCCCTGGTCGGCAGCGGACCCACCCGGGCGCAGGCGCTGCGGACGCTGGCCGGCGTGTGGGGTCAGGACGCGCCGCTGGTCCTGGTCGCCCTGCGCCCGGCCGGTGGCCTGCTGCCCGCGACGTGGCGGCCGCCGGGGGTGGCGTCCGCGGTCCTCCCCGAGCCCTCCCCGACCGGCGCCGTGCTCCTGCCCGTGCCCGGCCCCGGCGACCTCCGCCCGGCCGGGGCGCTGACCGCCGCGGCGCTGGCCGCGCTGCCACCGGGCAGCACCGCCGGGTTCTCCGCCGTCGGGCGGGGCGTCGCGCAGCTGTCCGCGCAGTGGGCGCAGGCCCGCACCGCGGCCGAGGTCGCCGCCGCCGTCCCCCGGTTCTCGCCGGTCGCCCACTGGGACGAGCTGGGCGGGTGGCGGCCGGCCGCCGCGCTGCGCGGTCCCGACCCGGCGGTGGCCCGGCTGCTCGCCGACCCCGTCCTGACCGCCACCGCCGAGGTGTGGCTCGACGCCGGCGGCAGCGCGGCCCGGGCGGCGGAGGCGCTGACCATCCACCGGCAGACGCTGTACTACCGGCTGTCCCGGATCGAGGAGCTGACCGGCCTCGACCTCGCCGACGGGGACGCCCGGCTGCTCGTGCACACGTCGCTGAGGGCCGCGCGGCTGGCGGCCGTCCGGTGATCGGTTGCATGACGCACCCGTTTTCGCGCCCGCCGCGCACGCGTGACCTACGCTCGGGTGGCACACGGCTGTGGGAGGAGAGGCGTTGCCTCGAGACACGGGGGGCGCCGACGTCCTCACGGCACTACGGGCGGCCACGGCCACCGAGCACGAGCAGGTGGAGAGCACCCTCGCGCTCATGGACCCCCAGCTGGACCGCGACCGCCTGGTCGCCGTCCTGACCCGGCTGCACGCCTTCTGGGCCGCCGCCGAGACCGGCCTGGACGACTGGGCCCGCCGTGAGCCGGCCGACGCCGGGACCGTCGACTGGTCCCGCAGGCGGCGCGCGCACCTGTTCGCCGACGACCTGCAGGCGCTCGGGGCGGCGCCGGCCGCGGCCCCGGACCCGGCGCTGCCCGCCGTCGAGGACACCGACCAGGCCCTGGGCCGGCTCTACGTGCTGGAGGGCTCCACGCTCGGCGGCACCTTCATCTCCCGCCACCTGGCCACGCTGCCCACCCTCGGCCCGGACGCGCGCGTGGGCGCCTTCTCCCCCTACGGCAGCGAGACCGGCGCCATGTGGCACGCCTACCGGCGGGTGACCCGCGAGCGGGTGGCCGCCGGCGGCGACGCCGGGCGGGTGGTCGATGCCGCGGTCACGACGTTCGGGGCGCTGGCGGCCTGGGTGGCCCCGCTGGGAGCGGCCTCGTGACCGACCGGCCCGGCCTGGAGCTGCTGCCCCCCGGCACGCCGGTGGACCTCACCAACTGCGAGCGGGAGCCCATCCACGTGCCGGGCAGCATCCAGCCCCGCGGCGTGCTGCTGGCCGTGACCGAGCCCGACCTCGTCGTCGCACAGGTGTCGGAGAACCTGGCCGACCTGGTCGGTGTCGAGCCCGGCGACGCCCTCGGCCGGCGGCTGCCCGACGTGCTCGGGGTCGTGGCCGCCGAGGCGGTCGCCCGCTCGGCGAGCGCCTTCGGCGACCTGCGCGAGCGCAACCCGGTCGAGATCACCCTGGACGTCGGCGGCAGCCCCGTCCCCGTCGACGCGCTGCTGCACCGCACCGTCCCCGTCCCCGTCCCCGTCCCCGTCCCCGGCACCGGCACCGGCACGGAGGGGACGCCGCCGGCGCCGGTGCTGGTCGTGGAGCTGGAGCCGGCCCGCGGTCCGCGGCCGTTCTCCTTCCCGAACACCTACCAGGCGGTGCGCGGGACCGTCGGCGAGCTCAACCGCGCCTCGTCGCTGCAGGACCTCTACGACATCACCGCGCGGGCGGTCCGCCAGCTCACCGGCTTCGACCGCGTGATGGTCTACCGCTACGACGCCGAGTACAACGGCGAGGTCGTCGCCGAGGCGGCGGCGCCGGGACTCAACTCGTTCCTCGGCCTGCACTACCCGGCCTCCGACATCCCCGCCCAGGCGCGCGCCCTGTACGAGAAGAACTGGATCCGGCTGATCTCCGACGTCGACTACGTGCCGGCCCGGCTGCAGCCGGTGGCGCCCCCGACGACCGGGCCCCTGGACCTCACCTACTCCACCCTGCGCAGCGTCTCCCCGATCCACGTCGAGTACCTGCAGAACATGGGCGTGCGCGCGTCGATGTCGATCTCGCTGCTGCGCGACGACCGGCTGTGGGGCCTCATCGCCTGCCACCACTACACCGGCCCGCACGCGCCGCCCCACGCCACCCGGGCGGCCGCGGAGTTCCTCGGCTCGACGCTGTCGCTGCGCCTGGTCGACCGGGCCGAGGAGGACGAGGTGCAGCGCGCGCTGCGGGTGCGTTCCACCCTCGCCTGGCTCACCGCGGCGGCCCTCGACGAGGACCGTCCGCTGGCCGAGACCCTGCTCGGCTCCCCCGGCCTGCTCGACCTGCTGCCGGCCGACGGCGTGGTGGTGTGCCTGCAGCGGCACGCCGGCAGCCGGGGCGTGCCGCTGCCGGACGGGGTGGCCGAGGCGATCGCCGCCTGGGCGGCCGCGCAGGGCGAGGACGTCGTGGCGACCGACTCCCTGTCGCTGACCGCCCCGGACCTGCCGGCCGGCCCGGCCTGCGGGGTGCTCGTCCTCCCCCTGCCCGAGGGCCAGTACGTGCTCTGGCACCGCGCCGAGGCGGTGCGCACCGTCGACTGGGGCGGGGACCCGCACAACAAGGCGATCGCCGAGCGGGAGGGGGACGGCGTCCGGCTCAGTCCGCGCAAGAGCTTCGAGCGCTGGCGGGAGACGGTGCGCGACCGCGCCGAGCCCTGGACGGCGCAGGAGCTCGTCGAGGTCTCCGAGTTGCGCACGCACCTGCTCGAGGCGCTCTACGCCCGCTCGCGCAGCATGGTGCGGGTCGCGGAGACCCTGCAGCGCAGCCTGCTCACCGAGCCGCCGCGGCGCACCGACCGGGAGATCGCGGTGCGCTACGTGCCGGCCGCGCGCGAGGCGCAGGTCGGTGGCGACTGGTACGACGTGTTCGACCAGCCGGACGGCTCCACGGTGCTGGTCATCGGCGACGTCGTGGGCCACGACAGCGCCGCGGCCGCCGACATGGCGCAGCTGCGGGGCGTCCTGCGCGGCATCGCCTACGACAACGCCGAGGGGCCGGCCGCCGTCCTCCGCCGGCTCGACGGCGCCATCGACGGACTGGGGCTGCGCGCGCTGGCGACCGTGCTCGTCGGCCGGCTGGTCCCCGACGACGGAGCCGGCGGCGCGCGGCTGCGCTGGGCCAGCGCCGGGCACCTGCCGCCGCTGGTGGCGACGCCCGACGGCGTGGTCCGGGCGCTGACCACGCCGCGGGCGGGCCTGCTGCTGGGTGTCGACCCCGCCGCCGTCCGCACCGAGCAGGAGGCCCGGCTCGAACGTGGCTCGACCCTGCTGCTCTACACCGACGGGCTGGTCGAGCGCCGCGACCAGGTCTTCGACGACGGCGTCGAGCGGCTGGCCGCGCAGCTGGCGGAGCTGCCGGGACAGCCGGTCGAGGAGCTCTGCGACGTGGTCCTCGACCGGCTGCTCGCCGGCGGCGCGGAGGACGACGTGGCGCTGGTCGCCGTCCGGCTCCGCTCCTAGTCCTCCGGCGGGGCGGTGAACCGGGCGCTGAGCCCGTCGCCCTGGTCGCCGCCCTCGGCCGGCAGGGGCGCCTCGTCCTCGGCCGCCCGCACCTCGGCGGCCGTCTCCTCCGGGGACACCACCCCGGTGCGGGCGTCCCGCTCGAGCGCGGCCAGGAGCCGCTCCTCGTCCGGGGCCAGGTCACCGGGACCGAGGTGACCGCCCGGCTCGCCGGCGTCGGTGCCCGAGGCCATGGCGGTGTCGGGGGTCGGATCCTCGGGGTCGGTCGCGCTCATGCCGCGCCTCCTCTTGCCGGTCACGGGGATCAACGGGGGAAGTTGGGCTCGAGTCGCGGCACGATCTGCATCTCCGGCACGAACGCCGCCGGGTGCAGCGTGACCAGGTGGCGCACCATCTCGGCGACGGCCGACGGCGGCATCATCAGGTGGGACGGGATGCCCCACTGCTCCATCATCGGGGTGTCCATCGCCGCCGGGATGACCGCCTGCACCCGGCACGGGAACGGCCGCTCGGTGCCGTCGTCGGCCCGCACCGCCTTCTCCCGCAGCTCCCGCTGGATGCACCTGGTGGCGTTGAGGAAGCCGGCCTTGGAGCCGTTGTAGGCGATCGCGCCGCTGCCGGAGGTGATCGCCGACAGCGACACGATGTGCACGACGTCGGCGGTGCGGCCCTCGGGCAGGTGCTGCACGCGCTTGGTGAACTCGCTGGTCAGGAAGACCGGGCCCTCGCAGTTGACCGCCTGCACCCGCTGGTAGTCGGCGAGGTCGATGTCGGTGATGTAGCCGGGCCGGTCGATGCCGGCGACGTTGACCAGGACGTCGAACGCGTCGCCGTGGGTGTCGAACAGCTGCGCGACGACCTGGCGGCGGCTGGCGTCGTCGGTGACGTCGAGCGGGACCACCTCGGCCGAGCCACCGGCCTCGGCCACGAGCTCGAGCGTCTGCTTGGAACCCGTCGCATCGATGTCCGCGATCGCGACGTGCGCACCGGCCTCCGCCAGCGCGACGCAGGTGGCCCTCCCCAGCCCGCTCGCACCCCCCGTGACCAGGGCGACCCGCCCCGCCAACGTCCCGCTGTCGACCATCCGCTCCTCCGTCCGCTGCACCAGCCTGTCGGCGACCACCCTCCCGGACAACACCCGGTGGCGCAGGTCGGGGGTCAGGCGCGGGCGGCGCGCCCCGAGGTGGTGTCCACGCGTGCCGGACCGGTCGGCCGGACGTCGGCGAGGGTCACCGTCCGGAGGCCGCGCCCGGCGAGGACGGCCGACACAGCCCGTGGTGCCATCGGCACGGTCAGCTCAGGGAACGAGCCCCGCCGCCTCGATCAGCCGGGCCTGCTCGCGGCACCAGGGCGACCAGGCGTCGTCCCCCTCGGCCTCCTGCCGGCGCCGGAACTCGGCCCAGTCCAGCAGCTCCCAGTCGCCGACCTCCGTCGGGTCGGGGGCCGGCGTGCCGGTGAACCGGCCCAGGTAGACCGGGCACACCTCGTTCTCCACCACCCCGCGGAACTCCGCGCGGTACCGGTACCCCGGCAGCGCCTCGCGCAGCCGGTCGACCCGCAGGCCCAGCTCGAAGTCGGCGCGGCGGGCGATGGCGGCGGCGTCGTCCTCGCCGGGGCCGGGGTGGCCGCAGACGGTGTTGGTCCACATGCCGGGGAAGGTCTGCTTGCGCTCGGCGCGGCGGGTGACCAGCAGCCGGCCGGCGTCGTCGAACAGGTAGGCGGAGAAGGCGCGGTGCAGCGGCGTCTCCCCGTGGTGCACCAGCGGCTTGGGCATGGAGCCGATCGCCGTCCCGTCGTCGTCGACGAGGACGATGAGCTCCTCGGAGGTGGCCGTCACGCGCCCATCGTCCCGGATCCGCCGCGCCCGTGCGCGGGAGCTGCCGGCGGTGCCCGGTCCCCGTCGGGCCGGGTCCAGGTCTCCTTCACGTGCTCGAACGGCTCGGCGCACGAGCGACACCGGCGCAACGCCTTGCACGGCGTGGCGCTGAACTCGCTGAGCTCCTCGGTGTCGTCCGATCCGCACAGCGGGCAGGACGCCGTGCGCCGGGACGGCCCCAGCTGCAGCGGTTCCGGGCCGGGCTCGCCACGCGGCGCCGGCCCCGGCGGGGCGATGCCGGCCTGGGCGAGCTTGCGGCGGCCCTCGGGGGTGATCCGGTCGGTGCTCCACGGCGGTTCGAGGACCGTGCGGACGTCGACGTCGGGGAAGCCGGCCTCGTGGAGGGCGCGCCTCAGGTCCGCCCGCATCGTGCCCATCGCGGGGCAACCGGTGTAGGTGGGGGTGACCTCGACGACGACGATCCCCTCCTCCACGCGGACGTCGTGCAGCACCCCGAGGTCGGAGAGCGTCAGCAGCGGCAGCTCGGGGTCGGTGACGGTGTCGGCCACGACGCGCGGGTCGGATGTGCTGGTCATCACACCCACCATGTCCTCGCCGGGCGCTGTCGCGCCAGTCCTCGTCCCCCGCCCGGTGACCCGGACGGGTGGCGCGGTGCGCCCCGGCGGGGGCAGGGTCTCGGGATGGACGGCTTCCGGCGTGACGGCATGGTGTTCGACGTGCGGGACGGCGGCCCGCCCGACGGGGAGCCGGTGGTGCTGCTGCACGGCTTCCCGCAGGACTCCACCGCCTGGGCGGCGGTGGCGGCCGGACTGCACGCCGGTGGCCTGCGCACGCTCGCCCCCGACCAGCGCGGCTACTCCCCCAGCGCGCGGCCCACCGGCCGCTCGGCCTACCGGGTGCGTGAGCTGACCGCCGACGTCCTGGCCCTGCTCGACGAGGCGGGGCTGGACAGCGCGCACGTGGTCGGCCACGACTGGGGCGGCATCGTCGGCTGGGCGCTGGCCGCCTGGCACCCCGAGCGGGTGCGCACGCTGACCGCCCTGTCGGTGCCGCACCCGGGCGCGATGGGCCGGGCGATGGTCACCAGCGACCAGGCCCTGCGCTCGTACTACGTGGGGCTGTTCCAGCTGCCGTTCCTGCCGGAGCGGCTCCTGCTGCTGGGTGGGGGCGAGGCGCTGCGCCGGATGTTCCTGCGCAGCGACCTGCCGCGGAACGTCTGCGAGCACTACGTGGCGCGCATGCGGGAGCCGGGGGCCCTGACGGCGGCGCTGGCCTGGTACCGGGCGCTGCCGTTGAGCGCCCGCGACACCGTCGGCACGGTGCGGGTGCCGACACTGCACCTCTGGAGCACCGGCGACGCCTTCCTCGGCCGTGCCGCCACCGAGGCCACCCGCGACTTCGTCGACGCGTCGTACCGGCTGGAGGTGCTCGAGGGCGTGACGCACTGGATCCCCGAACTGGCGCCCGAGCGGGTGGCGGAGCTGGTCACCGAGCTCGTCCGGGCCCACGACTGACAGCGGAATCCACAGCGGCCACCGGAAGTTCTACGGGGTGTCCCGATCGGTCCGAGTCGAGAGGAGTTCCGACATGACCCTCCCCGTGCGTTCCCCGTCGCGCTCCGCCGCCTCGTGGGACCCGTTCCGTGAACTGGCCGAGCTCAGCGAGCGGATGAACCGGCTCTGGGAGGCCGGGCTCGGCGGCGTGGACCGCTGGGCCCCGTTGGCCGACGTCGAGGAGACCGACGACGCCTGGTCGGTGGAGATCGACCTGCCCGGCGTCGCACGCGACGACGTCGACATCCAGCTCAACGAGCGCGAGCTGACCGTCTCCGGCGAGGTCAGGGAGAAGGAGCGCACGGGCATCCTGCGCCGCCGCACCCGGCGCGTCGGCCAGTTCTCCTACGCCGTCACGCTCCCCGGTGACGTGGACCCCGACGGTGTCACCGCGCAGCTGACCGACGGCGTGCTGACCGTGCGCGTCCCCAAGGCGCAGCAGGCCAAGCCGCGGAGGATCGCCATCACGAGCTGACCCCGCGACGCGGTGGGCCCGCCGAGGTCACGCCGGCGGGTCCACCGCGAACCCGGTGGCGCGCGCCCGGAGGATGAGCGGGTGGAGTACGCACCGAGCCCCCGCACCGCACCGACCCGCTCCCGGGACCGGGTCTCCTACGACCGCGCCACCGTGCACGCCGTCCTCGACGAGGCGGTCGTCTGCCACGTGGGCTTCGTCGTCGACGGCCGGCCCGTCGTCCTCCCGCAACTGCACGCGCGCGCCGGCGACACCCTGTACCTGCACGGGTCGACCGGGGCCCGCGCGCTCGTGGCCGCCCGGGACGGCGGCCTGGACGTCTGCGTCACGGTGACCCTGGTCGACGGGCTGGTGCTGGCGCGCTCGGCGTTCCACCACTCGGTGAACTACCGCTCGGTGGTCGTCCACGGGACGGCGCGGGTGGTCACCGACGCCGCCGAGAAGACCGCCGCGCTGGACGCGCTGGTCGACGCCGTCGTCCCGGGCCGGACGGCGGGCACCCGCGCGCCGGACCGCAGGGAGCTGGCCGCGACGACGGTGCTCCGGCTGCCGCTGGCGGAGGTGTCGGTCAAGGTCCGCAGCGGGCCCCCGAACGACGACGCCCCGGACCTCGACGGGCCGCACTGGGCCGGCGTCCTGCCGCTGCACACCGTCGCGGGCCCCGCCGTCCCGGCGCCGGACCTGACCCCCGGCATCGAGACGCCGGAGCACGTCACCACCTGGCACCGCTGAGCGGAGGGGACCCGTCGGCGTGACGCCGACGGGTC
>NZ_JBJGYJ010000025.1:0-66684 GCF_054049935.1 Geodermatophilus sp. SYSU D00742
GGGTGAGCCCCCCCGACTTGGTTTTCGTCGCGGGGGACCGGGCGCGGGACTCCCCGCCCCCGCCGGGGGGCGGGGCCCCCGGCCGGCCCCCGCGGGTCGGTCGGCCCCGACCCGCCCCGGAACCGCAGGATCCGGCCGGGACCCTCGACCCGGCGCTCGCTGCCACGGCGCCGGCGTCCGGGTCCACCTCGGGACGGACCGCATGTCGCGGACCGTGGCCGGTCAGCGCTCCCGGCGCCGCCACCACCGCCGCCGGCGCCCCGCGGGCGGCGGTGGCGCCGGTGGCACCGGCGGCGCCGGCGGCGGCCGCGTGGCCCGCCACTGCTCGACCAGCGCGTCCACGTCGGCCAGCCCCGGCACCGGAGCCCACCTGCTCTCCTGCGGACGACGCCAGAAGGCCTGCACCCGGGCGTTGTAGTCCTCGGCCACGGCGCGGACGGCGTCCTCCGACTCCATGCCCGCGACCCGCGACGGCAGGTCGTCCCGCTCCTTCCGCAGCGCCAGCCCGGGCGGCAGCATCGCACCGGTGTCCACGCCCTCGCGGCGCGCCTTCTCGACCGCCCAGTCGTAGGCGGTCTCGTCCCGGTCCCGGCGGGGCAGCGGCTTCCCGGCACCGGCGAGCCCCTCGAAGGCGCCCTGGGCGAGGCCACGGCTGATCTGCGACTCCACCCAGGTCTCGAACGACATCCCGGTCGGCTTGCGCTCGGTCATCCCCTCCATGGTCACACCGGTGGTCGCCCCCGGCCGCCTCTCGAGGGGTGGACCCCGGGCACCCCACTGGACGCGGCGAGGCGCCCGCGGAGCGGCGGGGCGAGGGCGCCCGCGTGCTCCTCGGACCCCGAGTCGACGCGCGCGGGGGGCGCCTCGGCGTGACGGAGGACCCAGACCCTCCTCTCACGTGAGGGTCGAGTGTCGTGCACACTGGACGGCGACTCCGTGTCCCGGGCACCCGCGCCGGGCACGCCCGCTCCCTGTTCTGTCCCGGCCTCGGCCGGTGGATGGTGCACGACCCGAGATCGGTGGCATGAGCTCCCTGCGCACCCCACGCCTGACCCGCCCCGCCTGGCTGTCGCCGACGGTCGCCCGCACCGAGGTGCTGGCCGGCCTCGTCGTGGCGCTGGCACTCATCCCCGAGGCGATCAGCTTCTCCATCCTGGCCGGGGTCGACCCCCGGGTGGGGCTGTTCGCCTCGTTCACGATGGCCGTCGTCATCGCGTTCACCGGCGGCCGGCCGGCGATGATCAGCGCCGCGACGGGTGCCATCGCCCTGGTCGTGGCCCCCCTGGCGCTGGAGTACGGCGTCCAGTACCTCTTCGCCGCCGTCATCCTCGGCGGCGTCTTCCAGATCCTGCTCGCCGCGGCCGGGGTCGCTCGGCTGATGCGGTTCATCCCGCGCAGCGTCATGGTGGGCTTCGTCAACGCCCTGGCCATCCTGATCTTCACCGCCCAGTTCCCGCAGCTGGTCGACGTGCCGTGGCTCGTCTACCCCATGGTGGCCGCCGGGCTGGCGATCATCTTCCTGCTGCCCCGCATCACCACGGCGGTTCCCCCACCACTGGTCGCGATCGTCGTGCTGACGACCCTGGCGGTGGCCGCCGGCTGGGACCTGCCCGACGTCGGCGGTGAGGGGGACCTCCCCGACAGCCTGCCGTTCCTCCTGTTCCCCGAGGTGCCGTCCACCCTCGAGACGCTCGGGATCATCACCCCGTACGCCCTCGGCGTCGCCTTCGTCGGGCTCATGGAGTCGCTGATGACCGCGAAGCTGGTCGACGACATCACCGACACCCACTCCGACAAGACCCGCGAGTCCTGGGGCCAGGGCGTGGCCAACGTCGTCACCGGCTTCTTCGGCGGCATGGGGGGCTGCGCCATGATCGGCCAGACGATGATCAACGTGAAGTCCGGCGCCCGCACCCGGCTGTCGACCTTCCTCGCCGGCGCCTTCCTGCTGGTCCTCGTCGTGGCCCTGGGCGACATCGTGAGCGTCATCCCGATGGCCGCGCTCGTCGCCGTCATGGTCTTCGTGTCGATCGCGACCTTCGACTGGCACAGCCTGCGCACGATCCACCGGATGCCCAAGAGCGAGACGGCGGTGATGCTGGCGACCGTCGCCGTCACCCTCGTGACCCACAACCTCGCCATCGGCGTCGGCGTCGGCGTCCTGGTCGCCTGCGTGCTCTTCGCCCAGCGCGTCTCGCACCTCGTCGACGTCACCCGCGCCGTCGAGGAGGACGGCAGCGTCCGGTACTCGGTGGACGGGGCGCTCTTCTTCGCGTCGAGCAACGACCTCTACACGCAGTTCCACTACGCCGACGACCCCGATGCGGTGGTCGTCGACCTCTCCGGCGCCCACGTCTGGGACGCCTCCACCGTGGCCGCCCTCGACGCGATCACCCACAAGTACGCGAGCCGGGGCAAGCGGGTCGAGATCGTCGGGCTCAACGAGAACTCCGCCAGCCGGTACGAGCGGCACACCGGCCAGCTGTCCGGGGCGCACTGATGCCCGCCCGCACGGGGCTGCTGCAGATCGGCCAGGTCGCCGAGCGCACAGGCCTGAGCCTGCGCACCATCCGCTTCTACGAGGAGAGCGGGCTCGTCGTGCCCACCAGCCGCAGCGAGGGCGGGTTCCGGCTCTACAGCGCCGAGGACGTGGCCCGCCTCGAGGTGGTCAAGCGGATGAAGCCGCTCGGGTTCTCCCTGGAGGAGATGCGCGAGCTGCTCACCGTGCTCGCCGACCTGTCCGCCGCGCGGAGCCCCGGCCACCCCGACCGCGACCAGCTGCTCGACCGGCTGCGGATGTTCCACGAGGCCGCGCGGGTGCGGGTGGACGCGCTGCGCGCCGAGCTCGCCGTCGCGGAGGACTTCGCCGGTTCCCTCGCCGAGCGTCTGGCGGCCGAGCGGGGCTGATCCCCCGGTCCGTTACCGGATCGGGACTTGACCCGGCCAGGGACGACGTGCCGCCCGCCGGATCACTCGCGGAGCGTGGCGACCTGCCACGAACGGGTGAAGCGGCAGCTCAGCGGCCTGCGCGGGGAACGGCGACGGCCCAGGCTGGCCGACGTGCCGCTGTCCGTCCCGGGGTTGCCCGACGTCCCCCCCGAGCTGGCCGGGCCGGTCGCGGTGGAGCTGGCCAAGCCGGTGCGGGAACTCCCGCGGGCCGACGCGCTGCCCGGCGGCGTCCTCTACGAGCCCAAGTGGGACGGCTACCGGCTGGTCGTCGTCCGCACCGGCAGCACCACCCGGGTGTGGTCCAAGCAGGGCCGCGACCTCAGCGACCGCTTCCCGGACGTCGTCGCCGCCGCCGTCGCCCAGGTGCCGCCCGGCACGGTCGTGGACGGCGAGGTCGTCGTGTGGAACGGCACCCGGCTGGACTTCGGGCTGCTGCAGCGCCGGATGGTGACCCCGCCCGGGCGCATCGCCGCCCTCGTCGCCACCGCCCCGGCCTCCTACGTCGCCTTCGACCTGCTCGCACTCGGCGGCGCCGACCTGCGGGCCCGCCGGCTGCGCGAGCGCCGGGCCGCGCTGGAGGAGCTGGCCGCGCGCTGGTCGCCGCCGATGCAGCTCTCCCCCGCCACCACCGACCCCGCCGAGGCCCGGCAGTGGTCGACCGACTGGCGCGCCGCCGGCGTCGAGGGGCTGGTCGCCAAGGGTGCCGGCACCCGCTACGCCCCCGGCCGCCGCGAGTGGGTGAAGGTCAAGTCGTGGGAGACCACCGAGGTGCTCGCCGGCGGCGTCATCGGCCCGCTGGAGCGGCCCAGCCAGCTGGTGGCCGGCCGCTACCGGGACGGCGAGCTGGTCGTGGTGGGGCGCACCAGCCCGCTGTCGCCCGCGCACGCCGCCGAGCTGGCCGCCGTCCTGCGCCCGGCCGGCGAGGACCACCCCTGGCCGGACCGGATCGGCACCGGCCGCTTCGGTGGTGGCCGGCTGTCGGTGCCCCTCACCCGGGTGCAGCCCGACGTCGTCGTCGAGGTCAGCGCGGACGCCGCGCTGCAGGCCGGCGTCTTCCGCCACCCGCTGCGCTACGTGCGGGTGCGCGCGGACCTGCAGCCCCGCGACGTACCCGGGATCTGACGTCAGGGTCGCTGCGGCGTCCGGCCGAGGGCGACCAGGAGGCGCCGCAGCAGGTCGGCGAGTTGGTCACGGTCGTCGCCGGAGAGCCCCTCGAGCAGCCGCCGCTCGGTCTCCAGGTGGTCGGGGAGGGCGGCGTCCAGCGCGGCGCGGCCCGCGTCGGTGAGCGTGACGACGACGGCGCGCCCGTCGGCCTCGCTGCGCTCCCGGGTGATCAGGCCCTTCTCCTCCAGCCGGTCCAGCCGCTGGGTGATCGCCCCGGAGGTGACCAGCGCCGTGCGCATGAGCGCGGTCGGCGTCAGCTGGTAGGGCGCCCCGGCGCGGCGGAGGGCGGCCAGCACGTCGAAGGACGGCGCGTCGAGGCCGTGCCGCGCGAACGTGGCGCGCTGGGCGAGGAAGACCTCCCGCTGAAGCTGGGTGATGCGGCCGATCACGCCCATCGGCGTGCAGTCGAGATCGGGGCGCTCACGGGCCCACTGGGTGAGGATCAGGTCGACGGCGTCCTCCGCGGGGCGCCCGTGCGTGCTCATGCCGGCAGGGCCACGTCGGCGAGGTGGTCGGCGTAGCTGCGCGGCGGGCGGCCGAGCAGCGCGGTCAGCACCCTCGGGCTGCCGGCGAAGCCGTGCGCCCGGTAGTGGTCGAACATCAGCCGCCGGCAGCGGCCGGCGTAGGAGTCGGGCACGGGCCCCCGGGGGACGACGTCCTCCGCGACCACCTCGCGCCCGAGCCGCTCGCCGACGAGCTCGGCGAGCCGTGGCGCGGTCAGGGCCTCGGGCCCGGCCGCCTCGAACGTCCCGCCGTCGAGGCCGTCCTCGGTGAGCAGCACGGCGGCGGCCTGGGCGACGTCGGCGAGGTCGAGCAGCGACTGCCCGGTGCGCAGCCCCCAGGTGCTGCGCAGCCGCCCGGTGTGCGCCGCCGCGGCCACCTGCTCGTCGAGGTTCTGCGCGTAGGCGCACGGCTGCAGCACGCGCCAGGCCAGGCCGGAGGTGTCCAGCGCCTGCTCGGCGCGGTCCTTGGCGGCGTGGTGCGGCATCGTCCGCGCCTGCGGCCGCAGCACCGAGTGGTAGACGACCCGGCCGACGCCGGCGCGCCGCGCCTGGCCGAACAGCGCCTGCGCCCCCTCGGCCTCGTCGGGGTCGAAGTTGGGCCAGATCAGGTAGAACGCGTCGGCCCCCGCGAGCACGTCGGACCACGGCAGCGGCTGGGTGAGCTCGGCGACGACCACCTCGGCGCCGAGACCGTCGAGCTCGGGACGCGGCCGGCGGCGGGAGACCACCGCCCGGACCTGCTCGCCGCGCTCCCGCAGGGCGCGGACGACGGCGGTGCCGGTCTGGCCGCCCGCTGCCGTCACCACGATCACACCGGTACCTCAGCAGTGAGGTATCCCGGCGTCAAGACCGGAGCACCCTCAGTGCAGTCGGGTGGCGAGCCGGACGGTGAGGCCCGCGGGGCCCGGCAGCAGGTCGACGCTGTCCCACAGCTTGCGGGCCAGCCACAGGCCCATGCCGCCGCGGCTGAGGTCGTCGCCGTGGGCGGGCCGGAAGCCGGCCAGCGGGTCGTCGAAGCGGTTCCCGGCGTCGGTGATGGCGCACACGAGGCGGCGACCGTCGCACCAGACCCGGGCCGAGACCGGCCGCCGGCCGTGCCGGAATGCGTTGGCGGCGACCTCGCTGGTGGCCAGGTGGAGGTCCTCCCGCTCCTCCTCGTCCGGCACGAGCGCGGTGAGGACAGCGCCGAGCTGGTGGCGCAGCCCGGCGAGGGTGGGGGCGTCGTCGACGGCGAGCACCGGGACGGTGTCCTCGACCGGCTCGTGCGGCGGAGGCAGGCGCCGGAGGTAGCGCTCGGGGTCCTGGAAGGCCGGGCTGGCCGCCCACGACCCGGCGCGGACCACCTCGGGATGGGTGGCCGGGGCGCTGTCGACCACCGGGGCGGGCAGCCGCTGCCGGTCGTAGAGGCACAGGGCGGTGACGGCGCTGTCGTGCAGGAACCGGTTGCTCGCCGACTCGAACCGCTGACCCTCGCGCCAGCCCGCGGGATGGTCCCCGAAGTCCACCTCGGAGAGGACCCGCAGACGCCCGGACGGGTGCGCCGCCGCCCGCTCGGCGTACCGGCGGACCTGGCCCGCGGCGTCCGGGGCCCGGGCGCCGAGGAGGGTCAGGCCGGGGTCGTTGCGCAGCCCCGCGCCCAGCTCACCGAGCGCGTCGCAGACCAGCGTGCCGGTCTCCGGCGGGCAGGCGATGGCGACGAGGTCCCCGACCCGCAGGCCCTCCTCGACGAACGGGACGGCCACCTCGAGCAGCTCCGCGGAGCCGTCCACGGTCGCGACACCGTGCCGCAACCGGCGCTCGGAGGGGACGCGGTCGGTGCGCAGCGCGGTCCGCCCGTCCGCCTCCTGGTCCACGGTCCCCGTCCTCTTCCCGCCGGGTCGTCCCGGCCCACAGCTCCGACATCCTGGTACACGCAACGCCGATCTCCGTCCAGGAGAGCGTGCGCGTCGTCACGGGGACGGGGCCACGGCCTCTCCGGCCGCGGAGTCGACACCGGCCAGGGCGAGTATGCGCGCCGGGGGCGTGCCCTGCCGTGTCTGCACGCGGAGGGCGACCCCGGCCTCACCCGCACGGGCGAGGGCCTCCAGCACCATGCCGACACCCGCGCTGGCGAGATAGCTCGTCGGCCCGAGGTCCAGCACCGCCGACGACCCCGGGGGCAGCCGGTCCACGTGCCGCAGCAGCTCGTCCCGCACCGGTCCCGCGCTGGCGAGGTCCAGCTCCCCGAGGACCTCCAGGCGCACCACCCCGGTGCCGTCGTGGACCACCAGGCGCGCCGGGGCCCCGCCGTCCGTGGCCGGGCGGTGCCGCCGCGGCGCGGCCGGGACCGCGTCCCCGGTGACCGCGGGCACCCGGAACCGGACGGTCGTGCCGGTGCCGCCCGGACCGCGACCGAGTTCCACGTCGGTGCCCAGGGCGTGGATGAGGTCGAGTCCGCGACCCCGGAAGCCCCTGTCCGCGGGCGGGGGGCGCCAGACGCCGTTGTCACGCACCTCCACCCGGAGCCCGCCACCGGCCTCCCGCACGAGCTCGTAGGAGCACTCCCCCGTGCCGTCGGGCGCGGAGGCGTAGGCGTGCTCGACGGCGTTGGCCAGCGCCTCCCCCAGGGCCAGCTGCAGGTCCTCGGCGGTCTCCTCGGGCACGCCGGCCGCCGCCGTCCACGCGGCCACGGCCCGCCGGACGGCGGACAGCCGGGCCGGATCGGCCGGCAGCCGTGCGGCCAGCGGGGCCGGCAGGACACGGGCCGCGATGACCGCGACGTCGTCGGGCTGCTCGGTGTCGGCGAGAACGTCGGCCAGCAGGCCGGTGGTGAGCCGCACGGGATCGGCGGCGGCGTGCCGGGTGGCCGCGGCGCAGACGCGGTCGAGCCCGTCGTCGAGCACCTCGCCGCGCCGCTCGACGAGCCCGTCGGTGTAGAGCAGCAGCGTCGCGCCGGGGGGAACCGTGGTGGTGCCCTCCCGGTAGGGCGGGCGACCGGGGGCGCCCAGCACCGCGCCGGAGCCGGCGTCGTCCAGGAACCGGCTGCCGCCGGGGGCGACCAGCAGCGGCGGCGGGTGGCCGGCCCGCGCCCACCGCACCGTCCCGGCGGCCGCGTCGACCACGAGGCAGGCGGCGGTGGACGCCAGCGCGCCGGGCAGGCGGGCGGCGAAGCGGTCGAGCAGCTCCAGCGCCTCGGCGGGGGGGCAGCCCTGGAGCAGCGCCGTCGAGAGCGCGCTGCGCAGCTGCCCCATCACGGCCGCCGCGGCCGGCCCCTGGCCGACGACGTCGCCGACGGCGATCGCCACGCGGTCGTCCGGGAGCTCGACGACGTCGTACCAGTCACCGCCGGCCTGCGCGCCCTCCGCACCGGGCAGGTAGTGGGCGGCCAGCGCCAGCCTGTCCAGCGGCGGCAGCTGGGCCGGGAGCAGGCTCAGCTGCAGCGTCTCGGCGATGCTCCGCTCGGCGCGGAACAGCCGCGCGCGGTCGAGGGCCTGGGCGCACTGCTCGGCGACGGCCAGGAGCATGGCGCGGTCGGCGGCGGAGAAGCGCTGCACGGTGGGCCAGGCGACGGCGAGGACACCCACCACCCGGCCGGCCACGACCAGCGGGATGCCCACGTTCGCGGCCAGCCCGTAGGCCGTCAGAGCCTCGGCGAGCTCCGGCGGCAGCGGGCGTTCCGCCGGCGGCTCGGCGGCGATGTCCTCGATCCAGATGGAGCGGCGCTCGGTGACCGCGGCGGTGGCGACCAGCGGGGTCGACAGCGGCAGGGTGCTCCACAGGCGGCGGCCCTCCTCGCTGCCGCCGTCGATCGCCAGCGCCGACAGCCCGCGGTGCGAGGCGTCGAGCTCGTAGACGGCGACCCGGCTCTCGGGACCGGTGAGCGCCCGCAGGTGTCCGGCGGCCGCGGTGGCCACCTCCACGGGCGTCGTCGCGGCCGACAGCTCCGCGGTGGCGCGGTGCAGCAGGGCCAGCCGGTGTGCGGCGGCGCGCTCGTCGGACAGGAGCACCGTGTTGTCGACGGCGAGGGCGGCGCGGGTGGCGATCTCCTCGGCCAGGACGCGGTCGTCGTCGGTGTAGGCGGGCGCGTCGGCCCGGCGGCCCAGCGCCAGGACGGCCAGCACGCGCCCGCGCACCGTCAGCGGCAGGGCGAGCACGGAGGCGACCGCCAGCGGCGCCGCCAGCGCCGGGTGGTCCTCGCCGAGGTCGGTCGCCCCGGCCAGTGTGGCGTGCACGACCGCACGTCCGCTCCGCACCACCGCCGGCCCCACCCCGACGTCGGGATCCAGGCCGGCCAGCGCGGCCTCGGTCTGCCCGTCCATGCCGGCGATGCCGGTCCAGTGCAGGCGACCGTCCTCGCCCACCAGCCGCACCGTGCACAGGTCGGCCAGGCGGCTGTCCACCACCAGCCGGGCCAGCGCACCCAGCTGTCCGCCGACGGTGCTCTCCCGGTCCAGGGCGGCACCGACCTCGGCGAGCAGCGTCTGCCGCTCGGTCTCGCGGATGCGGGCGTTGACGTCGGTGCAGCTGCCGACGTGGCCGGCCGGGGTCTCGCCGGTGCCGAGGGGCGCCGCCCGCTCCAGCAGCCAGTGGTAGGCGCCGTCGGCCCGTCGCAGCCGGAACTCGACCTCCCAGCCCTCCCGCCGGTCGCACGCGGCGGCGACGACGGCCGCGTACCGGTCGCGGTCCCCCGGGTGCAGCCCGTCGGTCCAGCCCTCGCCGAGCTCCTCGCCGGCCGGGCGGCCGGTGAACTGGGTCCAGCCCCGGTTGACGAAGACCCGCCGCCCCTCGGCGTCGGTGACCCAGATGAGCGCCGGCGCCAGGTCGGCGATCGCGGTGAACCGCTCCTCGGCGGCCCGGCGGGCGCGACCCAGGTGCAGGTGGGCGTCGACGCGGGCGACCAGTTCCTGCGTGGAGAACGGCTTGACCAGGTAGTCGTCGGCGCCGGCGGCCAGCCCCTCGACCGCGGCCTCCTCGCCGGCGCGCGCCGACAGCAGCACCACCGGGATCCGCGCGGTCCGGGCGTCGGCGCGCAGGGCGGCGAGCAGCTCGACGCCGTCCATCTCCGGCATCATCACGTCGCTGACGACGAGGTCCGGTGGGTCGGCGAGGGCGGCCTCGAGGGCCCGCCGGCCGTCGGCGACCGCCCGGACGGCGTAGCGCGGGGCCAGCAGCCGCACCACGTAGGCGCGCATGTCCGCGTTGTCGTCGGCGACCAGCACCCGGCCCGCCGCGGCTCCGGAGGGCGGGACGACCTCCGCCGGCACGCCGTCCCCGCCGGGCAGCCAGCGCAGGGCCTCGGTCACGAACGGCGCCGCGGCCGGCGACACCGCGGGAGCCTCGCTGGTGGGCTCGCCCAGCTGGTCGCCGGGCAGGTGCGCGCTGCCGAACGGCAGCGTGACGGTGAACGTCGTCCCGACGCCGGGGGTGCTGTCGACGTCGATGCTGCCGCCGTGCAGCCCGACCAGCTCGCGCACCATGGCCAGGCCGATGCCGCTCCCCTCGCCGGAACGCCCGCGGGCGTCGGCCACCCGGTGGAAGCGCTCGAACAGGCGGGCCTGCTCCGCGGCCGGGATGCCGGTGCCGGTGTCGCTGACGGTGAGCCGCGCGACCCCGCCGTCCCGCCGCAGCCGCACGGTGATGCCGCCGGTGAAGGTGAACTTCAGCGCGTTGGAGAGCAGGTTGAGGACGACCTTCTCCCACATGTCCCGGTCGACGTGCACCGGTTCGTCCAGGGACGCGCAGTCGACGGTGAAGTCCAGCCCGGCGCGGGTGACCGCCGAGCGGAAGACGCTGGCCAGCTCGGCGGTCGTGGCCGCGAGGTCGACCGGCTCGAAGCGGGCGTCGATGCGGCCGGCCTGGATGCGGGAGAAGTCGAGGAGGGTGTTGACCAGCCTCCCCAGGCGGAGGGCGTTGCGCTCGATGACCTCGAGCTCCTCGCGGACCCGGGGGTCGGCCTGGGCGGCGGGGATGCCCCGCAGCTCGGCGATCGGCCCGGCGATGAGCGTGAGCGGGGTGCGGAACTCGTGGCTGACGTTGCTGAAGAAGTCGGTCTTCGCGCGGTCGAGCTCGGCGAGGGCCTCGGCACGGCTGCGCTCGGCCTCGTAGCTGCCGGCGTTGAGCAGGCCGGATGCGATCTGGTTGCCGACGAGCTCGATGAACCCGCGGTAGCGGTCGTCGTAGCGGCGGTGCGGGTTGAGCCCGACGACGAGGAAACCGGAGACCGGGCCCTCCTCGTGGGCCGAGGAGGCGATCGGCACGGCGACCGCCTGCGCCGGCGGGCGCCGCCACGCGCCGGTGGGCAGGCCGGGGAAGCGGTCCTCGAGGTCCTCGACCAGCACGTGCTCGCCGGCCAGCACGCGGTCCAGCGGCCAGACGTCGTCCCCGGGAGCGATGACCTCCGGCGCCGCCGCCGAGCCGGGGTCGATGCCGGTCGCGCAGCCGAGCCGGGCGGTGCCGGTCGCGTCGAACAGGTAGGTGAGGCTGAACGGCAGGTCGGCGAGGTCCTGCCCGAGCTGCTCGCACACCGCGGAGAGCACGTCGGCCCGGGTACGGGTGGTCGCGACGGCCGCGGCGAGGTCGCGGAGGGCGGCCACACGGCGCTCACCGACCACCCGCTCGGTGTTCTCGGTGACCACGCAGAGCATGCCCTGGGCGTGGCCGTGGTCGTCGCCGAGCGGGCTGTAGGAGAACGTGTGGTACGTCTCCTCGGGGTACCCGCTGCGCTCCAGGAAGAGCAGCAGGTCCTCGTCCCACGTGGCGACGCCGGTGTCGAGGACCGACCGCACCCGCGGCCCGATGTCGTGCCAGATCTCCGCCCACACCTCGGAGGCCGGCCGTCCCAGCGCCCACGGGTGCTTGGTCTGCAGCGTGTCGCGGCGGTAGGCGTCGTTGTAGAAGAACGTGAGGTCCGGACCCCAGGCCGCCCACATCGGGAAGCGGGACGTCAGCATGATCCGGACGACGTTGCGGAGCTCCCGGGGCCAGCCGTCCGGCGGCCCCAGCGGCGTCCGGGCCCACTCCCGCCCCGCCATCGCACGGCCGACCTCGCCGCCACCGGCGAACAGCGACCGACCGGGCAGGTGCTCGGTCACCGTGCGCTCACGGGGCGATCGTAGGCGGCGCGGTGGCCCCCCCGCCCCCGCGGGGCAGGGCGGCTGGACGCCCGGCGAGTCCGTCCAGCACGGCGCGCTCCACCCCGGTGGCGGCCCGGACCTCCTCCCCGTCCAGGGCACCGCAGTCCAGCCCGCGCAGCAGCACCGTGGCGAGGGCGCGGGCGGTGGCCGGCTCGTCGAGCACGCCGCCGTCGCCCCGCTCCAGGAAGGCGACCAGCCGGGCGGCGGCGTCGGGCAGCGCGGCCCGGAAGAAGGCGTAGGTGACGGCGTACCGGGTGACCAGCTGGGCGGGGTGCAGGTCCCAGCCCTGGTACAGGCCACGCTCCAGCGCCCGGCGAACCAGCCCGGCGTGCCGCCGCCAGGCCGCGTGCACCTGCTCCCGGGAGCCCACGGGCAGCACGTTGGTGGAGCCGTCGACGGCGCGGGCCCCGGTACCGGCGACGGCCACCTGGACCACCTGCTTGGCGAAGTCCGCGGCGGGGTGGTCGGAGGCCTGGTGTCCCGCGGCGACGTCGAGGGCCGCGGTGTAGTCGTAGGTGCCGAAGTGCAGACCGGTCAGCCGGCGCCCGGCCGCGTGCACCAGCACCGCCGCGGTGACCGAGCCGTCGGCGCCGATCACCGCCTGCGGGGTCTCCACCTGCAGCTCGAGGTCGAGCGGGACGCCGTGCGCGGCCTCGAGCGCGTCGAGCACCGGCAGGAACGCCCGCACCTGCTCGACGGCGGTGACCTTGGGGAGGGTGACGGTGCAGCGGGGGACGGACCCCCTCCTCCCCTCCCCTCGCGAGTGCGGGACGGTGCCCCGGAGGGGGCCGGCCAGGGCGCCGAGGAACAGGTCGAGGGTGCGGACGCCACGGTGCCGGGTGGCCTCCTCGAGGGACTTCGCCCGGATGCCGACCGCCGGCGGGCCGCTGCCGGCCGCCAGGTCGGCGGCCACCGTCCCGGCCGCCCGCCGCACGTCGTCGTCCTCGGCGTCCGGGGCGCCGCGGTAGCCGTCCTCGGCGTCCACCCGCAGGTCCTCGACCGGCTCGCGCGCCAGCTTGGCCCGCACCCGTGGGAGCACCTGCGCCACGAGGCCGTCGTCCACCCCCAGGTCGGGCAGCCCGTGCTCGTCGAGGGCGGCGAGGGCCGCCGTCCCCCACGCGGCGGGGAGGCCGGGCGTCACCGCGTCGGCCGGCACGTAGCAGGTGTGCACCGGCCGGCGCCCGGCCCGCTCGCCCGGGTAGGCGGCCGACCGCGCGGCGTCCACCGGCGCGAGGCGGCGGTCCAGCTCCGCGTAGACGGCGTCGTCCAACCCCATCGGCCGACCCTGCCACGCCGCCGCCGGCGCTGGCATCCTCCCTCCATGGGAGCCCTCGACGACTTCAACGCCGAGCCCGCCGACCGCGCCGTCCAGCAGCTGCGCGCCTGCAACGCCGCGCCGCGGTTCGCCGCCGAGGTGGTCGCCGGCCGGCCCTACCCGGACGTCGACGCCCTGGTGGCCCGCGCCGAGGCGGTCGCCCGCGGGCTGCCGTGGGACGAGGTGGCGCTGGCGGTGGCCGCCCACCCGCGGATCGGCGAGCGGCCGGAGGGCTCCTCACCCGAGGCGGCGGCCTCGCGCCGGGAGCAGGGCGCGGTGGGCGGCGCGGACGACGCGACGCGGGCCGCCCTCGCCGACGGCAACCGCCGCTACGAGGAGCGCTTCGGCCACCTCTTCCTCATCCGGGCGGCGGGCCGGGCCCCGGAGGAGGTGCTGGCCGAGCTGCGCCGCCGGCTGGACGCCGACGAGGAGGCCGAGCGGGCGGAGGTCACCGAGCAGCTGGCGCAGATCACGGCGCTGCGGGTGCGGGAGCTCGTGGGATGAGCGTCAGCACGCACGTCCTGGACGCGGTGCTGGGCCGGCCGGCCATGGGTATCCCCGTCCGGCTGTCCGCCGGCGAGGTGCTGCTCGCCGAGGGGGTCACCGACACCGACGGCCGCTGCCGGCTGGTGGACGGCGCGACGGCGCTGGGCACCCACCGGCTGGTGTTCGCGACCGGGCCCTGGTTCGCCGAGCAGGGGCGGGAGGCCTTCTACCCGGAGGTGGTGCTCACCTTCGACGTCCGCGAGCCGGGCGAGCACCACCACGTGCCGCTCCTGCTGGCCCCGTTCGCCTACTCGACCTACCGCGGCTCGTGACGGCCGTCGGGAGCCGGCCCCGACCGGGGGCGCGGCGCGGGCTCGCCAGCGGGCCGGACGGGGTCCGCCCTGTGCGACGGTGTCGCGCATGGTGATCCGGCTGGGGCCGAACCAGTACGGCAAGGCGGAGGTGCGCGTGGTCGCCGTCGACCGCAGCCGCCCGGAGCACACCCTGGCCGACCTCACCGTCAGCACCGCGCTGCGCGGCGACTTCACCGCGGCGCACACGGCCGGCGACAACGCCCACGTGCTGCCGACCGACAGCCAGAAGAACACCGTCTTCGCCTTCGCCCGCGACGGTGTCGGGGCGATCGAGTCCTTCGGCCTGCGGCTGGCCCGGCACCTCGCCGGCGCGTACCCGTGGGTCACCGGGGCCCGCGTCGAGGTCCAGTCGCACGGCTGGAGCCGGATCAGCGTCGGCGGCCGGCCGCACGAGCACGCCTTCCGCCGCGACGGCGGCGAGGTCCGGACGGCGGTGGTGACCGTGGACGGCGACGACACGCACGTGCTCGCCGGTCTGCGCGACCTCGTCGTCCTCAAGACCACCGGCTCGGAGTTCCGGGGCTTCCCGCGCGACCGCTACACGACCCTGGCCGAGACGCGCGACCGCATCCTCGCCACCGCCGTCACCGCCCGCTGGCGGTACACGACCACCGACCCGGACTTCGACGCCGTGTTCGCCGGGGTGCGCGCGGTGCTGCTGGAGACCTTCGCCGCCACCCACTCCCTCGCGCTGCAGCAGACGCTGTACGCGATGGGTGAGGCGGTGTTGCAACGGTTCCCCGAGGTCGCCGAGGTGCGGCTGTCGATGCCGAACCGCCACCACTTCCTCCAGGACCTCTCGGCGTTCGGCCTGGACAACCCCGACGTCGTCTACCGCGCCGAGGACCGGCCCTACGGCCTCATCGAGGGCACCGTCCTGCGCGACGACGTCCCGACCGCCGAGGCGGCCTGGCCGGGGACGCCGGGCTGAGCGTCAGCCCTGCGGACCCTGCACGCCCACGCCGCCGAAGAGCACGTCGGCGTGGATGCGCAGGTCGGCGCCGCGCTCGTCCTCGGTCCGGGTGACGTCGGCAGCCTCGTCGACCCCGATGCCGCCCACGCCGCGGAAGGCCCACCACACCCGCCAGCCGGCCGGCACCCGCACGCCCACACCGCCCATCAGCACCCGCGCGGTGAGGTCGATCCCCCCGGGCACCCGTGGCAGCGCGGTGAGGTCCAGCTCCGCGCCGCCCATGACCAGGTCGAAGCGCACCCGCGACAGCTCCGGGTTGACCGGCCGCAGCTGCACGCCGCCCACCGCGACGACCCGCCGGATGCCGGCGGTGCTCTCGTCGCCCTCGTCCTTGCGGCGGGCCACCAGCCGGCCGGTGAGCGCGACCGTGCCCTGCAGGGCCCACCAGCCCAGCAGCCAGGGCAGGAGCCGGCGGACGGCGGGGGGCAGGGAGCGCGGCGTCGTCATGGGGTCAGCCTGCCCGTCGTCCCCCGCCGCGGCCCAGGGGGCGGCCGCTCAGTACCGGAAGCGGCCCACCGCCGAGCTGAGCGCCGACGCCATGCGGGCGACCTCGTCCATCGCCGTCCGGGCGTCGGTCATCGCGCGGGTCGTGGCGCCGGCGGCCCCGGCCACCGCGGTGATGTTCTCGGCGATCTGACCGGCTGACAGCGCCGCCTCGGCGACGTTGCGGTTCATCTCCGTCGTGGTCGCCGTCTGCTCCTCGACGGCGGCGGCGATCGTGCCCTGCGAGTCGTTGATCAGCCCGATGATCCGGCCGATCTCCCCGATGGCCCGCACCGCGCCGCCGGTGTCGGCCTGGATCGCCTCGACCCGCGCGGTGATGGTGTGCGTGGCCTTGGCGGTCTCCTGCGCCAGCTCCTTGACCTCGTTGGCGACGACGGCGAAGCCCTTGCCGGCCTCGCCCGCCCGCGCGGCCTCGATGGTCGCGTTGAGCGCCAGCAGGTTGGTCTGCTCGGCGATGGCCGTGATCACCTGGACCACGCCGGCGATCTCCCGCGAGGACTCCCCGAGCTTGGCGACGGTCGCGGTGGTCGTGTCGGCGACGACGACCGCCTGGGTGGCCACGCGGGCCACCTCGCCGGCGTTGCGGGCGATCTCCCCGATGGAGGCGCCCATCTCCTCCGAGCCCGCGGCCACGGTCTGCACGTTGCGCGACACCTGGCCGGCCGCCTCCGCGACCACCTCGCTCTGCACCGCCGACTCGTCGGCCAGCCGGGTCATGTCCAGCGCGGTCGCGGCGAGCTCCTCGGTCGCCGAGGCCAGCGTCGTGGTGGTGTCGCCGATGGTGGCCACCACCTCCCGCAGGCCACCCAGCGAGGTCTCCAGGGCCGTGGCCATCCGGCCGACCTCGTCGCGGCTGGTCACGCCCGTGACGCCGCGCAGGTCGCCCTCGGCCAGGGCCTCCAGGACCGCACCGACCCGGCGCAGCGGGCCGACGACCGACCGCGTCACGACCCAGCCCAGCGCGGCCAGCACCAGCACCCCGCCGACGGCGACGAGCACCGACAGCGTGATCGCCGTCCCCCGCTGGGCGGCGCTCGCCGTCGCGGCGGCCGCGGCCTCCTCGTCGACGGCGGCCCCGACGGCGGGCAGCTCCTCCTCGAGGACGGCGAAGGCCTCCGCGAACGCGGGGTAGGCGGCCCGGGCGGCGGCCGGGTCGGTCGCGGCGAGGGTGACGATGCGGTCGGCGGTGGCGAGGTAGGCCTCGACCGCGGGGGTCACCTCCGCCACGGCCGCGCCCACCTCGGCGTCCAGGCCGGCACCGGACACCGCGGCCAGCACCTCGCGGAAGGTCGCGTCGTGGTCGGCGAGGTCCGCCGCCGCCGCGCCGTCGCCGGGTCCGTCGAGCAGCGCCTGGAGGACGTCGCCCCGGACGGCGTCGTGCATCATGTCCGCCTCCAGGGCGGCGGCGGTGGCGCGGGTGGCGACCAGCAGCACGTCGGTGCGCTCCCCCGTCCCGCGCAGGGCCTGCACGGCCAGGACGGCGAAGACCGCGAGGACGACGGCCCCGGCGGCGACGAGGGCGGCGAGCTTCACGCCGAGGGGACGGTCCGACCAGAGGTTGCGCGCCATGAGGCACTCCTGCGTCGCGGGCGATCGGCGCGGAGGTGCGCACCGTTGGCACCTCGATCGGCACGGAGGTGGGGTGACTACAGCAGAACTGCTCCGATCTTCATGGACTTTCCGGTTCCGGAATGCGACCGGGCTCACACCGTCAGCCGGTAGAACCGGAAGAAGTCGTTGTCGATCGGCAGGACCTCCACCCCGGCGAAGCCCGCCTCCCGGGCGTACGCCTCCAGCGTGGCCGGTCGCATGACCGTGCCGGTGCTCGCAGACGGCCGCGTGGAGAGCCCGTCGGGCAGACAGCAGGTGAGGCTGTAGCCGTACATCAGCCGCTCGGTCTCGTCCCCGGGCGCGGTGAAGTGCTCGGCCACCCGCTCGTCGACCACCAGCACGGTGCCGCCGGGCGCGACCATGCGCCGCATCGCGCCGAGGACAGAGACGGGGTCGGGCATGTCGTGGATGCACTCGAACGCCGTCACCAGGTCGAACGCGCCCGCCTCGCCGCCGGCCGAGCCCGCGTCGACGGTGGTGAACCGCACCCGGTCGGCCACCCCGGCCTGCTCGGCGTTGCGTCGCGCCTGCTCGACGGAGGGCTCGTCGATGTCGAAGCCGTCGACGCGGGCCTGCGGGTACGCCCGGGCCATCCCGATCGCCGACCAGCCCATGCCGCACCCGACGTCGGCGACCCGGCCGCCCGCCCGCAGGGCGCCGTCCACCCCGGGCACCCGCGGCAGGTCCTCGGTGGCCATCGGCCCGAGGAAGTAGGGGCGGTTGGCGTCACCCTGCGCCTCGCGCGCGTCGGGGCCCATCTCCGCCCAGCTCAGGCCCGCACCGGTGCGGTAGACCTCCCGCAACCGCGGCACGTTGCGCGCGAACGCCAGGGCCACGCGGGCGAACGGGGGCATGTAGGAGAGGTCGAGCTCGTCGACCAGCACGCCGCGGTACTCCGCCGGGAGCGTGTAGCGCCGCGCGTCGGGCTCGGTCCGGACGTCGTCGACGACGAGGATGCCGGCCACCGCCTGCTGCTCGAGCCACTCGCGGGCGTACCGGGCGTCGGTGCCGGTGCGGTCGGCGAGCTCGGGGGCCGTGGCGGGGGCGTCGGCCAGGGCGCGGTACCAGCCCAGCCCGGCGCCGAGGTCGACGGCGGCGAGCTCGAGGGTGGCGGTCACCCCGGCGACGAGGCGTTCGGCGAGTGCGGCGGCGGTGCCCGCGGGCGGCGTCTCGGTCGTCGTCATGCCCCCGCAGCCTGGCCCGGGGGCCGGGGACCCGGACAGAGGCCTCCGCCCCTGCCTCAGCGGCGGGTGGAGACGGTGACGGTGAACCGGCGGTCGGACGCCGCCACCCGCGTGGGCCCGACCAGCCGCCGCAGCGCGCTCCGGTGCGGCAGCTGGTTGTTGTAGACGGTCCACAGCTCCCCGCCGGGGCGCAGCACCCGGCCGGCCGCGGCGAACAACCGGTCGGCGGCGCCGGTCACGACCGCCGCCCCCACGTGGAACGGCGGGTTGCAGACGACGAGGTCGACGCTCGCGTCGGCGACGGTGGACGCCGCGTCGTCCCGGGTCACCCGCACCCGGCCGGCCACCCCGTTCGCCTCGGCCGTGGCCAGCGCGGAGGCGACCGCGGCCGCCGACTGGTCGCTCGCGGTGACGGCCAGCCCGGGCCGGGCGCGGGCCAGGGCGGTGGCGAGGACGCCGGTGCCGCAGCCCAGGTCCAGGGCGGTCGCGGCGTCGGGGGCCATGCGGTCCAGCGTGGCCAGCAGCGCCCGGGTCCCGACGTCGACCCGCGTGCCGGCGAACGCCGCGCCGTGCGCGCAGACGGTCAGGCCGAGGTCGGCGTGCAGCTGGCGGCGGGGGAAGGACGGCCGGACGCCGGCCCGCGGCCCGCGCGCCACGAGCAGGCGCGACTTCTGCCGCGCCAGGGTGGCCGAGACGTCGGTGAAGCAGGCGCGCAGGACGTCGTTCATCCCGTGGGTCATGTGCTTGACCCGCCCGCCCACGAGGAGGGTGGCGTCCGGGGCGGCGCCGGACGCCAGCTCGGCGATCTCGCGCAGCGCGTCCAGCGACCGGGGCGCCTTGGCCAGCACCAGGCGGGCGCCGGCGAACACCTCCGGGCCGAGCGGCAGGCAGCGGTAGGAACCGGTCAGGCCGGTGCGCTCGGCGTTGCGGGCCAGCGCCAGCTCGCCGACGAGCAGGTCCTGGGTGACCCGGACGTCGCGGGCGCCGGCCACCGCCGCGCCGAGGGCGAGCGCGCCGTAGGAGTCGTCGACGACCGCGACCCCGCCCGGCCCGGCGGCCGCGATCGCCGCGGCCGCCTGGTCGAGCAGCAGCCGGTCGGTGGCGTCGACGGCGACCAGGTCCGACGCCTCGACGTCCGGCTCCCGCCGCAGCCGCGCGAGCACGTCCTCCCGGGGGCCTGAGAGGGCCGTCTCGGCCCCCGTGGTCACAGGCCGGGCAGGCCGACGGGGCAGGAGACGCCGGTCGAGTGGATCGGGCAGTACCCGTTGGGCACCTTGTGCAGGTACTGCTGGTGGTAGTCCTCGGCGTAGTAGAACTCGCCGAGCGGGGCGATCTCGGTGGTGATCTCGCCGTAGCCGGCGGCGGTCAGGCGCTCCTGGAACGCCTCCCGGCTGGCCAGCGCGGCGGCCTCCTGCTCCGGGGTCGCGTGGTAGACCGCCGAGCGGTACTGCGTGCCGATGTCGTTGCCCTGGCGCATGCCCTGCGTCGGGTCGTGGTCCTCCCAGAACACCTTGAGCAGCTGTTCGTAGGAGATGACCGCGGGGTCGAAGACGACCAGGACGACCTCGGCGTGGCCGGTCCGCGCCGAGCAGACCTCCTCGTAGGTGGGGTTCGGCGTGTAGCCGCCGGCGTACCCGGCGGCGGTCGAGTAGACCCCCGGCGTCTGCCAGAAGACCTTCTCCACGCCCCAGAAGCAGCCGGCACCGAAGACGGCGGTCTGCAGGCCCTCGGGGAACGGCGGCTGGATGCGGTTGCCGTTGACCGCGTGCAGCTCGGGGACGTGCGGAAGGGGGTCCGGACGCCCGGGGAGGGCGTCGTCGGGGGACACCGGCTGGGTCTTGGCCCGGGAGAACAGCATGCTCCGAGCGTAGGCCCGCGGATCAACGGTCGGTTGTGCACCATCGACCGGCGGGGCCGGCGCGGCAGGGGCAGGATCGGGCGGACCACGTCGTCGACCGCGCAGGAGGGTCCGTGAGCACGACCACCCGGGAGTGGCACCTGGCCGCCCGCCCGCACGGCGAGCCGACGCCGGAGGACTTCCGGCTGGTCGAGGTGCCGGTGCCCGACCCGGCCGAGGGGCAGGTCGTCGTCCGCATGGTGGCGATGTCGGTGGACCCGTACATGCGGGGGCGGATGCGGTCGGGGCCGTCCTACGCCCCGCCCTGGGAGGTGGGCGAGGTGATGAAGGGCGGCGCCGTCGGCCGGGTGGTCGCCTCCCGCGCGCCGGAGCTGCCCGAGGGGGCGCTCGTGCTCACCGACGCGGCCTGGCGGGAGGTCGCCGTCCTGGACGCCGGTGCCGTGCGCCGGCTCCCCTCGCTGACCGACGTGCCGCCGTCGTGGTTCCTCGGCGTGCTGGGGATGCCTGGGCTGACCGCGTACACCGGGCTGTTCCGGGTGGCCGGGTTCACCCCCGGCGACGACGTCTTCGTCTCGGGGGCCGCGGGCGCCGTCGGCAGCCTGGTCGGGCAGTTCGCCCGCCTGCGCGGTGCCGGGGCGGTGGTCGGCAGCGCCGGCAGCCCGGAGAAGGTCGCCTGGGTGACCGGCGAGCTGGGCTTCACCGCCGCCTTCGACTACCACTCCGGGGTGGCCGAGGGGCTGGCCGCGGCCGCGCCGGACGGCATCGACGTCTTCTTCGACAACGTCGGCGGCGAGCACCTGGAGGCGGCGATCGGCGCGCTGCGGGTGCACGGGCGGGCGGCGCTGTGCGGGTCGATCTCCGGCTACAACGCGGTGGAGCCGCCGCCCGGACCGCGCAACATGTCGCTGATGGTGGGCAAGCGGCTGACCCTCCGCGGCTTCCTCGTCGGCGACCACACCGACCTCCGCGAGGAGTTCACCGGGACGGTCACGGGATGGCTGCGCTCCGGCGATCTCGTCGTCCGGGAGACCGAGTACCAGGGCATCGAGAACGCGCTGCCGGCCTTCCTCGACCTGCTGCGCGGCGGCAACACCGGGAAGATGGTGGTCCGTCTCTCCCCCGACCCCGACTGAGCAGGGGCCGTCCGGGGCAGTCTGGGGGCATGTGGCTGTTCCTGACCCGCCGCCTCCGCACGTGGCTGCTGCTCACCGTCGTCGTCCCCCTCGCCACCGGCCTGCTGCGCCGGGCCGGGCAGACCCTGGAGCGCCGGACCGGCTCGACCCGGCTGTCCCGCGGGCTGCTGCGGGCCGGGGACCTCGGCGACCGCGCCCGCGCCACCCTCCGCGGCGGGCGCCGCCGGAGGTGACCCCGGGCGACGTCCCGGCCCTGGAGCACGTCCCGGCGTCCGGCCCGGTCCGGGCGCTGGCGGTCTTCTGCCACGGGGGCACGGTGGCCAGCGTCGAACCACCGCGCGAGCGGGCGCTGTCGCTGCTGCGGATGCGGGCGATCGAGCAGTTCGTCCGGGCCGCGGGTGGGCGGCACGGGCTGGGCACCTACCTCGTGCGGTACCGGGTGGCCGGCTGGAACGGCCCGGCGGCCGACGCCTACGCCGACCTCCGCTGGACCCTGGAGGAGATCCGGGGCCGGCACGGCGCCGACGTCCCGGTGGTGCTGGTCGGCCACTCGATGGGCGGCCGGGCGGTGCTGCGCGCGGGTGGGGACCCGTCGGTGGCCGCCGTCTGCGCACTGGCCCCGTGGACGCCGCCGGGCGAGCCGGTCGAGCACCTGCGCGACCGGACCGTCGCCGTCCTGCACGGTCGCGGCGACCGCTGGGTGCCCGCGGCGCTCTCGGCCGACTTCGCCGTCCGGGCGTCGGAGGCCGGCGCGCAGATCGCCCGGTTCACCATCGCCGGCGGGCACAGCATGGTGCGGCGGGCGCCGGTGTGGCACGCGTTCGTCCGGGACGTCGTCCTGGCCGGCGCCGGGCTCGTGCCGTGGCGGGCCGACCTGCGCCACGCGCTCGACCGCCAGAGCCTCGCCGTCCCGCTCTGACCCGGGCGGGTGCGCGAGGAGCCGGTGACCTGCTCGCCGCCCGGGCGTGCGATCCCGCTCGCCGTGGGTAGGGCGGGCCGGTGGAGGAGCTGCTCGCCGAGGTCGTCAACGTCCTGGTCGTCGTCGTGGAGGCCTGCGGGGCAGCCGTGATCATCACCGGCGCGGTGTGGGCCTTCGCCCGGTTCCTGTGGGTGGGCCTGCGCGACCGGAGCGCGGCGGCGTTCGTGCCGGTCCGGCTGACCCTCGGCCGGTTCCTGGCGCTGGGCCTGGAGTTCCAGCTGGCCAGTGACGTCCTGCGGACGGCGGTGGCGCCCAGCTTCCGCGAGCTGGGACAGCTGGCCGCGGTGGCGGCGATCCGGACGGCGCTGAACTACTTCCTCGGCAGGGAGATCGCCGAGGAGCGCCGCCAGGTCGCCGAGGAGCGGGAGCAGGGCGGGGAGGTCACCGACCCGGCGGACCGGGCGCGGGGGCGGACGGCGTGAGCACCCTGGAGCCGGTCGTGGGTACGGCGGCGACCCTGGTCGTCGGCGCCGCGCTCGTGGCCGGGGTCCTCACCCTGGCGGCGACCCGGCGTCCGCCGCTGGCGCTCGGCGTGCTGCTGGACCTGCTGGTCGCCGCCGGGCTGCTGCGGCTCGTCGGCGACCCGAGCTGGCAGGCGCTGGTCACCGCCGCGGCGATCGTCGTCCTCCGGCGGCTGATCGGCGCGAGCCTGCGGTCGGCCCGGCGCAGCTGGTCGGGGCGCGCCGACGACGAGCCCGCTCCCCCGCCGTCCGGCCGGGTCCGGCTCCCGTCCGTGGAGCACCTGGTCCGGCCCGCGTGGCGCCGGTGAGCGGAGTGGGTCCGTGCGCGTCGCGCCCACGGACCCACCCCGGCACTCACGAGAACAGCGCGCTGTAGCCGTTGATGGCGGGCTGCCCGCCGAGGTGGGCGTAGAGCACCGTGGACGACGGGTCGATCTCGCGGCGCCCGACGAGGTCGATCGTCGCGGCCATCGACTTCCCCTCGTAGACCGGGTCGGTGACCATGCCCTCGGTGCGGGCGGCCAGCTCCATCGCCCGGATCGTCGTCTCGTCGGGGACGCCGTAGACGCCGGCGTGGTAGCGCTCGTCGAGCTCGACGTCGTCCAGCGTGAGCTCGCGCCGCAGGCCGACGAGGTGCCCGGTGCGCTGGGCGATCCGCAGCACCTGGTCGCGGGTCTCGGCCGGCTTGGCCGACGCGTCGACGCCGAGCACCCGCCGGGGCCGGGCGCCGTCCTCCTCGAGCTTGGCGAAGCCGGCGACCATGCCGGCCTGGGTGGAGCCGGTCACCGAGCAGACGACGACGGTGTCGAAGAAGACGCCGAGCTCGGCCTCCTGCGCGGCGACCTCCTCGGCCCAGCCGGCGAAGCCGAGGCCGCCCAGCGGGTGGTCGCTCGCCCCGGCCGGGATGGCGTAGGGCTTGCCGCCGCGCGCCTCGATCTCGGCGAGCGCGGCCTCCCAGCTCTCCTTGAACCCGATGCCGAACCCGGCCTTGACCAGCCGCACGTCGGCGCCCGCCAGCCGGCTGATCAGGATGTTGCCGACCTTGTCGTAGACGGCGTCGGGCCAGTCGACCCAGCTCTCCTGCACGAGGACGCACCGGAGCCCGACCCGCGCGGCGACGGCGGCGACCTGCCGGGTGTGGTTGCTCTGCACCCCGCCGATGCTGACCAGCGTGTCGCAGCCCCGGGCCAGCGCGTCGGCGACGAGGTACTCCAGCTTGCGGGTCTTGTTGCCGCCGAAGGCGATGCCGGAGTTCACGTCCTCCCGCTTGGCCCAGACGGCCGCGCCGCCGAGGTGCTCGGTCAGCCGGTCCAGCCGGTGCACCGGCGAGGGCCCGAACAGCAGCGGGTAGCGGGGGTGGTCAGTCAGCATCGTCGGGCTCCTCGGACAGTTCGGACAGCAGCGCCGTCCAGATCTCGGTGGTGGTGGCGACGGCGGCGTCGACGTCGGAGGCCGCGCAGGCGGCGATCAGGCGGTCGTGCAGGACGACGGACTCCCGCCCGTGCGCGGTGGCGAAGCGCCGGCGCTCCAGCCGGCGGACGGCCGGGGCGAGGCGGGCGACGGTCGCGGTGAGCGCGCCGTTGCCGCAGCGGTCGAGCAGGACGGCGTGCAGGTCGTCGTCCGCGGCGAGGGCGGCATCGGCGTCCCCGGCGGCGAGCGCGGCGGCGAACCGGGCGTTGGCCGCGCGCATGGCGGCGAGGTCCTCCGGGCGCGTGGCCGCCGCGGCCTCCCGGGTGGCCAGCTCGTGCATCGCCCGGACGACGACGGCGGCGTCGCGGACCTCCCCTACCCGCAGCGGGGTGACCCGGGTGTGGCTCTGCGGCTTGGACTCCACCAGGCCCTCGTCGGCCAGGCGGGCGAGGGCTGCCCGCACCGGGGCGACCGACAGGCCCAGTCGGCCGGCCAGTTCGGCGTCCTTGACCACCGCGCCGGGCTCGAGATCGCCGGAGACGATCGCCTCCCGGATGCGGGTCAGGGCGACGTCGCGCAGCAGCACGCGGCCCACCGGGGCGAGGGTCACAACTGACATCTCAGATGTCAGCCGCGGGCCGTGTCAACCCCTCGCCGGTCGGGCGTCCGCGTCGTGTGCGCGTTCAGGCCGCCGGTCGACCCAGGTCGGGGGCCGGGTCGTCGGACAGCCGGCTCCACAGCAGCTCGTCGTGCCTGACGCCGTCGCCGTAGCGGTAGGAGCGGCGCAGCCGGCCCTCGAGGGTGAACCCGGCCTTGCCCGCGACCCGCCCGGAGGCGGCGTTCTCGACGGCGTGGCACAGCTCCACGCGGTCGACGGCCAGCTCCGCGAACGCCCAGCGGCACACGGCGTCCACCCCGCGAGGCGCCACCCCACGCCCGCGGGCCGCGGGCACCGTCCAGTAGCCGACCGAGGCCCCGGCCTGCGCCCGGTCGATCGAGTGCAGCGACAGGGAGCCGAGCAGCGCGCCGGTCGCGGCGTCGACGACGGCCCAGGAGGCGTGGTCGCCGGCGGACCAGTCGGCCCGCCGGCGCAGGAACGCGACCACGTCGGCGCGGGTGGTGGCCGGGACGGCGTTCCACCGGCGCAGCAGCGGGTCCTGCATCGCGACCAGGACGTCGTCGGCGTCGTCCGCACGCCAGGACCGCAGGTGCAGCTCACCGGCGGTCAGCTCGACCGGTTCCACGGGGAGGCATCCTCCCCGACGTCCTCAGGCCGGGACGGAGACCCCGACGCCACCGCGGGTGTGGGCGCCGTAGCGGGCGATCTCGCGGTCGAGGTCCAGCGGCGAGGTCATGGCCGCGCCCTCCAGGAGCTCCGGGGTGATCGCCTCCGCCGGCAGCAGCCAGGAGACCTCGAACTCCAGGCCGTCCGGGTCGTGGGCGTAGAGGGCCTTGGTGGTCACGTGGTCGGACATCCCGACCAGCGCCCCTGCCTGCAGCAGCGCGTCGCGGATGCGGGCCAGCTCGGCGAGCGTGTCGACCTCCCACGCCAGGTGGTAGAGCCCGACGGTGCGCCGGCCGGCCTCCGAGGCACCGGCGCCCGCGCCGATCTGGAACAGGCCGAGGTCGTGGTCGTTGGACGACCCCTCCGCCTGCAGGAAGACCGCCGCGCCGGGGATCTCCGTCTTGGCCCGGAACCCCAGCACGTCGCGGTAGAAGGCGTGGCTGCGGGCGACGTCCCGGACGTAGAGGACGGCGTGGTTGAGACGCTGGACCGGCATGACGGGTGCTCCCTCGGACGACTGGTCACCAGTCTGCCCCTCGTTTGTTGATTGTTCAAGTACCAGTGCGGGGCATCCGGGTAGAGGCCCGGCATGGACCACTCGCGCGTGCCCGTCAGCGAAGCCCTGCAGGAGTTCCGCCGCCGCGGCGACGTCGTCCCCGGCCCGCCCGGGCACGAGCAGGGCCGAGGGGCCGACCCGCGGGTGGTCGAGGTCGTCGGGGAGGCGTGGTCGCCCCCGACGTCCTCCCGCTCGACCGTCGCCGGAGGACCCTGACGTGAGCGTCGTCGTCCGGGTTCCGCCGGAGCTGGCCTTCCTCCTCCGGCCACGGGACCGTCCCGCCCGGGAGCGGCGGCTGGCCTTCGACCCCGACGCCACGCTCGGGCACCTGCTCCGCGCGGCCGGCGTCCCGCCGACCGAGGTGGGCGGGCTGCGGTTGGACGGCGTCCCGGCCGGACCGGACGCCCGCGCGCACAGGGGTGGCGTGGTCGACGTCGTCCCGGTGGCACGCCCGCAGCCCGCACCGCCGGGCGGGTTCGTGCTCGACGTCGGGCTGGGCGCGCTGGCCCGGCGGCTCCGGCTGCTCGGGCAGGACGCCGCGTAGTCCAACGACGCCGACGACCGCGACCTGGTGGAGCGCGCGAACGCCGAGCACCGCGCCCTGCTCACCCAGGACCGCGGGCTGCTCATGCGCCGGGCCCTGGTACGGGGGGCGCTGGTGCGCGGCAGCCGGCCCGACGAGCAGCTGGCCGACGTCCTCGACCGGTTCGCTCCCCCGCTGGCCCCGCTCACCCGCTGCACCGCCTGCGGCGCCCGCCTCACCGCGGTCGCCAAGGCCGACGTCGCCCACCGGCTGCCACCCGGCACGCGGCAGACCTACGACGAGTTCTCCCGCTGCCCCGCCTGCGACCGGCTCTACTGGCGCGGCGCGCACGCCCACCGGATCGAGGCGGTCGTCGCGGCGGCGGAGCTCGCGGCGGCACGGCGCGGGTAGGCCGCGGCGACCGAGCGGCTCGCGGCCGCGGGGCCACGGCGGGCAGGGCAGCCTCACCTCGGCCCCCCAGGGCCACACGTTGGCCCCGGCGTGTCAACCGGCGCGGGCACAGGCAGGAGCGCCCACCCACCCGTCGTGTCGTTGCGAGGCCGCCGTGTACCTGTCGAAGACCGAGGCCGCCGTCCTGCCGACCACCCTGGTCGGCTCGCCCGGACGGAGGCCGGCCCCGGGCAGCCGGCGCCGCATCTGGCCCCTGCTGGGGCCGGCGTTCGTGGCCGCGGTGGCCTACGTCGACCCGGGCAACTTCGCGACCAACTTCTCCGGCGGCGCCTCCTTCGGCTACACGCTGCTGTGGGTCATCGTCGCGGCGAACCTCATGGCGATGCTCATCCAGTCGCTGACCGCCAAGCTCGGGCTCGCCACCGGCCGCGACCTGGCCACGCTGTGCCGGGAGAACCTCCCCCGGCCGGTCACGAAGGGCCTGTGGGTGCAGGCCGAGGCGGTGGCGATCGCCACCGACCTGGCCGAGATCGTCGGCGGCGCGGTCGCGCTGAACCTGCTGTTCGGCGTCCCCCTGCCGATCGGCGGGGTCATCACCGCGGTGGTCGCGTTCGTGCTGCTCGCGGCGCAGTCCCGCGGGCACCGGCCGTTCGAGCGGGTGATCGCCGGGCTGCTGCTGGTCATCGGGCTGGGCTTCGGCTACACGCTGGTCGGCTCCGGCGTCGACGCCGGCGGGGTCGCCTCGGGCCTGGTGCCGTCGTTCTCCGGCTCGGAGAGCCTGCTGCTGGCCACCGGCATCCTGGGCGCCACGGTCATGCCGCACGTCATCTACGTGCACTCGGCGCTCACCCCGGGCCGCTACGGCGACGTCGTCACGGCCGGGCGCACCGAGAGCGGCCGGCGCCGGCTGCTCAAGGCCCAGCGCATCGACGTCCTCGTGGCCATGGGCCTGGCCGGGCTGGTCAACGCCGCGATGCTCGTCATCGCCGCCCAGCTGTTCACCGCCGACGACGGCATCGAGTCGCTGGAGAGCGTGCACGCCGGCCTCGGTGACCAGCTGGGCACCGGCGCGGCGCTGGCCTTCGCCGTCGCGCTGCTGGCGTCGGGTTTCGCCTCCTCCTCGGTCGGCACCCACGCCGGGCAGGTGGTCATGGCCGGCTTCCTGCGCCGCCACATCCCGGTGCTGGCCCGCCGGCTGATCACCCTCGCCCCCGCGCTGGCGGTGCTCGTGCTGGGCGGGGACCCCACGACCGCGCTGGTCTGGTCGCAGGTCGTGCTGTCCTTCGGCATCCCCTTCGCCCTGGTGCCGCTGCTGTGGCTGACCTCCCGCCGCTCGGTCATGGGCCACTGGGTGAACCGCCCGGTCACCACGATCGCCGGCGCGGTGGTGGCCACCCTGATCATCGGGCTCAACGGCCACCTGCTCCTGGGCTTCGTCCTCGGCTGAGGCGGCGGCGGTCGGGGGGACGGTCGTGGTGGCACCGGCGAGGGCTACGCTGGGTGCCACAACCGAACACACAGCAGGGGAGCGCCTCGGCGCTGAGAGTGCGGGATCCCGCAGACCCTCGAACCTGATCCGGGTCATGCCGGCGCAGGGAGTCTGGAGGAACACCATGGCCGACCAGGCCGTCCGTCCGTCGTCGGCTGCACCTGCCGGGGAGCGCCGCGCCCGCTGGCGCACCGTCGACATCGTCGTCACCGCCGTCCTCGGCGTCGCCTTCGGCGTCGTCTTCTGGGCCTGGGGCCTGCTGTGGGCCGGCACCGGGACGGCGTTCGCCGCCTTCCCGCCCGCGCAGGCCTTCATGTACGGCGTCTGGCTCATCCCGGCGGTGCTCGCGCCGCTGGTGGTCCGCAAGCCCGGTGCCGGTCTGTTCGCCGAGCTCGTGGCGGCGGTCGTCTCCGCGCTGCTCGGCTCGGCCTGGGGGACGACGACGATCGTCTACGGCATCCTCCAGGGCCTGGCCGGTGAGGCCGGGTTCGCCGCGTTCCGCTACCGCTGGTTCGGGTGGGTGCCGGCGCTGCTGTCGGCGGTGCTGGCCGGTGCGATGGCCGCCGTCCTCGACCTCCTCTACTACTACCCGGACTGGACCGCGGGCTGGAAGACGACCTACGTCGCCCTCGTCGTGGCCAGCACCGCGGTCGTGGCCGGCGTCGGCGGGGTGCTGCTGACCCGGGCGCTGGCGGCCAGCGGCGCGCTGTCGTCGTTCGCCTCCGGCCGCACCCGGCACTGACCGGCACCGCACCGGCCGCCGTCGCGCTGGCCGGGTGGGGCTTCCGGCACGCCACCCGGCGGGCCTGGGCGGTGCGGGACGTCGACCTGCGGATCGCCCCCGGCGAGCGGGTGCTGCTCACCGGTGCGTCCGGGTCGGGGAAGTCCACGCTGCTGCGGGCGCTGGGCGGGCTGCTGGACCCGGAGAGCGGCGACGCCGTCGGCGAGTTGACCGTCGACGGCGCCGCGCCGGACCGGCGGCGGCAGCGGGTCGGCATGGTGTTCCAGGACCCGGACGCCCAACTGGTCATGACCCGCGCCGGGGACGATGTCGCCTTCGGGCTGGAGAACGTCGGTACGCCGCCGGACTGCATCTGGCCGGCCGTCGACGTCGCCCTGGACGCCGTCGGGTTCGACCTCGGGCGCGACCGGCCGACCGGGGCGCTGTCCGGCGGGCAGAAGCAGCGGCTGGTGCTGGCCGGCGCCCTCGCCCCGCGGCCGGGTCTCCTGCTCCTGGACGAGCCCACCGCCCAGCTGGACCCGGCCGGCGCCGCGCTGGTCCGCGACGCGGTCACCAGGGCCGTCGCCGACCGCGGCGCCACGCTCGTCGTCGTCGACCACGACGCCGAGGCCTGGCTGCCGCTGGTCGACCGCGTCGTGGAGCTGCTGCCGGGCGGCGGCGCCGTCGAGCACGGGCCCGGGTGGACGCCGGCGCCGCTGCGGTTCCCCGAACGGCACCCGCACCCGCCCGGGGAGCCGCTGCTGTCCGCCCACGCCGCCGGGTACACCCACCGCGGCTCCGCCGTCCCCGCGCTGCCGCCGACCGACGCCGTCCTGCGGGCCGGGCGGACGCTGGCGGTCACCGGCCCCAACGGCACCGGCAAGTCCACGCTGGCGCTGCTGCTGGCCGGGCTGCGCGCGCCCACCACCGGCCGGGTCACCGCCGCACCCGCGCTCACCGCCGGCCTGCGCCGTCCCGGCCGGCCGCCCTCGCGCTGGGCGGCGGCGGAACTGGTGGAGCGGATCGGCACCGTGTTCCAGCACCCGGAGCACCAGTTCCTCACCGGCCGCGTCCGGGACGAGCTGTCCCTGGGGCCGCTGCGCGCCGGGGCGCGCCACGGCGAGGCGGCCCGGCGGGCCGACGAACTGCTCGAGCGGTTGGGCCTCGCGCCGCTGGCCGAGGCCAACCCGTTCACCCTCTCCGGCGGCCAGCAGCGGCGGCTGTCGGTGGCCACGGCGCTGGCGACCCGCCCGCGGGTGCTGGTGCTGGACGAGCCGACCTTCGGGCAGGACCGCGACACCTGGGCCGGGCTGGTGGCGCTGCTGGCCGAGCAGCAGGACGGCGACCGGGCGCTGTGCCTGGTCACCCACGACGCCGCCGTGGTCGCCGCGCTCGCCGACGACGTGGTGAGCCTGGGCGCGCCGGTGGCCGTGCCGTGACCGCGCCGCTCGCCCTCGGTCCGGCCCGCGCCGTCCCGCTGTCGGCGGTGAACCCGGTCGCCCAGCTCACCGCCATCGCCCTGGTGACGGTCCTGCTGCTGGTCAGCGGCGACCTGGTGACCCCGGCGGTCGTGCTCGCCGCGGAGCTCGCGCTCCTCCCCGCCGCCGGGCTCACCCGCCCCCGCGAGGTGCTGCGGCGCACCTGGCCGCTGCTGCTCAGCGCGGCCGGTGTGGCCTGGGTCAACGTCGCCTTCGGCGCCCTCGACGGTGCGGCCGCGTGGCTCAGCGGCGCGACCTGGGGGGTGCGCGTGGTGGCACTGGCGCTGCCGGGGGTGCTGCTCGTGGCCTCCACCGACCCGGTGCGGCTGGCCGACGCGCTGACCGTGCACTGGCGGGTGTCCACGCGCTTCGCCTACGGCGCGCTGGCCGCGCTGCGGCTGGTGCCGCTGCTGGCGGCGGAGTGGGAGACGATCCGTTCGGCCCGCCGCGCCCGGGGCGTGGACGCCGGGGGGAACCCCGTCGCCGCGGTCCGGCTGGTGGCCGGTACGGCGTTCGCCCTGCTCGTGGCCGCGATCCGGCGCGGCACGCGGCTGGCGACCGCCATGGACGCGCGCGGCTTCGACTCCGGGGTCGCGCGCACCAACGCCCGCGGTTCGGTGTTCCGCCGGCGGGACGGCTGGTTCGTCGCCGCCGCGGCGGCGGTGGGCGCCGCGGCAGTCGGCGCCAGCGTCGCGCTGGGCACCTGGGACCCTCTGCTCGGCTGACCGGGGACCCGGCCCGTGCGCGGCTACGGTGCCGGTCGTGAGCACCCGCTACGTCGTGCTGTTGCGCGGCATCAACGTCGGCCGGGCACGACAGATCGGGATGGCCGAGCTCCGGGAGGCCCTCACCGCACGCGGGCACCGCGACGTGCGCACCCACCTGCGCAGCGGCAACGTCGTCCTGGACAGCGCGCTGGACGAGGCCGAACTGGTGGACGACGTCGAGGCGGCCGTGCGCGAGCGGTTCGGCGCCGCGGTGCCCGTCGTCGTCCGCACCGGGGCGGAGGTGGCCGCCGTCCTGGCCGCCGACCCGCTGGGCGCGGTGGCGACCGACCCGTCCCGCTACCTGGTGACCTTCCTGCCGCGGGCTCCGGAGCCCGCGCGGGTCGAGGCGCTGCCGCCTGCGGACGCCGGGGAGTACCGGGTGGTCGGCCGGGAGCTGTTCCTCTGGCTCCCCGACGGCGTCAGCAACACCCCGCTGGGCGCCTGGAGGTGGGACGACCTGCTCGGCGTCGCGGGGACCGCGCGGAACTGGAACACCGTCCGGAAGCTGGCCGACATGGCCGCCGTGTGACACCGGCTACACACAGGTTTACCGACGCACCGCCCGGTGCATACGCAGGTGTTCGGCCCGCCAGCGGGCCGTCACAGCTACGCCCTCCGGGCGATGTCGAGCACGTGAGGGGACCAGCGGCGTGACACGGGAGACGGCCGGGCCGGTGTGGCCGACCGCGACCCCGCCGCCTGCCCACGAGGCGCTGATCTGGGAACTCGACACCGTCGCCGAGCTGCCCGGTGTGCGCGCCGACCTGCGCCGGCACCTCGCCGCGGCCGGTCCCGACCTGGCCGACCTGCGCGACCGGCTGGTGCTGGCCCTCGACGAGATGGCCTCCAACGCCCTGCGGCACGGGGGCGGCGCGGTCCGGGCCGCGGTGCGCACCACCGGCGGCGCGTGGCTGATCGAGGTCTCCGACGGCGCGGCCGGCACGCCACCGGCTCCCGCCGTCGGCCGGGATCCGAGCGAGGGCGGCCTGGGGCTCTACCTCATCGCCGAGCTGGCCACCGCGCACGGCTGGTACACCGCCGGGGGCGCCAAGCACGTGTGGGCCGTCCTCGCGCCGTGACGTCGTCGGCCTGCCGGCCGACCCTGCGGGCCCCCGCGCCCGGTCCACACCGCGCGGTGGGGGACCTCAGTCCTGGGGGTGCAGGCGGATCGCCACGAGGGCGATGTCGTCCTGCAGGCCGGAGGGCCGCAGCCGCTCGATGACCGCGTCGCAGAACTCCTCGAGCGGCAGGGTCCCCAGCTCCGCCAGCGCCGCCCGCAGGCGGGCGATGCCGTCGTCCAGGGGCAGGTCGCGGCCCTCGACGAGCCCGTCGGTGTACAGCAGCACGGTCGCGCCCCGCCGGAAGGTGACCACGTCCTCGGTGCGCCGCGCGGCGGGGTCGACCCCCAGCATCAGCTCCGGGCGGCCGGCCGCGAGCTCCTCCACCCGCCCGTCGGGGTGCATCAGCAGCGGCGGCGGGTGCCCGGCGTTGGACCAGCGCAGGCTGGTGAGGCCGGCGGCGCGCTGCTCGGGCGACTGCTCGACCCGGGCCACGGCCGCGGTCGCCATCGTGGACATCCCCAGCCCCTCGACGGCCGCGTCGAGGTCACTGAGCACCTGGGCCGGCCCGATCCCGGGGCGGTAGGCGATCCCGCGCAACAGCCCGCGCAGCTGGCCCATGGCGGCCGCCGCCGCGGTGTCGTGGCCGACGACGTCGCCGATGACCAGCATCGCCGCGCCTCCGGGCTGCAGGAAGGCGTCGTACCAGTCGCCGCCCACCTCGGCGGCGGCCATCGCGGGCCGGTAGCGGACGACGATCTCGGCGGAGTCCGGCGCCGGCGGATCGGTCAGCAGGCTGCGCTGCAGGCCCTCGGCGAGACCCCGCTGCTGCTCGTAGAGGCGGGCCCCGTCCATCGCGAGGGCGACCCGGGAGGTCACCTCCTGCGCGGCGGCCACGTCGTCGGCGTCGGCCGGTGGCCGGCCGGCCGAGCGGTAGATGCTGAGCGCGCCGAGGGTGCGTCCGCGGGCCACGAACGGCAGCGTCACCGCCGACCGGGGGGCCAGGCGCCAGAACACGTCGCTGGCCTCGCCGGGCGGCAGCGTGCGGCCGACGACCGTGCCGACGTCGTCCACGGTCAGGGTCCGGCCGGAGGCCAGGGCCCGCAGCACCGGCGCGTCGGGCCGGATGGAGGCCAGCCGCAGGTCCGCGTAGCGGGCCACGGTCGCGCGCTCGGCCGGGTCGCGGTGCCACGTCGCGACGTCGCGCATCCGGCCGTCCGCGCCGGAGAGGCTGACGATCACCCAGTCCCCCAGCACGGGCACGACCGTCTCGGCCAGCCGCTGGAGGACGGCCTCCTCACCCTCGCCGGCGGTGAGCGTCTCGCCGGTCATCGCGCTCACCTCGGCGATGACGGCCAGGCGCGCGGCGCTGCTCTGCGCCCGAGCCTGCGCCGCCCGCCGCTCGGTGACGTCGAGGAAGTAGACCGAGAGGCCGTCGGGGCCCGGCCAGGCCCGCACCTCGTACCAGGCGTCCAGGGGCGCGGGGTAGTACGCCTCGAACACCCGCTCCTCGCCGGTGGCCGCCGCGCCGCGGTAGTTGACCTCGAAGTCGCTGGCGACCGCCGCCGGGTAGAGCTCCCAGATGTCGCCGCCCAGCAGTTCCTCGCGGGGGCGGCCGAGGACCCGTTCGGCCTCGGCGTTGACGTAGGTGAACCGCCACTCCCGGTCGAGGGCGAAGAAGGCGGCGTTCATCGCCTCCAGCACGCGGGCCACGCGGGCGTCGGCCTGGCGGTGCCTCGTGGTGTCGTAGCCGGCGCCGAGCAGCCGGACGGCGGTCCCGCGCTCGTCGGCCAGCGCGCGGCCGCGGCCCTGCACCCAGCGGGTCTCCCCCGAGGGCAGGACGATCCGGAACTCCGACTCGTACCCACCGCAGGTCTCGATGGCGTGCTGCAGCGCCTCCAGCGTCCGGACGGCGTCGTCGGGGTGCAGGCGCTCGGCGAAGGCCTCGATGCTCTTCCCGAATCCGTCCCGGTCGTAGCCGAAGATCTCCAGCAGGCGGTCGTCCCAGGCCAGCTGTCCGGTGACCAGGTCCCAGTCGAAGCTGCCGATCCCGGCGGCCTCGATCGCGAGCTCCTGCCGCAGGCGGACGGCCGCGAGCTCCGCGTCGGAGCGGCCCTCGTCCGGGCGCAGCCGATCCGGGCTCACGGTCGAGTCACTCGCATTCCCGGGCCGGACGACGGGGGCCTGACGTGGCGCGGCCCCGTCGACGCCACCTGAGGGTTCTCCGGACACACGGGCCGGCTCCCCTTTCTCTCATGGCGACGGCGCCACCGCCAACCGCTGTGCCGCAACCGACACCCCGCCCCGCTGCCCCGCCCCCGGGGTCGGGGAGGGCGGGACCCGAGCGGAGGCGACGCGCGGGCGGCCTCCACCCGGAGGAACGAGCCGGTCACCGGCTGGCTACGCCCGGAGGACGACGAAACGGCGGGCGCCCCCGGTCCAGGAGGGGCGCCCGCCGTTCGGCAGGGGGCGGACGGGTCGTCCACCGGCACGGGGTCACGTCCTGCGGTCGCGGGCGTCCAGCGTCGCGGTGCCCGCCGGCCCGGCTCCGTGCGACCGGCCCGGTCTGCTCCGTCGACTCCCGGTCGCCGGTGGCGGGCCGGCGGCTCGGTCCCCCGCAGCGCGCCCTGCACGTCGGTGCCGGCCGACCCTGGGGCGGGGGTGGCGGCGGGACGTGGCGTCCCCCTGCGGTGCAGGACCCGGTGCCGGCGGCCGGACGCCCATGCGGTCCGCGCCTCCCTGGAGGGTCCGCGCGCTGCGTCGGGGCGCAGTCGGCGGGGGGTCGAGGCGGGTACCGGTGGTGCGGGACGGCTGGGCCGGCGCAGGTGCTGCGTCGGAGGGGACGACCGGGGCGGTGCGAGGTCGGCCAGGAGTACGGAGGACGGGTGCCGGAGCGACGGGGTGCGGTCCCCGGAGGAGGCGGGGACCGGCAGCCGGCGGCTGGCAGGCGGTGCGGAGGACGGCGTCCGCGGCGGGGCCGTGGTCGCGCTGGGATCAGCCCGGGGGCTGTCCCCGGGCCGGAGGTGGCCGCGGATCGCCACGTGCCCGGGCCGGGCCGGAGGCCCGCGCGCCCCGTGGGCCGTGCCCGGCCCGCGCGGTTCCCGGGGAGGGGGTGGGCCGCGGTGCCGGCACCTGCCGGGCGAGCGGCGGGACCACCGGGACGCGGGATGGGGCGACCGGCCGGGGAGCCCGGGCCGGGAGGAGCGCCGCAGCGGGGGAAGACGCCGCGGGCTGGATCGTGGGCGTGCTGGGCAGCTCGGTGAGGACCACCGGGCCGTCGGCACGCGGAGCCGGGGCGGGCGGACGGCCCCAGGCGAGGTACGCGCCGTCGGGACCGGAGCCCCACAGCGCCAGGCGGCGGGGAACCGCCCGCAGCCGGGCCCCCAGGCGCGGGAGCCGGGCGCCCAGGCCCGCACGGGCCTCCGCCGGGACGGGCCACCTGCCGGTCGGCGACGCGACCGCCGGGGGACGGGTCACCGCCGGACGGCCCCAGGCGAGGTACGCGCCGTCGGGACCGGAGCCCCACAGCGCCAGGCGGCGGGGAACCGCCCGCAGCCGGGCCAGCAGGCCCGGGCGCCGCCCGGCCGCAGCGGCCGGCTCCGGCCGTGCCGCCGGCGCCGGGAACTGCGCCTGCGGCGGGCGGGACCGCGGGACCGGCACGGGACGGGCGGGCGGGAGCGGGCGGAGCGCGTGGGGGGTGCGGGCCGTCCGGGACCGCCCGGGTCGCAGCGCCGCGGCCCGGGCGGGACGGGGACGGTCGCGCAGCGGCAGCTCGTCGGCGCGCTCGAGCACGTCCAGCAGGCCGCTGAGGGTCAGGTCGTCGGACACGCGCGACGGGCGGAGCAGCGGTGCCCGGTCGATCGCCATGTCGTCCTCCTGCAGGTGTCGCCGCGGCCGGGGAAGGTGCCGCGGACGAGGAGAAAGGTAGGGACGACGGCCCGCGCGGACGGCGTTCCGGGACACCCCCTGGAGGGCGCGTGACCGAACCGTTGTCGGACCCCTCCGGACCCGTCGGCGACCCGTCCCCCACGGCGCAGCCTTGTCGACAAGCCGTGCCGTCCCGAGCGTGGGAGGCGCTGGTCAGCGCGTCGGTCACCCCGGGACACACCCCACCGCCCCGGCGTGTCGGGCACCGTGGAGCTCCTCCCCGGACGCCGGCCACCTCCAGCAGCCGACTGCTGGAGGTGGTGGGGGCTGGCGACGCGCGGGCTCGGGAGGACGCCGTGACCGGCTGACAGGATGGCGCGGTGGCCGACCGCACCCCCCTGGTGATCGACACCGACCCCGGCATCGACGACGCGCTGGCCGTCCTGCTGGCGCTGGCCAGCCCCGAGGTCGACCTGCGGCTGGTCACCACGGTGCACGGCAACGTCGACCTGCCGCAGACGACGGAGAACGCGCTGCGCGTGCTGCACCTGGCCGGGCGGTCCGACGTCCCGGTGGCCGCCGGCGCCCGTGACTCGCTCGTGTACCGCCAGCCCGAGCGGGCCGGCCACGTGCACGGCAGCACCGGCCTGGGCGGGGTGGAGCTGGCGCCGTCCCCGGCCACCGTGGACCCGCGGCCGGCCGTCGTCGCGCTCGCCGAGTCGCTGCTGGCGTCGCAGGCGCCGGTGACCGTCGCCGCGATCGGGCCGTGGACGAACATCGCCCTGCTCCTGGCCACCTATCCCGAGGCGGCCGAGCGGATCGGGCGGCTGGTCCTCATGGGCGGCTCGGCCGCCCGCGGCGGCAACGTCACCGCCGCCGCCGAGTTCAACGTGTGGGCCGACCCGGAGGCCGCCCAGCGGGTCCTCGGCTCGGGGGTCCCCACGGTCCTCGTCGGGCTCGACGTCACCCTGCCGACGGTCCTGGACGCCGACGGCATCGCGCGGTTCGCCGCCGCCGGGCCGGTCGGGGCCACCGCGGCGGCGGTCCTGCAGCAGTACCTCGACCACGCTCGGTCGGCCTACGGGACCTCCGGCGTCGTCCTCCACGACGCGCTGGCGGTCACCGAGGCCGTCGTCCCCGGCACGCTCGGCACGGTCCGGCGGGACGTCGTCGTCGACACCACCCTCGGGGCCGGTCGCGGCCAGACGCTGGTCGACCGCCGCCGCGTGTCCGACTCCCCGACCGCCGTCGACGTCGCCGAGACCGTGGACAGCCCGGCCGCGGTGGAGTTCCTCGTGAGCCGGCTCGAGGCGCTCAGCCGGGCGGCCGGGTAGCGCCCCCGCCGTCGTACGTGGACTCCACGATGCCGGTGGCGATGTCCCGCAGCTTGCGGTTGTAGCGCTGCGAGGCCTCGCGGAGGATCTCGAACGCCTGCTCGGCGTCGACGCGTCGCTGCGCCATCAGCACGCCCTTCGCCTGCTCGATGACCGACCGGGACTCCATCGCCAGCCGCATGTTGCGCGCCTGCTCCCCCAGCCGGTCGTGGGCGTCGGCGTTGGCCACGGCGACCGCGATGGCCTCGGCCACCTCGAGGGCCACCTCGAGCGACTCGCGGCCGGCGAAGGACCCCGGCGCGGACGAGTAGATGTTCAGCGCCCCGATCGAGATGCCCTGGTACGGGAGGGGTATGGACAGCGAGCTCAGGACGTCGACCTCGACCACGGAGGCGGTGTAGTCCGGCCAGCGGGTCTCGGTGCGCATGTCGTCGATCCGGAGCACCACGCCGCCGCGGCCGGCGTCCATGCAGGGGCCGTAGCCGCGCTCGTACTGCAGTTCGTCGGCGGCGAGCGCCATCTCGCCGTGGTGGGCCGCGGTGAAGGCCTTGTCGCCGCGGACCAGGGTGATCGAGGTCGAGTCGGCGCCGGGGATGGTGCGGGCCGCCAGGGCGGTGATCTCGGTGAGGACGTCGGTGATCGTGCGGTCGGCGAGTACCACCCGGCTCAGGTCACGCCACAGGCCCTCCATGCGGCCAGTCTGCCTCTCGGGCAGGCCACGCGGAACGCCCGGCGGGTCGCTGCGGGACCCGCCGCTGCGGGACGGGGCCGTTTCGGTCAGGATGGGGGCGGCCGCGAGTCGGCGGCCGGCGGACGCTCAGCACCGGCGGAGGAGGTCGCTTTGGGCCAGGAGCCATGGCCGCAGGCGCCGGTCCCCTCCGTGCCCGGCGACGTCTGGCACTGGCAGCTGGAGGCCATGCACGTCGTCTCCCGCGTGCGGTCGGACCTGCGGGCCCGCATCGCCCACCCCTCGGTGTCGTCGTCGTCCACCGAGGACGCCCGCGACGGCCTGCTCCTGGTCTTCGAGGAGCTGGCGTCCAACGCGCTGCGCCACGGCGGCGGCGCCGTCCGCGCGCTGGTGGTGGCCGGCCCGGAGGGCTGGCTGCTCGACCTGAGCGACGAGGCGCCGGACCGCCCGCCGGTCCCCGCGATCGACCGCGACCCTGCTCTGGGCGGGATGGGCCTGCACCTGGTCGCCCAGCTGTCCAGCGACTACGGCTGGGAGGGCCGCCCGGGGCGCAAGCACGTCTGGGCCCGGCTGCCCAACGGCCGCCAGCCCGTCGACGCCGCGAAGGACCGCGTCCCCGAGCCGCGGGCCCCGGAGATCCCCCGCGACTGACAGGCGCGAGGACGTCGTCGGCCTCCCGGCCCCCCGCGGGCGGTCACCGCCGGGCGCGGGTGACCGCCGCGCAGAAGCGGGCGTGGGCCTCCCGCACCTCGGCCATCGGGGCCAGCACCTGCTCCTGCGCCACCACGTCGACCGCGGCCTCCAGCCGCTGCGTCGCCCGCCGGGCGCGGCGGCGGGCGCGGGCGCGGACGAAGGGCCGGGCCAGCAGCGCCAGCAGCGCCCCCGCCAGGAGCCCGCCGACCAGCAGCAGCGTGGGCAGCGGCAGCCCCTCGACCCGGGGCAGCGGGACGACGTCGTCCAGCTGGAACAGCCCCAGCACGACCAGCGCGAGCAGCCACAGCGCCCCGGCCAGGGCCACCAGCATGAGCAGCCACTGCAGGCCGCCGACGCCCCGCTGCCACACCGGTGTGCGCTGCGGCCCGAGGTCGGTGCCGGCCACGGCGCGGTCGAGCTCGTCGGCCAGCCGTTCCTCGGAGACCTCCACGGTGCGCCGCAGGTCGTCCCGCCACGCCTGGGGCAGGCCGTCACCCGCGGCCTCCCGGGCCTGCCGCACCGCCCGGGTCACCCCCGCCTTCTGCACCGCCCCCGCGGCCGGCAGCGACGTCCGTGCCGGGGTCGGACCGTCGGCCGCCGCGGCCTGGCCCGCGCCGAGGTGCAACCGGTCGAGGGGGTCGGCGCGCAGCTTGCGGGTCCAGCGCACCAGGGGCCACCCGGTGGCCGCCGTCCCGCTGCGGCGGACCGACCGCTCCACGGCGGCGGCGACCGCCGGCACCCCCGCCGCCTCGGCGAGGGCCTCGGTGAGCTCCTCGCGGTCCCGCCGGCCGACCCCCGGGCCGCTGCCGTCGCCGCAGTGGACCGCGAGCGCGCCGGCCGCGGCCCGGACGTCGGCGGTGAGCCGGTCGGTCGCCGCCCGGCGGGCCGAGACCCGCGTGGCGAGCTCGGCGCGCAGCTCGCCGACGCCGGTGCCGGTGCGGGCGGAGACGGCCAGCACCGGCGTCCCGGACAGCCCCTCGCGGTCGAGCAGGGCACGCAGGTCGGCCAGGCAGGCGCGGGCGGACGCCGGGTCCAGCCGGTCCACCTGGTTGAGGACGACGAGCAGGACGCCGGCGTGCCCGGCCAGCGGCACCAGGTACCGCTCGTGGACGGCGGCGTCGGCGTACTTCTCGGGGTCGAGCACCCACACCAGCACGTCGACCAGCTGCACCAGCCGGTCGACCTCCAGCCGGTGCTCGAGCTTGATGCTGTCGTGGTCGGGGAGGTCGAGCAGCACCAGGCCGTCCAGCGCCGGCTCGGGGGCGTGCCGGTGCCGGCGGGGTACCTCCAGCCAGTCGAGCAGCCGGTCGGCGCCGTCGGCACCCCACACGGTGGCGTGCGCGACGCCGGTCGTGGGCCGGCGGACACCGGGCGTGCTCACCTCGCTGCCCGACAGCGCGTTGAACAGCGTGGACTTGCCGCTGCCGGTGGCCCCGGCGAGCGCGACGACGGTGGCGTCGCCGAGCGCCTCGCGGGCTCCTGCCTTGGCCAGCAGTGCGCGGGCCCGGGCGATCTCCGCGACCTCCAGCCGGTCCTCGGCCACCTCGACGGCCTCGCGGAGGGCCGCCAGCCGGTCGGCCAGCGGCGGGGTGCGCCCCCTCATGCGGTCGCCCGGGCCGCGGCGAGCGTGGCGGCGGCCGCCCGCAGCCGTCCGGCGTCGTCCGGTCCGGGCGCGACGGCGTCGACCAGGTCGTCGAAGCGGCCCTGCTCGTAGCGGAGGAGCGTGTCGGCGCGGGCCTGGAGGTCCTCGCGGGCGCGGGCGGCCAGCGACCGGACGGCGGCGTCGCCGAACACGGCTTCCAGCACCCGCTGCCCCAGCGCCGTCGTCCCGCCGGCGACGGCGACCTCACCGCCGGTGAGCCCGCCGGTCTGCGCGAACACCGCGACCATGACGACGGCGCCGGCGCCGTTCACGCCCCAGGAGAGGACGCGGGCGCGGGTGCGTTTGCCGGCGCCCTCCTCGCGGACCAGGTCGAGCACGTAGCCCTGCCAGTCCCGGACCTGCGCGGACGCGGCCTCCGGGAAGTCGTCGGAGACCCGCTCGAGGTCCTCGCCGGCGACGGCCAGCAGACCCGGCCCGCCCGGCAGTGCCCGCCACGTGGTGACCGTGCGCTCGGCGGCGCGGTCGGCCTCCGCGCGCAGCAGCGTCTCCACGCTGGACTCGAGGGCGCCGGCGAGGTCGTCGGCCGGGGCGGACCGCCCGGTGAACGCCGCGGTCACCCGGTCGCGCAGCCGGCCGATCGAGCTCTGCAGCGAGCGCATCCACTCGCCGGTGCCGACGAACTCCTGCCAGCGGGCGAGCACCTCCCCGCGCAGCAGGCTGCCGCTGCGGACGCCCTCGTCGATGCCGTCGTAGGCGGCGGTGTAGGCGGCCGCCGCGGCGCCGCGCAGGGTCGACGCCGCCTCCACCTGCTCCTCCACGGCGTCCGCGATGCCGGCCACCCGCTCCTCCAGGCTGGCCAGCGCGCCGGTGAGGGTCTGGCGGACGACGGCCGCGCGCTGCTCCTGGTCGGCGGCGAGGGCGTGCAGCCACTGCCGCAGGGGAGCCACCTGGTCCTCGGGGAGGAGACCGTCGACCAGCGGGCGCTCCTCGACGACGAACAGCCGCGCCCCGGCCAGGCCGGCCCGCTGCAGCATCCCGGCGAGGTCCTCGGCGATCTCGCGCGCGGCCTCCGGTGGCACGCGGTCGAGGACGACGGCCAGCGCGGTGCCCCGCTCCTGCGCCGTGCGCAGCAGGTCCCAGGGGACGGCGTCGGCGTAGCGGGCCGCGGTGGTGACGAAGACCCACAGGTCGGCGGCGGCCAGCAACTGGGCGGCGAGCTCGCGGTTGGACTCGACCACCGAGTCGACGTCGGGTGCGTCCAGCACCGCCAGTCCGGCCGGGACGTCGTCCCGCGGCACGAGCTGCAGGGTGCCGGGGCCGCCGGAGCCGCCGGTGACCCGGGCCAGGCCCGGGAGCACCCGGTCGCCGGAGAAGGCGGCGGTGTCCGCGGCTGCGCAGACGAGCACGGGTGACCGGGTGGTGGGCCGGAGGACGCCGGCGGTGGTGATCGGCGCGCCGACCAGGCTGTTGACGAGGGTGGACTTGCCGGCGCCGGTGGAGCCGCCGACGACGGTGAGCAGCGGGGCGTCGAGGTCGCGCAACCGGGGCAGCAGGTAGTCGTCGACCTGCTCGACCACGCTGCGGGCCGCCCGGCGGGCGGGCTCGGCGGCGGGCGTGGCGAGGCCGAGGGGGGCCGCCGCCACGGCATCCCGCAGCGCGGCGAGGGCGTCGGGCAGCCGCGCGGGGAGGGTCACCCCCGGGGTCTATCCCGGAGCGACCGTTGTTAGTCGGCGGACGCCCACCCGGACCGGCCGGGCGCGCGCCCGGGGTCCTCGTCACCGTGCCGTCGAGCCGAGCCCCTCAGGCCGAGTCGCGGACCGGGGTGTCGCCGTGCACGTGCCGCGCGCAGGAGGCGCAGCAGTAGAAGTGGCCGCCGACGACGACGCCGTGGCCGATGACCTTGCAGCCGCAGTGCTCGCACACCGGCGCCATCCGGTGGATCGCGCACTCGAAGCTGTCGAACGTGTGCCGCGCACCGGCGGCCACCACCTCGAACGCCAGCTCGTAGTCGTTTCCGCAGACCTCGCAGACCGCCATGGCTCCTCCTCGTCCTCCTCCGGGGGATCCCGGGGTTCCCCGGACGGGGATCGCGGACACCACGGAACTCGACGCGCGCAGACGACCTCGGCTCCGTCGGCCGGCCCGTGAGCGGGTCGCCTCCCGCGGGTCAGCGGCGGCGGCTCGGCCGGAAGCTGCGCCGCACCCGCCGCCAGCGGTTCGGCGTCCGCTCCGCGTCCAGCAGCTCGGTGTCGGCCAGGAGCCGCTCGGCCGGCCCCAGGTCGGGCGGCGTGAACGGCACCAGCGAGCGGCCCTGCGGCCGGCGCAGCCGCTCCACCGCCTGGAGCAGGGAGCCGCCGCACTCGGCCACCGTCGCCGTCACCGCCTCCGGCGGCACCCCCAGGTGCTCGCCGAGCAGGCGGTCCCGCAGCCCGGTGACAGCCGCCGCCAGCTCGTCCCGCCGCGGGTCGCCCGCGCGGGCCTCGACCGACAGGTCGCACTCGGTGTCCAGGCCCATGGAGCGGTTGTTGAGGTTCGCGGAGCCGATCCGCAGCAGCCGGTCGTCGACGACGAGCACCTTGGCGTGCACGTAGATCGGCCGCCGTCCGGCGGTGACCGGCACGTACAGCCGGAACCGGCCGTGCACGTCGGCGTCCCCGACGAGGGCCAGGAGCTTGGCGCGGGCGGTGCCCATCGCCTTCTCCTCCAGCCACCCGTCGGCGCTCTCGGGGTTGACGACGACGACCTCCGGCCCGTCGTCCTCCCGCAGCCGCTCGGCGATCGCCTCGGCGACCCGGCGGTTGGCGAAGTATTGGCTCTCGACGTAGACGGTGCGCCGGGCGGCGGCGATCGCGGCGAGCCACAGCAGCTCGACCTCGTGCACCAGGCTCTGCCCGCCGTACTCCGGCCGGGTGCGGGAGATCGCGACGTCGACGTCGGTCAGCAGCGCCTCGACCTCCGGCGGCCAGCAGGCCTCGACGCCGGTCACGGGCTCCAGGTCGCGGCCCGTGCCGCTGGCCCACCGCTCCCGGGCGAGATCGCCGATGGCCCGGGCGGCTGGCCCGGAGACGAGGCTGGTCACGTCGTGCCAGGGCCCGGTCGGGCGGTGCGTGGACGGACGGCGGCGCAACGGCTGCCGGTCCAGGTGCTCGGGGGTGTCCCAGCGGTCGGCGGTGACGTCGATGCCGCCGGCGAAGGCCAGGCAGTCGTCGACGACCACGATCTTCTGGTGGTGCGCGCCCCCGAGGGGGTGGTGCGTGTCGACGGTCATCGTCAGCCGCTCGGGGGTGCGCCGGTTGAGCAGCACGATCGGCGCCAGCCCCCTGCCGAGGCCGACGACCATCCCGTAGTCCCACTGCAGGACGCCGATCTCCAGCTGCGGGTTCGCCCGGACCGCGTCCTCGAGCACCCGGCCCAGCTTGTCCGCGCGCCGGGACCCCGAGTGCCGGCGTCCCGACCGGCGGGGGTCCAGGCGGATCCGCGGGTCGAAGTCCCAGCCGATGAACAGGACCCGCCGCTGGGCCCGCAGCACCGCCCCCTTGAGTGCGGCGAAGTAGTCGGCGGCGTCGACGAACACCGCGTACCGGTCGGCGCGCTCGACCCGCCAGCAGGTCTCGCCGGGGACCAGGAGCTCCTCGGCGACGACCGGGCCGGATCCCTCGTCCAGCACCGGTCAGCCGTTGCGGCGCAGGAAGCTCGACACGAAGTCGCGCAGGCTGCGGGTGGGCCGCAGCCAGGCGCCGTCCGGCGGCAGCGCGTCCAGGCGGACCCGGTCCAGCGGCTCGACGAAGGCGCCCGGGACGTCCTCGATGTCGATGAACTCCAGCAGGTCCGACCCGATCGCGTAGCCGGCGACCTCGCTGAACGCGACGACGACGACCTGGGTGCCGGTGCGGGCCAGCGCCTCCAGCGGCTCGGCGAAGTTGCGCCCGTCGCCGGAGAAGACCACGAGCCGGCGCAGCCGGTGGCTGTGCTGCCGGACGGCGATGTGGTCGAGCATGTCCTGGTCGATGTCGTCGTCGGGCTGGGTCTTGGGCCGGGCGAAGACGGCGAACCCGAAGTTGCGCAGCGCCTCCACCCAGCGCTGCAGCGAGCCGACGACCGGCGGGATGTTGGCGAAGACGCAGGCCTCGACCTCGGGGGCGTCGGGCGCGCCCGGGTCGCCGGCGCCCTCGACGAACCACGCCGCGATGGCGTCGAACCGGGGGCGGGACGCCGCCGTGGGGCGGGCACCGATCACCGTCGACAGCGTCATGTCGATGTTCGGCGCATCCCAGATGAGCAGGTCCAGCGCCGGGCGGGCCCGGCCCTGCTGCTGGGCGCCCTCGGCTGCCGGCTGGTCGGCGAGGTCCAGGTCGGTCACGGGGGCAGTCTGCCCGGTCACGGACGGCACCGGCGACGGGGCACCGCCTGCGGGTGCGCCATCGGGTGACGCCGTGTCCTGCCTCCGGACGTCGGGACGCGGCGGGTCCTCCGGCCGCGGCGACACCGGACGCGGTGGCCCGGCCGGGGCGGTGGCCCGCCGCCCGCGGCGACGCAGGCGGGGACGCCCGTCCCCCCATCCCGGCGGTGCGGACACGGAGCGGCTCAGCGGCCCTGGCTCTTCAGGGCCAGGGCGCAGCAGTCGCCGCCGGCCGCCCGCACCCGCGAGGCCCAGAGCGGGACCTCACCGGCCGGCATCGGCCGGGCGAGCAGGTAGCCCTGGGCGAGGTCGCAGCCGGCCTCGCGGACCATCTGCAGGTGCTCGGCGGTCTCCACGCCCTCGGCCACCGAGCGGATGCCGAGGGTGCGGGCGAGCGAGACGATCGCGGCGAGCACCGCCCCGGTGCCCCCGGCGGCCAGCCGCGCGGCCGCGGTGAGCAGCGAGCGGTCGATCTTCAGCGTCCCGATCGGTAGTGCGAGCAGCTGGGCGAGGGAGGACCAGCCGGTCCCGAAGTCGTCGATGGCCACGCGGACGCCGGAGTTGCGCAGCACCGACAACTGGTCCTCGGCGCGGGTCGGGTCCTCGGCCACGCTGGTCTCGGTGAGCTCCAGCACCAGCCGCTCGGCCGGCAGCCCGGAGTCGTGCAACGCCACGCGGACGTCGCGGACCAGCGTCTCCGCGGAGAAGTGCCGGGCGCTGATGTTGACCGACATGCGCAGCGGCAGCCCCTCGGCGGCCCACTGCGCGGCCTGCCTGGTGGTCTCGCCCAGCAGCCAGCGGGTGATCGGGATGAGCTGGCCGGTCTCCTCGGCGACGGCGAGGAAGGCGTCCGGGGAGAGCAGGCCCCGCTCGGGGTGTTGCCACCGCAGCAGCGCCTCCACCCCGTCGACCTCCCCGGTGTCGACGCGGACCACGGGTTGGTAGTGGACGACGAACTGGTCGACCGCGCCGTCCCGGAGCCGGTTGGCCACCTCCAGCCGCCACCGGGCGGCGTCACGGAGCCCCGGGGAGAACAGGTGGACCCGGTCGCGGCCGGCGCCCTTCGCGGCGAAGGCCGCCGCGTCGGCGTCGCTGAGCAGCTCGTGGGCCTGCTGGGTGCCGGGCAGGGCGGCGGCGACGCCGATGCTCGCCGACAGCGGCACCGAGATGCCCGAGGCGAGGAACGGCCGGGTGAACGACGTCTGCAGCCGGAAGGCCAGGGCGGCGGCCTCCGAGGTGTCGCAGTTGCGGGCCAGGACCAGGAACTGGTCGCCGCCGAGCCGGCCCACGCTGTCGTCGGGACGGACCTGCTCGGCGAGGCGGGCGCCGACCTGCCGCAGCAGCTCGTCGCCGACCGCGTGGCCGAGAGAGTCGTTGACCGTCTTGAACCCGTCGAGGTCGAGGAACAGCAGCGCCGCCCGGCCTGCCGGCTCGGCCAGCGCCTCGCCGATCAGCTGCAGCAGCCGGGCGCGGTTGGGCAGCCCGGTGAGGTCGTCGTGGTTGGCCTGCCAGGACAGCGCCTGCTGGTCGCGGACCCGCTCGGTGATGTCGATGTGCGTGACGACGACGCGACCGGAGTCCTCGACCCGCGCCGCCTGGAGGCGGAACCAGGCGTGGTCGGGGTCCAGTGCGTGCGCGTAGTCGTGGGTGAAGGCGCGGTCGGCCACGGCGGGGCCGCCGGCGAGCAGCTCGCCGACACCGCGGACGATGATCTCGCGGTCCTCGCCCTCGATGCTCTGCGCGAAGACGCCGAGGTAGTCGTCGCCGACCTCCGCCGGCCGGTACCCGGCCCGCCGGACGATCTCCGACGCTGCGCTCCACCGCCGGTTGACCGACACGATGCGCCCGGTGTCGTCGAGCAGCACCGTGGGCGACGGGAGCCCGTCGAGGACGGCGGTCAGCATCGCGAGCTCCTGGTCCCGGGCCCTGCGCTGCCGGCGCTCCTCGTCGACGTCCCGGAGGAAGACGGTCAGGCCGGCGGCGCCGGGGAACACCCGCGCCTCGTACCAGCGGTCCCTGGGGCGGTAGAGGAAGTCGACGGTGCGGGGCCGGCCGTCGGCCAGCGCTGCCCGGTACCGCTCCTCGAGCACGGAGCCGCGGGCCTCGGGGAAGCACTCGAGGGAGTCCTGGCCGACCAGGTCGTGCGCCGACCGCCCGAGCAGGGCCTCGGCGGCGGCGTTCACATAGGTGAAGCGCCCGTCGGCGTCGAGGCGGTAGACGGCGTCGGGGACCGTGGACAGGGGGTCGGCCGCAGGCCCCGCGTGGACGTGTCGGTGCACCTGCCCGCTTCCTCTTCCCCTGCGGCACTCGCGTCGGCCCGTCCCCTCCGGGGCCACGCCGCGACACCGTCTCCCCGACGGCGCAGCGGCGCATGACGCGCCACCGAGGGTAACGGCACGCGTGTAATTCAGGGAGCCGGAACGGTCGCGCGAGCGACGATGCTGGTCACGGCCGAGCCGGCGGGCAGGGAGCCCAGGACGGGGCTCCAGTCGCCGCCGAGGCGGGTGGCGCAGAAGGCGTCGGCGACCGCGGGCGGCGCCGAGCGCACCAGCAGCGAAGCCTGGAGGCACAGCGCCAGCAGGCCGGTGACCCGCCGGGCCCGCATGGGCAGACCCTCGGCGTCGGCGAGCTCGGCGGAGAGCCGGGCGACCGCGGCGTCCAGGCGGCGGTCCGCCCCCCGGGCCAGGTCGATCTCGGCGCGGACGGCGGCGAGCGCCTCCGAGGAGCGGCCCAGCGCCCTGAGGACGTCGAGCGCGATGACGTTGCCCGAGCCCTCCCAGATGGAGTTCAGCGGCGCCTGGCGGTAGAGCCGGGGCAGGCCGGACTCCTCGACGTAGCCGTTGCCACCGAGCACCTCCAGGGCCTCGGCGACCGCGGTGGGGGTGCGCTTGCAGACCCAGAACTTGGCGGCCGCACCGGCCAGCCGGAGGAACGCCGACTCCCCCGCGTCGACGGCGGCGGCCAGCCGGACGGCCAGCGCCGTGGCGGCCTCGCTCTCGACGGCGAGGTCGGCGAGCACGTTCTGCATGACCGGCTGGTCGACCAGCAGGGCGCCGAACGCCCGCCGGTGGCGCGCGTGGTGGACGGCCTGGGTGAGCGCGGCCCGCACCGTGGCGGCCGAGCCCAGGACGCAGTCCAGGCGGGTCGCGTTGACCATCTCGATGATGGTGGGGACGCCGCGACCGGGCTCCCCCACCAGCCACGCCGTCGTCCCCTCGAACTCGACCTCGCCGGAGGCGTTGGAGCGGTCGCCCAGCTTGTCCTTGAGCCGCTGCAGCCGGAAGACGTTGCGCGCGCCGTCGGGCAGCACCCGCGGCACCAGGAAGCAGGAGACGCCCTCGTCCAGCTGCGCGAGCACCAGGAACAGGTCGCTCATGGGGGCGGAGGTGAACCACTTGTGCCCGGTCAGCGCGTACGTGCCGTCCGGCTGGGGGACGGCGCGCGTGCTGTTGGCCCGGACGTCGGAGCCGCCCTGCTTCTCGGTCATCCCCATGCCGGCCACGAGGCCGCGCTTGCCCGTCGGTTCGACGAGCCCGAAGTCGTAGGCGGGCGCGGTCAGCCCGGGTTCGTAGCGGGCGGCCAGCTCGGGCGCGGCCCGCAGCGCCGGGACGACGGCGTAGGTCATGGTCACCGGGCAGGCGTGGCCCATCTCGACCTGGGTCCAGCCGAGGTAGCCCACCGCGCGGCGCACGTGCGCGTGCGGGTCGGGGTGAGCCGGGTCCCGGTGCCACGGGGCGCCGGCCAGCCCGTGCTCGACCGCCGTGCGCATGAGCTCGTGCCAGGCGGGGTGGAACTCGACCTCGTCGACCCGGTGGCCGTAGCGGTCGTGGGTCCTGAGCCGGGGCGGGTTCTCGTCGGCCAGCCGCCCCCACTCCTGCGCCTGCTCGCTGCCCGCCAGCGCACCGAGGGCCTCGAGCGAGTCGAGGGTGGACCGGTCGGCGTACCGGAGACAGGCCTCGGTGAGCACGGCGTCCCCCGAGATCGGGTCGTAACCGGTCAGCAGCGGGACCTGGTTCGTGACCTCGTGCGTGACGCCCATGCGCGGACCGTACGACGGCCTGGTTCCACGTGGAACGCGTGCGGACCGACGCCTCCGACCGGCCGTCACCGGCCGCCCTGCAGGAGCACGGGTGCCCCGAGCAACCGCCGGGACGGGCGGAGGGGACGCTCAGCGCAGCGGTCGGACCAGCCGCCCGATCGCGACACGCGCCAGCGGTGCGTAGCCCAGCACCAGCGGCCCCGGGCCGTCGACCCGCAGCGCGGTCGTGCTGCCGCCGTCCGGACCGTCGGCGACCCAGTGCACGAGCCGCAGCCGCACCGGACCCACCGACACGGTCCACGACCACTGCCGGCCCTCCTCGTCCACCGTGTCGACGACGAACGGCAGCGCCGGCCCCAGCGGGGTGCGCACCCGGCCCCGCGCCCCTGGCTCCAGGCGCGCGACGGGCAGGTCGACGCCACTGATCTGCGGTGCCCACTCCGGCCACCGCGCCGGCACCGCGTAGCGCTCCCACACCTCACCCGGCGCCTCGGGCCCCGTCGCGTGGAGGGTCAGCACCGTCACGCGGGCGGACCGCCGAGCAGCAGCTGCCGCAGCATGTGCATCGCCAACGTGACCGAGCGCTGGCGCACCGCCGACCGCGACCCGGGCAGCACGACCGACCGCGGCTGACGCCCGTCGGGTCCGACCGCGCACAGGTGCACCGTGCCGACCGGCTTGTCCGGCGTCCCGCCCCCCGGGCCGGCGATGCCGGTGATGCCGATGCCGACGTCGGCCCCGAACCGCTCCCGCGCTCCCTCCGCCAGGGCCGCCGCCACCTGCGTGCTGACCGCGCCGTGCTCCTCGAGCACCTCCCCCGGGACGCCGACCAGCGCCTCCTTGGCCGAGTTGGCGTACGACGCGACCCCGCCGAGCACCCACGCCGAGGACCCGGGCCGCTCGGTCAGCCGCGCCACGAGCAGCCCGCTGGTGCACGACTCGGCCGTCGCGACGGTCAGCCCGCGGTCGGCGAGGGCCCCGGCCACGAGGTCGTCCACGGTCGGCCCGGTCGAGAACAGGTGCTCACCGTGCGCCGCCCGCACGACGTCGACCAGGCGGTCGTACACCGGCTGGGCCTCGGGCCCGTAGCGGGTCACGATCTCCAGTTCGCCGTCCCGGAGACAGGTGGTGACCTCCAGGCCGGCGAACTCGTGCTCCCGGAGGGTGGCCGCCAACTGCGACTCCAGCGTCCCCCACAGCCGCAGCGTCTCCTGCCTGAGCTCGCTGCGGCCGGCCAGGGCCCGCTGCACCTGCTCGTCGGCGAGGGCGGCCGGCCACATGCCCTGCAGCTCGGGAGGCGGCCCCGGCAGGACGACGACCAGCGGCCCGGTACGCCCCTCCGCCGGGGGGACGACCAGACCCGGTGCCGTCCCGACCGGGGGCAGCACCGTGGCGCCGGCGGGCACCATCGCCTGCTTCCGGACGCCGGCAGCGGTGGCCTCCGGATCGGCGCGCAGGCCGCGGCCGTCCATGAGCCCCTCGACGATGCCGGCCACGTGCCGCTCCACCTCCGGGTCGAGCGCCACCGGCCGCCCCTGGGCGTCGCCGACGATCTCGGCGGTGAGGTCGTCGGCCGTGGGTCCGAGCCCACCGGTGGTGATCACGACGTCCTCGCCGGAGAGGAAGCGCAGCGCGGCCCGCAGGTCGTCGGGCCGGTCGCCGACGACGAGGACCGCCCCCACGTCCACTCCCAGCTGCCGCAACCGCTCGGCCAGCCAGGGCCCGTTCCGGTCGGTCACCCGGCCGGTGAGCACCTCGGTGCCGGTGACGACGATCCCTGCGCGCGCACCCACCCGGCCGACCCTAGTGAGGGCCGGCCCCGACCGCGCCCGGTGCGCCGGGACGCGTGCGCCGGGACGCGTGCGCCGGGACGCGTGCGCCGACCCGGTGCGCCGGACCCGCCGCGCCGCCTCCCGGGCACCGGCCGCACCCGCCGCTACCGTCCAGACACGAACTGGTCCGCCGCCCGCGGAGCCGACCCGTGCGAGCGAGGAGAGCCGTGAACCACCCGACCACCCCCCAGCCGGCCGCCGATCCGGGCACGCAGGAGATCCCGGTGGTCGGGACCATGACAACCGGCACGCAGCAGCTGCCCCGCCCCGAGGTGCAGGCGGCCGCCGAGCCCGCCGGGACGGGGACCGCGGCGTCCGGGACCACGGTCCCCGACGCCGGGCAGCCCGCGCAGCCGACGGGTCCGGTCGACCTCGTCCCCGGCCTGCCCGGAACGGGTACGCCCCCGCCGCCGGCCGCCGCCGAGGCCCCGCGGCCCCCCCGCTCCCCCGAGCAGCGGGCCGCGCTCGCCGGCGCCGGCCTCACCGCCGGCAGCCTCCTGCTGCTGCAGCTGGGGCTGGCGCTGCGCTTCGACACCGACAGCTTCTGGACGACGGTGCCGCTGTGGTCGGCGTTCGCCACGCTCGCCACCCTGCTCGGGCTGCTGCCGTCGGCCGGCCGGCTCCTCGGCGACCGACTGCGGCCCGGCGCCGCGTCGCAGGTGGCCGCGGGCGGGCTGACCGGCCTGGCCGTCTTCTGGGTGCTCGTGGTGCTCCCCCGGGCCGACAGCGACCGCGGCTTCCTCCTCACCGCCGCGCTGGGCGCGCTCGGCGCGGCGCTGTGGGTGGCCGCCGCCACGCGTCGCGGCTGAGCCGCCGACCCACCCCTCGGACGCCGGCCCCCTCCCCTGCCAGGCCGGTCGGCGCGGAGCGCCGGCGGTCTCAGCCGTTGCCGTTCCCCCGGCCCTTGCCGTTCCCGCCGCCGTCGTTGCCGTTCCCCCGGCCGTTCCCGTTCCCGCTGTTGCCGTTCCCGTTCCCGCTGTTGCCGTTCCCGCTGTTGCCGTTCCCGTCGCCACCGCCGGTGTCCGGGGCGGCCACCTCGTCGGCGTCCTCGTCACCGGCGTCGCCGTCCGAGGAGTCCCGCTCCTCCGGTGCCCCGGCGTCCCCGTCGGCGGCGGCCCCCGCCGCGACGGCAGCCGCCCCCGTGCCACCCGGCCCGGAGCCGCCACCCACCGTGCCCGCGGCCACGCCCGGCACCTCGGGGGAGGGCTCCGCACGACCGGCCCCGACCGGGGAGACCGGGGGAACCGGGGGTGCCGGCGCGCGGGACGGGGGCGCGACCGGCGGAGCGGTCGCCACGGTGAGCGTCACGAGGTCGCCGCGGACCAGTGCACCGACCGGCCCGAGCCCGACGACCAGCCCGGCCGGGACGTCGACCCGCTCCTGCGGCGCCCGCTGCACACGCAACCCGAGTGCGGCCAGTTCCGTCTCGACCTCGTCCACCGGGCGGCCGAGGTACGGGCCGGCGGTCACCAGGATGCCGTCGTCGTCCGGCGGTGCGCTGGCACCGGTGCCCGGGTCGGCGACGGCCACCGGCACCGTGGCCTCGCCACCGGCGACCTCGAGCAGGCCGACCCCGATCCCGGCGCCGAGCAGCAGAGCGGCCACCGGCACGAGCAGCCGACGGCGCCGCGGGGCCGGCACCGCCGGGAGGACCGGGAACACCGAGGTGGGTGGTGGCGCCGGCGGCAGGGCCCGTCCCGCCCGGACGTCGTCGACGGCGGCCCGGAACGCGGCGCCGTCCGGCAACCGTCGCGCCGGGTCCTTGACCAGCGCGTGGGCCACCAGGGTGCGCACCGGCCCGGGGACGTCGTCCGGCAGCGGGTCGGGCTCGTCGCGCACCTGGGCCAGGGCGATCTGCACCGGGTTGTCGCCGTCGAAGGCGCGGCGCCCGGCGAGGCACTCGTAGGCGATCATGCCCAGCGCGTAGACGTCGCTGGCCGGGCCCGCCTTCGCCCCGGCTGCCTGCTCCGGCGACAGGTAGTGGGCGGTGCCGACCACCTGGCCGGTGCTGGTCAGCGGGACGCTGGAGGCCGACCACGCGACGCCGAAGTCGGTGATCTTCACCGATCCGTCGTCGCCGAGGAGCACGTTGCCGGGCTTGACGTCGCGGTGCACGATGCCCGCCGCGTGCGCCGCGGCCAGCGCATCGGCGGTCCGGCCGACGACGTCGAGCGTGCGCTCGGTGCTCAGCCGGCCCACGCGCGCCAGCAGCGCCGACAGCGCCTCGCCCTCGACCAGCTCCATGACGAGGTAGGCCAGCCGCTCGCCGTCGGCGGAGGTGCTCTCGCCGTAGTCGTACAGCGCCGCGACGTTCGTGTGCCTCAGCCGGGCGGTGAGCTGCGCCTCGGCACGGAAGCGGGCGAGGAAGGTCGGGTCGCCGGTGTACTCGCTGCGCAGCACCTTGACCGCGACCGGGCGGTCCAGCAGCAGGTCGCGGCCGCGCCACACCCGTCCCATCCCGCCGGTGGCCAGCAGGCCCTCCAGGGCGTAGCGGTCGCCGAGTGTGCGCAGCTCCGGCTCGACCACCCGCACCCCCTCGCGCCGCCGACGTCGGACCGGCCCAGCCTGCCACCGGGCCGCGGACCCGACATCTCGGTGACCAGGGCCGACCGGCCCGGCCGGGCGCCTCACGGCAGGGCTCAGTCGACGTCCTCCTCGGCGGACGACGGGACAGCCGTGCTGGAGGTGGGTGGGGACGAGGTGGCGCCGGAGGTGGACGGCGGGGCCGTCGTGGGGGCCGTGGTCGACGGCGCGGTGGTCGTCGTGGGCGTGGTCGGCGTCGGTGCCGTCGTGCTGCCCGGCAGCTCCGAGGGCGTCGTCGGCGCCGGCGTGGTCGTGGTCGTGGTCGTGGGAGCCGGCGAGGGCGTCGTCGCCTCCGTCCGCTCCGGTTCGGCCCGCGGCGCGGCCCCGCGCTCGCTCCCGCCACCGGCGACGACCGTGGAACTGCGGCCGGGCGCCCGTGGGGTCTCGGGGGCGACGGCGAAGACGAGGACCACCTCGTCGCCCTCGGCCAGCGGCACCCCGGCCGGGTCCAGCCCGGTGACCAGACCCGGGGCGGCGTCGGCGGTGACCTCCTCCTGGCGGGAGACGAGCAGCCCGAGCGCGGAGAGGGTGAGCGCCACCTCGTCGACGCGGCGGCCCACGTAGTCGGCGGCGTCGAGCACGATCCCCGCGTCGTCGGTCTGCGCGGCCACCACCGGGGTCCGGGGGTCGTCCTCGGAGACGGCGACGAAGACCGCACCCGCGGTACCGGCACCCAGCAGCAGCGCCAGCAACGGCACGAGCAACGCGGCCGCCCCACGCCGTCGCGGCGCCGGCGGGCTGGTGGTGCGGACCACGGCGGGGCTGCCGCTGCGCGGGGACGGGAGGACTCCCGGCACGGCCCGCTGGTCACCGGCCGACGGGGGCGGCGGTGGGAGGGGGACGGCGCAGGTCGGCGGGGGTTCCGGCTGCGGCCGCCCGGCGCGGACGTCCTCGACCGCGGCCACGAACGCCGCGCCGTCGGGGATGCGGGCGGCGGGGTTCTTGCACAGCGCGCGCCGGATGAGCGTGCGGACCTCACCGGGGAGGTCCTCGGGCAGCGGCTCCGGGTCCTCCCGCACCTGCTTGAGGGCGATGGTGACCGCGTTGTCGCCGTCGAAGGCCGGGTGCCCGGTGAGGCACTCGTAACCGACCAGCCCGAGGGCGTAGACGTCGCTGGCCGGGGTGGCGTGGTGGCCCTCGGCGACCTCGGGGGAGAGGTACTGCGGCGTGCCGATGACCTGGCCGGTGCGGGTGAGTGGCACGCTCCCGGCCGACCAGGCGATGCCGAAGTCGGTGATCTTCACGCTGCCGTCGGGGCGGACGAGGATGTTGCCCGGCTTGACGTCCCGGTGCACGAGGCCCACCCGGTGCGCCTCGGCCAGCGCGGAGGCGGTCTGCTGGAGCACGTCGAGCGTGGCCTGCGCGTCGAGCCGGATCTCCCGGCGCAGCACCGCCGACAGCGGCTCGCCCTCCACCAGCTCCATGACCAGGTAGGCCAGCGTCTCGCCACTGCCGTCGGCGGCCTCGGTCTCCCCGTAGTCGAAGACGGCGGCGATGTGGGGGTGGCTCAGCGCGGCGGCGTGCTGCGCCTCGGCGCGGAACCGGGCCCGGAAGGTGGGGTCCCCGGTGTACTCGCTGCGGAGCACCTTCACCGCGACCGGACGCCCCAGCAGGACGTCCACGCCCCGCCACACCTGGCCCATGCCACCGGCGGCGATCAGCTGAGCGAGCTCGTAGCGCTCCCCGAGAGCGCGCCGACCCGGCTCCACCACGGTGGCTCACCCCTCGCCTGCCCGGCCTGCCTCGTCCTCGGCCCGGGGGCGCCGGCGTCCCCCGGGTCTGGATGTCCCGCACCGGCCGCGACTACACATGCGTCCGGCCGTCGACACCCGATCGGGCGTGTCGCCGTCCGCCGGGTGGCGGCTGGTGGCCGGACAGCCGGGGCTGGACGGTCCGAGGTCCATCCTCCCAGGTCAGCGGGGGGATGGGTGAGAACGGTCCGTCACGGGACGGTCACGCCTCGAGCGGGGCGCGCCCGATCGACCGGTGTCGTCGCGGGCAGCCCGGCGGGTGGGCGACGACCGCCGGGAGGCGCGTCCGACGTACGGCTCCTGCCGTCGGCTGCCGCATCGCGTTGCGCCGACGTTGCACCGGGGCCGGTCCGGTCGCGCAGACGCTTGCCAGGGGCAACGGCCGCTGTGACGGTGGACACTCCCCGGTGGTCGGCCCGGGCCACCACCGGGACTCCGCTCAGAGACGAGAGGACGGTCCCCCGATGACGAACGCCGCGCAGCAGGCCGAGGAACAGGCCCCGACCGCACCCGCCGCCGTCCCGGACATGACCGAGGTCCTGGCCGATGCCCCGACGAACTGGGGCAAGTGGGGGCCGGACGACGAGGTCGGCTCGCTGAACTACCTGACCGCCGAGGAGGTCATGCGGGGCATCGCGCACGTGAAGCAGGGCAGGGTCTTCACCCTGCAGCGACTGATCGGCGACCCGAAGGGCGACCCGGTGTGGCCGGGGCGCTCGCCCGCCGAGCGCACGATGATCCTCGACGAGTCCTCCTGGGACTCCCCCGACGCCCCCCAGTTCCCCGGCGGCCTGCACTACGCCGACGACAAGATCAACGCGTTCCTGCAGGGCTCCACGCAGTACGACGCCCTGGGCCACGTCTGGTACGGCGGGCAGATCTGGAACGGCTACGACGCCCGGACGACCGTCGGCGGGATGGAGAAGGCCAGCGTCGAGGCGATCGCCCAGCGCGGCGTCGTCGGCCGCGGCATCCTCCTCGACATGGCCCGCTTCCGCGGGAAGCCGACCCTCGACAAGGGCGAGACGTTCACCCACGAGGACCTCATGGCGTGCGCGGAGGCCCAGGGCACCCGGATCGAGAAGCACGACGTCCTCGTCATCCGGACCAACTTCCTGCAGCTGTTCCACGACCAGGGCGAGGCCTTCTACGAGGGCTTCAACGAACCCGGCCTGGTCTACAGCCGCGAACTCGTGCAGTGGTTCCAGGACATGGAGATCCCCAACCTGGTCACCGACACCATCGCCAACGAGGTCACCTACGACCCGAACAACGGCACCGCCCTGCCGCTGCACTGCGCCCTCATGCGCAACCTCGGCGTCGCCCTCACCGAGATCTGCGACCTGGAGGAGCTCGGCGAGGACTGCGCCGCCGACCGGCAGTACACGTTCCTCTACGCCGCCGCCCCGCTGAAGGTCCACCGGGCGACCGGCTCCCCGGTCAACCCGCTGGCGATCAAGTAGATGACCACCTACACCGACCGGCCGTGGCTGGCCCTCTACGAGCAGGGCCAGCCCGCCGACTACGAGATCGAGTTCGAGAACGCACTCGAGATGTACCGCGCCGGGCTCGCGCGGGATCCTGGCGGCGACGCGCTGAAGTACTTCGACGGCACCGTCTCCCGCCGGGAACTCGACGAGCTCAGCGACGCGTTGGCCGCCGGCCTGCTGGCCAACGGCTTCTCCGCCGGCGACCGCCTGGCCGTGTACCTGCAGAACGTGCCGCAGTTCGTCGTCGCGATGGTGGCGACCTGGAAGGCCGGCGGCGTCATGGTGTCGATCAACCCGATGAGCCGGAAGCGGGAGCTGTCGTACCTGCTGCAGGACTCGGGGGCCACGGTGCTGCTCTCGCTGGAGGCGCTCTACGACGAGGTCGCGCGGGAGGTCGTGCCCGACACCGACGTGCGGCTGGTCCTCACGACCAGCGAGCTGGAGTTCCAGAGCCGCGACGACCAGCGGCTGTTCGCCGGGACGCGCCGTCGACGCCACGAGGGCACGACGGACCTGCTGGAGTTCATCGGGCAGCACCGCGGGCAGACGCCCCCGCCGGTCCGGCTCGCGCCGGACGACGTCGCGTTCCTGACCTACACGTCCGGGACGACCGGCGTGCCCAAGGGCGCGATGAACACCCACCGGAACGTGGTCTTCACCGCGCAGGTCTACCGGGACTGGGCGCGGGCGGGGCGGGACGGCGCGATCTTCGGCATCGCCCCGCTGTTCCACATCACCGGGCTCATCGGGCACATCGCGGTCAGCCTGCTCGTCCCGGCTCCGCTGGTCCTCGCCTACCGGTTCGAGCCGCAGGTCGTCCTCGACGCCCTCCTCGAGCACCGGCCGACGTTCACCATCGGCGCCATCACCGCCTTCAACGCCCTGCTCGGCGCGCCGGGGTTCACGAGGGACCACTTCGCGTCGTTCACCTCCGTGTACTCCGGGGGTGCGGCGATCTCGCCGACGGCCGAGAAGGCGTTCCTGGAGGCCACGGGCACCCAGGTGCACAACGCCTACGGCCTGACCGAGACCACCTCGCCGATGACGGTGACGCCGTTCGGCTCGCCGTCGCCGGTCGACCCCACGTCGGGGGCGCTGTCGGTCGGGGTGCCGGCGCCGAACACCGTCGTCCGCATCCAGGACGACGACGGCCAGGACGTGCCGCTGGGCGAGGTCGGCGAGATCGTCGCCGACGGGCCGCAGGTCGTCGCCGGGTACTGGGGGAAGCCGGCGGAGACCGCGGCCAACCTGCCCGGAGGGGCGCTCAAGAGCGGCGACGTCGGCTTCATGAGCCCCGAGGGCTGGGTCTTCATCGTCGACCGCAAGAAGGACATGATCAACGCCTCCGGGTACAAGGTCTGGCCGCGGGAGGTCGAGGACGTCCTGGCCGAGCACCCGGCCGTGCGCGAGTCCGCGGTCGTCGGCGTCCCGGACGAGAGGCGCGGGGAGACCGTGAAGGCGTTCGTCAGCCTGAGAGCGGGCGCCGAGGTGACCCCGGAGGAGCTGATCGCGCACTGCAAGGAGCGCATGGCCGCCTACAAGTACCCCAGGCAGATCGAGATCATCGACGAGCTGCCCAAGACGGTCACCGGGAAGATCCTCCGCCGGGAGTTGCGCGACCAGGCGGCGACCGCCCCGTCGGCCGCCGGCTGACCCCGCCGGGCGGGATCGGCGGTCTCGTACGCTTCCGGCCCCGGGAGCGGCGAGGTCGCCGATCCCGCCGTGCGCTGCTCATCGACGAGAGACGAGGTGGGGCGACGATGCCCGAGACGGTGACCCGCGAGGACGCCGGCGGGGTGGCCACGATCACCATGCTGCGGGCCGGGCTCACGCACCGGTCCCGCCGCGAGCTGCTGGACGTCGTCCGGGAGGTGGGCGCCGACGAGTCGGTGCGGGCCATCGTGCTCACCGGCACCGGCCGCGCGTTCTGCGTCGGTCAGGACCTCGCCCAGCACGTCGAGGCGCTCAAGGGGGACGCCGCGACGTCGCTGTCGGTGGTCGAGGACGAGTACAACCCCCTGGTCCTCGCGCTCGCGGCGCTGCGTGTGCCGGTCGTCGTGGCCGTCAACGGGGCCTGCGCGGGGGCCGGCCTGGGCATCGCGCTCTCCGGTGACCTGCGGATCGCCGCGGCCGGCGCCAAGTTCACCACCGCCTTCGCCGGCATCGGGCTGTCGAGCGACTCGGCGCTGGCCTCGCGGCTGGTGCACTGCGTCGGCGGGTCGCGGGCGGCGGAGATCCTGCTGCTCCCGGACGCCTTCCCGGCCGAGACCGCCGCGATGTGGGGCCTCGTGCACCGCGTCGTCGAGCCCGGGCAGGTGCTGCCCGAGGCCCAGGCGCTGGCCGCCCGCCTGGCCGCCGGTCCCACTTCGGCCTACCGGGCGCTGAAGACGGTGCTCGCCACCGCGGCCACCGACTCCCTCGAGGAGACGCTCGCGCTCGAGGCCCGGCTGCAGAAGGAGCTGGGGCGGACCGCCGACCACCGCGAGGCGGTGGAGGCCTTCCTGGAGAAGCGGACGCCGCACTTCACCGGGAGCTGACCGCAGCCCGTGGTGCGGGCACGGCCCCCGTGCTCACCGAGCGCAGCGTCGACGCTGCTCCGGGTGTCGACACGGGGGCACCCGGACCGACTCGGCGCGGAACGCCCCGGTCCGCGGCGGCCGCGGTGACAGGCTCCGGCCGACATCGTCGTCAGGAGGGGGACACGTGACGGAGCTGGCGCGGCCACACGGGGAGCAGGGCACGGCAGGGGGTGCCCGGAGCCGGCCGGCCGTCCCGGCGGAGACCCGTCTCCCCTCGCCCCGGCGGGTCGTCATGACCGGCAACGTGGTCCAGCAGCTGCCGCCGCCGCGCCCCGCCACCACCAGCGACGTCGCGCCCCCGTCGCTCGACCGCGCCACACCGGCCCGCCCCGGCAGCGTGCAGGCCACCGTGGCGCTGTGGTGCGCCGGCTGCCTGGCCGCGCTGACCGGCGTGGTGGCCGCCCTGCTGGACGCCACCGCCCTGCGGGACCGGCTGACCGCCACCGCGACCGCCGACGACCCGACCGCGCCGGCCGACGTGGTCACCGAGGGGGTGCGCGCCACGATCGCCGTGGTCAGCGGCGGCGTGACGCTGGTGGTGCTGCTGTCCCTGGTCTGGGTGGTCCTGCTGCTGCGCGGCCGGTCCTGGGCCCGCTGGGCGCTGCTCGCGACCGCGCTGCCGTCGCTGGTCGTCCTGGACGTGGCGCAGAGCCTGGTCGCCGGGGACGTCGACGTGGACCGGCTGGCCCTACTGGCCGCCGGCGGCCTGTTCGTCCTCGCCCTGCTGCCGCTGCTCGCCCGGAGCTCGCGGGCCTTCTTCCGCGGCGACCGCGCCGGGGCCGCCGGCCGCTGAGCCGGCTCCCGAGCCGCCGGGCGACGACCCACCGGTCGCCCCGCCCCGCCAACCGTCCAGCTCGGCCAGCAGCGCCTCGCACGTGCGCACCACGAGCGCGGCCGCGTCCGCGGTGGCCCGGGCGGCGAGGGGGTCGCCGGCGACCGCCCGCCACCGGTCCAGGTGCCTCCGGGCCGCGCCCCGCAGCTGCGCAGGGGCGGTGCCCTCCGGCAGCCCCAGTCGCGCCGCCGGGGTGGTGCCCTCCGCGCCGAGCAGCCGCTCCGCGTCCGGACGCAGCGGTTCCGGCAGAGGGCTCCCGGCCGCCCGCGAGCGGGCCAGCAGCTCCAGCTCGTCCAGATCGCGTGCGGCCAGGCGCGCCCGCTCGACACCGGCGCGCAGCTCCTCGGCCCCCTCGACGGGGTGCTCGGCCAGCACGCCGGCCAGCAGGCGCAGCGCCGTCCCGGCCTTGAGCTGGTCGCCCCGGGCGGTGAAGTGGACCCGGAGCAGCCGTTGCAGCTCGGTCAGCCCGCTGCGGCGCAGCAGCTCGTCGGCGAGCGCGGAGGCGTCGGCGACCCCGGCGCGGATGAGGGTGAGCGACAGCCGCACCCCGAACAGCCCGAGCCGTTCCAGCAGCGACACCCGGACGTCGTGCGACAGCGCGACGGGCGCCTCGGGCCGGGTGAACCGGTCGGCGGTCAGCAGCATCCCCGCGACCTGCTGCTGGTCGGCGGTGGCCAGGGTGCGCAGCGCGACGAAGTCCCCGTGGCGCAGCGTGCGCCCGGCCAGCGCGAGCAGCCCGGCGACCGGCACCACCGCCGAGCTCACCGCCTGCAGCGCCGGGTCCTGGGACATCCGGCGGGCGACGGCCCCGGCGGCGTGCAGGGCGTCCAGCCGCCCGGCGCCCACCTCGTCGGCGCGGGAGAGCACGGTGATCGTGGTGGTGTGCGCGGCCGCGGCGCCGGAGTCGTCCTGGAAGCCGGCCAGGACGGCGACGTCCTCCGGCTGGGGTTGGCGGGTCAGGAAGACGACGGCATCGGCACCCGAGGGTCCCTCCCCGGCCTCCAGGAACGTGCGGGTGCGTGCGCTGGTCCCGGTCGACAGCGAGGAGATGCCCGGGGTGTCGACCACCGTCGCCGGCAGCAGGTCCGCGGCCGGCCACTCGACGACCAGCTGCTCGACCTCCTCGGGCGGGGTGCCGCCGAGGTCCAGCTGCAGTCCGCCGTCGGCCCGCCGCACCGGCAGCGCCCGCCGCGCGCCGTCGGCGCCGTGCAGCTGCACCCGCGGGGTCGCGCCGTGGCGGTAGAGGGTGACCACGCGGGTGCACTCGCCGGCGTCGGTGGGGGCGATGCGTGCACCCACCAGCGCGTTGAGCAGCGTGGACTTCCCCGACTTGACCCGGCCCACCAGAGCCAGGCGCAGCGGCTCGTCCAGCCGTCGTCGCTGGGCGGCCAGCCGCCGGGCCACGTCCGGGACGTCGCGGTAGCGCTCGACCGCGTCGTCCAGGAGCCCGCGGACGTCGTCCAGCACCGTGCCGGTGTGCGCCGTCCCGACGGTCCTCATGCCGTGGACACTGCCACCCGGGACAGCTGCCGGACGTCGGCGGCCAGCCGGTCGAGCTGCTCCAGCCGCAGCCGCAGCGACCGGACACGGGCGTCCCGCTCGGCGGTGGCCTCCTTCGTCGACCGCTGGGCGGCGGTCACGGCGTCGGCCAGCGTGCGCGACATCTCCTCGGCGGTGTCGGTGATGAGGTCGCGCAGCGTGCGCTGGACCGTGCGGAGGCGGTCCTTGAGCTGCTTGCCGACCTGGAAGACCACCTCGTCCAGGTGCCGGCGGACCACGGCCTTCGCCTCGGACTGCCGCTTGGCGATCCGCTGCTTCTTGTCGTCGTTGTAGGCCTTGCGGCCCAGCAGCACGCCCGCGGCCAGCGAGAGCGGGTTGATGATCGCCATGCCGGCCAGGCTGGTGACCAGGCCGGTCATCAGCACGCCGGTGTAGGAGCCGCGCAGGCCGATGAGGGTGCGTTCCCGGAGGGTCATGGCGCCGTCGTCGATCTCGGGCAGGTCGACCAGGCCCTCCAGCGCCTCCCCGGCGGCGCCGACCGACAGCGCGGGCACGGCAGCGCCCCCGTCCCGGGCGAACTGCTCGATGACCCGCTCGGCCAGCCACTCCGAGCGCTGCTCGGCCCACACGTAGCTGTCGGCGACGGCGGCGGCGATGCGGCGGTCCAGCCACTCGGCCAGCTCCCCCCACACCGGGCCGGGGTCGCGGGCCTCGATCGCCTCCTCCGCCTCGCGGGTGACCACCCGCGACCGGTCGCGCAGGTCGAAGTCGATGTCGCTCATGAGGTCGGTGACGCCGTCCGCCAGCACCTGCTGCCAGCGGGCGGAGCGCCGCCGCAGGTCGTCGGCGGCGGCCTTGGCCTCCTCGAGGCCCCGGACCAGCTCCTCCCGGCCGGCGGGGTCCTCCAGCCCGGACAGCTCCGAGCGGACGGCGAGGGACAGGTGCTCGGTGACCGCCGCGAGGTCGTGCACCAGGGACCGCCGGGCCAGCGTCTCGGCGCGGTCGACCACCTCCCGGCGCAGGTGGGTGACCAGCTCGGCGATCCCCGACTCCTCGTGCAGCTCCCGGTCGCGGTGCTGCACGGCCAGCTGGGCCAGCGCGGAGGAGACGCAGAACAGCGGCGACTCGATGCCGCGGCCGGCGAGGTGGGCGCGGTCCAGCTCGGCGATCGCGCGCCACTCGGGGCAGGCGTCGGTCTTGGTGAGGACGCAGATCACGGTCGGGCACAGCGCCCGCGCCTGCTCCAGGAAGGCCATCTCCGGGGCGGTGAACTCCTGACTGGCGTCGGTGACCAGCAGGACGGCGTCGGCACTGGGCAGCAGGTCGACCGTGCGCAGCGCGCGGGCCATGCCCACCCCGCCGACCCCCGCGGTGTCGACCAGCTCCAGGCCGCCGGCGAGCAGCTGCCGGGGCAGCTCCACCTCGGCCTGCACCAGCCGCTCGGTGCCGGCACCGGTCACCCGGGCCGCCACCTGCTCGATCGGCACGGGCACCCGCTCGGTGGGCAGGTCGTCGGCGACCGGCCCGGCGGGCGCCGCCCCGGTGGTGACGACGAGCGTCGCCCGCGGCTCCTGCCCCGCCCGCACCACGGTGGGGACGACGGTGGCGACGTCGTCGGCCACCGGGCAGACCGGCGCACCCACCAGCGCGTTGACCAGGGAGCTCTTGCCCTGCTTGGGCTCTCCGACGACCAGGACGCGCACACCCGGGGCCTCGGTGCGCGCCCGGGCCTGGACCAGCCGCCGGTACAGGTCCGGACGCTCGCAGACCTGCGCGAGCGCCATCGCCCGGTCGACCACCTGTGCTGACGTGACCACGGCCACCTCCTGGGACCCGGTCTTACCACCCGGGACGGTGCTGGGGCGCGACCCGGCCCGGGTGTCCCCCGTGGAGACACCCGGGCCGGTTGCCGGGAGGTCGGAGCTCAGACCGTCACGTCGTCAACGCTGGACTCCTTGACCACGACGCTCTCCTCGGAGTTGTCCTGGAAGGAGTCCTCGACCGTGAAGGAGTCCTCCACGGTGAACGAGTCCTCGACGGTGACCGAGTTGTCGGTCGACTCGTACTCGTTGCCGATGGCCGAGTCCTCCACGTCGACGTCGAGGCCGTCGTCGTCGGAGTTGTCCTGGAAGGAGTCCTCGATCTCGACGTCCACGTCGGTGTTCGTGGAGTTGTCCGAGTTGTCCTCGTTGAACGAGTCCTCGATGTCCACGTCGGTGTTCGTGGAGTTGTCGGAGTTGTCGTTGAACGAGTCCTCCACGTCGACGTCCACGTCGGTGTTCGTGGAGTTGTCGGTGGCGTTGCCGTCGCCCACCACGTTGCCGTCGCCGTGCTGGGTGTTGCCCGAGTTCTCGACGTCGATCTCGGTGTCGATGTCGGTCTCCACGTCGTTGCCGACGCCCACCGCGTTGCCGTTGCCGGAGACGTCGGTGCTCTCGTTGTAGGAGTCCTCCACCGAGTTGTCGCTGTGGTCGACCACGACCTTCGAGTCCTCGAGGTCGTCGCCGACGTACACGCCGCCGGAGTTGTCGATCTGCGAGACGTCACCCTCGACGTCGCCGAAGATGGCCTGCGCGTCGCCGCTCACCCAGATGCTGTGCGAGGCGTCGACCGACACGTGGGTCTCGTGGTTCGTGTACTGGATCTCCTTCAGGTGGGTGATGACCACCGTCTCGTGACCGGCGGCGGGGCCGTGGTGCCCACCGTGGTGACCGCCGTGGTGACCGCCGTGGCCGGGGCCGTCGTCGTCACGGTCGTCGTCGCAGTCGTCGTCCCGGTCGTGCACCGGGCGGTAGGAGCCGCGGTCGTGGTCGTCGTCGTCCCGCGAGGGCTTGGAGGAGGCGCCGGCGACCAGCCCGGAGCGGTCGTCGCCGTCGCAGGAGTCGCCGCGGCCGCCGCTCCACCCGACGGTGGAGTAGTCGGCGACCATGGGCATCAGGTCGGCGACGTCGGAGGGGGAGACGTCGGTCAGGCCGGCGGCGTCGAGCGCGGCCTGCGGCTCGGCCTCGTACGCGGCGGCCTTCTCCGGGTCACGGAACAGGTCGAGGATGAAGTCGAGCAGCGAGCTCGCGAGAGTCGACATGGCAGGCACTCCTGGGTCTCGAGCCGTCCGCGTCGTCGGCCGGCTGGCGACCGCAGTCCAGCCGCCGTCCGCCGGCCCCGGCATCGGGGTTTGTCCCCCTCGTCACATCACCCGGTTGGGGGGTGCCCGCTGACTCCCCGTTAGGGGCTGCGGGGTGTCGCCCCCCACTTACGGTCCGCACCCGTCCGACGGGTGGGTTGCGTGGGACAGATGGGGGGACCGGGTCATACGTTCGCGGGACCGGGAGGTTCCAAGGGGGGCCCCGGGAAGTGAACGCTGAGCAGGGGGCACCTGTGCGCAACGACGAGTACGGGCTGGGCATCGACATCGGCGACGGGACGGTCTCGGCGGCGGTGTGCGCCGAGGACGGGACGGGGCAGGCGGGGGCGCAGCCGTTGGCACTCGGCGGCGAGGGGGCAGCCCTGTCCGCCGACGTGGCCGTCGGCCCGGACGGCGAGGTCCTCACCACCCCGGCGCCCGGGGCGGTCGTGGTCCCGCACGTGCTGGCCCGCGTCGGCCTCCCGGAGCCCGTCTACGCCGGTGAGCGGCCCGTGGCCGCCGCCGACCTCGCCGCGGGGGTGGTCCAGCGGGTCCGCGAGGCGGCCGCCCGGCAGCAGGGGCGACCGGACGCGTGGACGGTCGTCACCGTGCCGCCGTCCTGGGGTCGGCACCGCCGCGCGGTGTTCGCCCGCGCCCTGGAGGCCGCCGGCGTCCCGCGCTTCTCCCTCGTCTCCAGCGCGGTCGCCGCCGTGCACCACCACGTGGTCACCGGCGACCTCTCCCCCGAGCCCACCGTCGCCGTCTACGACCTCGGCGCGAGCACGCTGGACACCGCCGTCGTGGGCCTCACCGACGACGAGCCCCTGGGCCACCGGGGCCTCCCCCCGGAGCCGCGGGCCTGGGGCGGACGCGACGTCGACGACGCGGTCGTCGCCCACGTGCTCGGCTCCGGGGGGACGCCGGCCGACCCCGCGGACGCGCACGCGTTGCGGGCCGCCTGCACCGCGGCCAAGGAGACGCTCTCGGCGCAGACCACGGTCGACGTGGGTGTGCCGACGCCGGACGGACCGGTCCGGCTCACCCGGGAGGAGCTCGACGAGGTGCTCGTCGGCCCCGTGCGGGAGTCGGTGTCCGCGGTGGAGGCGGCCGTGGCCGCTGCCGGCCTCGCACCGGCCGACCTCGACGCCGTCGTGCTGGCCGGCGGCGGCGTGCGTGTCCCCCTGGTCGCCGAGGTGCTCTCCGGCGAGCTGGACCGGCCGCTGGTCGTCGCTCCCGAGCCGGCGCTGACCGCGGCGCTGGGCGCGGCCGCCCTGGCCGCCGACGCCCTCCTGGCCGAGGACCTCCTGGCCGCCGTCCCCGCCACGCCGGCCACTGCCTCTCCCGGACCGGCCACCGCCCTGGTCCCGGCCGGGGACGGCTCCTCGGACGACGTCCCCGCCCCTCGGGGCGAGCGCCGGCCCTCCGAGCCGGGCCCGTCGGCCCGCCGACCCGGTGGGACGTCGCGCCCGCGCCGGAGTCCGCGGGCGCGGCGCGCCGCGGTGGTGGGCGGCGCCCTCCTCGGGCTGCTGCTCGTGCCGCCCTCGCTGGCCGCCGTGCTGTCCTCCGACACCGGGACCACGCAGACGGTCGAGGAGGACGCCGAGCGGGACGACGGGCAGGTGATCGCCACCGGCCGCGCCGGGGTCGACAGCGCCCCGGCGGCCGACGCGGCGGCGCTGCCGGCCACCCGGACCACCCCCGGCGGGGCCGCGGCCGGCGGGCGCACCGGGACGACCGCCGACGAGGGCCGCCCCCGGACCAGCCTGGTCGCCGCCATCACCACCGCGGCCCGGGCCGGCGCAGCAGGGGCCACCGCCTCCACTACCCCCGGCACCACGACGGGCGCGTCACGGACCCCCGCCGGCACCGTGGCACCGGGCACGAGCCCCGGCACGACGACCCAGGGCACCACCAGCCCCGGGACGACGACGCCCGGGACGACGACGCCCGGGACGACGCCCCCCGGCACCAGCGCACCGGGCAGCACGCCCCCCGGCACGACCGCGCCGGACCCCGGGCCCACCCCCGACCCCGACCCCGGGCCCACCCCCGACCCCGGGCCCACCCCC
>NZ_JBJGYJ010000026.1:0-62964 GCF_054049935.1 Geodermatophilus sp. SYSU D00742
CCACCGCCTCACCGGGGCCGAGACGACCGCCGATGAGCACCTCCGCGTCCAGTCGGGGCGCCGGCGCGTCGATCTGGCGGCGGACGACGATGAGCAGCCGGCAGGGGTGCTGCTCGGCGGCTGCGGGGGCGGGGGGGCGGGGGGCGGGGCCCCGCCCCCCCCCCCCGCGGGGGGGCCCCGCCCCCCCCGCCCCGCCCCGGGGGGAGGCGCCGCTCAGACCGAGAGCGTCTGACCCACGTGGATGACGTCCGGGTTGCTCAGCACGCCCCGGTTCAGCTCGTACAGCGCCTGCCAGGTGGTGCCGTGCGCCGCCGCGATCTCGGCGAGGGTGTCGCCGGACCGGACGACGTACTGCCCGGACGCCGCCGGGGCCGGGCGGTCGTCGCGGGAGGCCCGCTCGGGAGCCGGCGCGGGGGCCGGTGCCGCCGCAGGCGCCGCGCCGGCCGTGGGGGCGGCCGGGTCCAGGCCGCGGCCGCAGGTGGGCCAGGCACCCGGGCCCTGGCGGTCGAGCGTGCGCTCGGCCACCGCGATCTGCTGCTCCTTGGTGGCGAGGTCGGCGCGGGAGGCGAACTCCGTCCCGCCGAAGGCGGCCCAGGTGCTCTGGCTGAACTGCAGGCCGCCGTAGTAGCCGTTGCCGGTGTTGATGCTCCAGTTGCCGCTGGACTCGCACCGGGCGACGGCGTCCCAGTCGTTGGGTCCGGCGGCCGAGGCGGGACCGGCCAGCACGCCGAGCGAGGCGGCGGCGACGCCGGCGGTGAGGAGGGTCTTGCGGGCGAACGAGGACGTGCGCATGGGGACTCCCGATCCGCCGCCTGAGAGGTGAGCTGTCGGGTTCGGAGCGATCGGTGCCCCGGCCGTGCGCGCACGGCTTCACCCCGAGACGCCCTGGCGCCCGGCCCGGAGGCCGTGGCACGCAGGACGCCGGAATGGGTCCCCCACCCCCGTCCTGGCGGTGCAGGAGGAAACGGATGCCGACGGACGGGGTTCGGCGGATCGGCTCCGGCGCCCGGTCTCGGTCGAGCGGGTGCCGCAACAAGGTAACGGTCAGATCACGACGAGGCACCCCTCGTCCCGCGAGGAACACCCGTCCCGCGCCGGACCCCGTTCCGGAGGGGGCGCGGACGGGCTGGTCACACCGCCGCGGGAACGCCCCTCCCGCGGCGGTGTGACTCCGGTCTCAGTCGCGGACCAGGAGGGCCACGGGCAGACGCTCGAGCACCGCGCCGACGGGCATCCCCCCGGCGTCGGAGACGAACCGGCCGCCGGTGAGCAGGTCCCGCCAGGCGCCGTTGGGCACCTGCAGCGCCGTGTCGCCCCAGCCCTCCGCGGCGGCCAGCCCCACCGGCAGGCGGGTCGCCACGGTGACCGCGCCGCCCTGCTCGCCGGAGCCCCGGTCGAAGGCGACCACGTGGTCGGCGGCCGAGCCGGTCACCTCGACCGGGCGGTACCCGGCGAACCACTCCGGGTGGTCGCGCCGGGCGCGCAGGGTGCGGGAGACCACGAGCAGCTTGGCCGCGCCGGTCTCGTCGACGGCCGGCACCTCGCCGGCGTCCAGCGACCCCAGCAGCCGGCGGCGCAGGTCGTAGTCGACCGGGCGACGGTTGTCGGGGTCGACCAGGGAGTGGTCCCACAGCTCGGTGCCCTGGTAGACGTCCGGGACGCCGGGCATGGTCAGCTGCAGCAGCTTCTGCGACAGCGAGTTCGACCGGCCGGACGGGGCGATCCGGGCGACGACGTCCTCGATGGCGCGGTGCGTCACCTCGTCGTCGAACGCGGCGTCGACCAGTGCGTGCAACCGGCCCTCGAACTCCTCGTCGGGGTCGGTCCAGGTCGTCGAGGTGCCCGCCTCCCGGGCTGCCTTCTCCGCGTAGGCGTGTGCCCGCTCCCGGGACAGCGGCCACGCGCCCACGAGGTTCTGCCACACCAGGTGCGCCATCGGACGGTCGGCCAGCGGGTGCCGGTCCAGCAGCCGGCGCACCAGCTGCGCCCACTCGGTGGGCAGCTCGGCGAGCACGGCCAGCCGGGCGCGGACGTCCTCGCTGCGCTTGGTGTCGTGGGTGGACAGCGTGGTCATCGACTGCGGCTTGCGCTGGGCGCGGCGGAGCTGCGCCTCGTGGAACTCCGCGACCGTGCTGCCGAAGCGGGCCGGGTCGCCGCCGACCTCGTTGAGCGCCACGAACCGCGCCCACCGGTAGTAGGCGCTGTCCTCGACCCCCTTGGCCATCACCGGGCCGCTGGTCTGCTCGAAGCGGGTCGCCGCCTCGGTGCCGGCCTGGGCCAGCACCGGGTGCAGGGCGTCGACCGCGTCGCGCAGGTCCGGCCGCCGCTCGCGGACCGCGGCGACGGTCGCGGTCAGGTGCTCGGCGCCGTCGGGCAGGTAGGTGCGGTAGACCGGGAAGCCCGCCAGCAGCTCGGCCAGCGCCTCGGTCTGCTGGGCGCGGTCCACACCGGGCAGCTCGCCGATGACCCGCACCAGCCGGGCCACCTCCGAGCCGAGGATCCCGTCGGTGACCTCCCGCTTGCAGCCGTGCACCAGCTCGGCGTAGTCGACGGCCCGCCCCGACAGCTCGGTGTCCAGCGCGGTCAGCGCCGCCTCGCCGGCCGGGTCGACGAGGACGTCGTCGACCTCGGCGAGCGCGTCGTAGCCGGTCGTCCCCGCCGTCGCCCAGCTCTCCGGGAGCTCCTCCCCGGGCTCGAGGATCTTCTCCACGACCGTCCACCGGCCCCCCGAGGCCTCGGCCAGCCGGTCCAGGTAGCCCTTCGGGTCGGCCAGGCCGTCGGGGTGGTCGATCCGCAGCCCGTCGACCGCGCCGGACCCGACCAGCTCCAGCACCAGCCGGTGGGTCGCGGCGAAGACCTCGGGGTCCTCGGCGCGCAGGCCGGCGAGGGTGTTGATCGCGAAGAACCGCCGGTAGTTCAGGTCCGCGTCGGCCCGCCGCCAGTCGACCAGCTCGTAGTGCTGCCGCGCGTGCACCTCCTGCGGCGTGCCCTGCCCGGTGCCCGGGGCGATGGGGAAGCGGTTGTCGTAGTAGCGCAGCTCGCCGTCCACCACCTCGAGCTTCTCGACGTCGTCCGCGGACCCCAGGACGGGGATGCGCACCCTCCCGCCGCCGAAGTCCCAGTCGATGTCGAACGCCGCGGCGTGCGCGCTGTCCCGGCCGTGCTGCAGCACGTCCCACCACCACGGGGCCTCGGCCGCGTCGGCCACACCCATGTGGTTGGGCACGAGGTCGAGCACCAGGCCCAGGCCGTGCGCGTGCAGGGCCTCCACCAGCCGGTCGAAGCCCTCCCGACCGCCGCGGGACTCGTCGATGTGCTCGTGGTCGACGGTGTCGTAGCCGTGCGTGCTGCCCGACGCCGAGCGCAGCAGCGGCGAGGTGTACGCGTGGCTCACCCCGAGGTCGGCCAGGTAGCCGGCGATCCCGGCGGCCTCGCCCAGCGGGAAGTCCGCCGTCACCTGCAGCCGGTAGGTCGCCGTCGGGACGTCGCGCCGGCGCTCGCGGTCCGGCCCGCTCACAGCGCCGGACCGGTGAGGACGACGATCGACCGACCCCGCACCGTGATCGTCTCGCCGGGCTTGTGCTCCGCCGGCTCCACCTCGCCCATCTCGGCGGTGTCGAGCACCGTCGTCCAGCCCTGCGCGTAGTCCTCGCCGGGCAGGGTGAAGTCGATGGCCTCGTGCGAGGCGTTGAACGCCAGGTAGAAGTGGTCGTCCTTGACGTACTCCCCGCGCTCGTCCATCTCCCGGATGCCGAGCCCGTTGAGGTAGACCGCCAGCGACTTGGCGTAGCCGACGTCCCAGTCCTCGTCGGTCATCTGCTCGCCGTCGGGGGTCAGCCAGTCGATGTCGGGCACCGGCTCGCCCTGGCCCCGCCGGACCGGCCGGCCGTGGAAGAAGCGGCGACGGCGGAAGGTCGGGTGGTCGCAGCGCAGCTTGGTGACCGTCCTGGTGAACTGCAGCAGGCCCTCGTCGACGTTCTCCCAGTCGATCCAGGTCAGCTCGGAGTCCTGGCAGTAGCCGTTGTTGTTGCCGCCCTGGCTGCGGCCCAGCTCGTCGCCGTGCAGCAGCATCGGCACGCCCTGGCTGAGCATCAGCGTGGCGATGAAGTTGCGCCGCTGCTGCGCCCGCAGCTGCAGGACCTCCGGGTCGTCGGTGGGGCCCTCCACGCCGCAGTTCCAGCTGCGGTTGTGGCTCTCGCCGTCGTTGTTGCCCTCGCCGTTGGCCTCGTTGTGCTTCTCGTTGTAGGAGACCAGGTCGTTGAGCGTGAAGCCGTCGTGCGCGGTGACGAAGTTGATGCTGGCCACCGGGCGCCGTCCGGAGTGCTGGTACAGGTCCGCCGAGCCGGTGATCCGGCTGGCGAACTCGCCGACGGTGGCGTCCTCACCGCGCCAGTAGTCCCGGACGGTGTCGCGGTACTTCCCGTTCCACTCCGTCCACAGCGCCGGGAAGTTGCCGACCTGGTACCCGCCCTCGCCGACGTCCCACGGCTCGGCGATCAGCTTCACCTGGCTGACCACCGGGTCCTGGTGGACCAGGTCGAAGAAGGTCGCCAGCCGGTCGACGGCGTGCAGCTCGCGGGCCAGCGCCGAGGCGAGGTCGAACCGGAAGCCGTCGACGTGCATCTCGGTGACCCAGTACCGCAGCGAGTCCATGATCAGCTGCAGCGACTGCGGCGTCCGGACGTTGAGGGTGTTCCCGGTGCCCGTGTAGTCCATGTAGTACTGCTCGTCGCCCTCGACGAGCTTGTAGTACGTGCGGTTGTCGATGCCCCTGAACGACAGCGTCGGGCCCAGGTGGTTGCCCTCGGCGGTGTGGTTGTAGACGACGTCGAGGATGACCTCGATGCCCGCCTCGTGCAGGGCCCGCACCATGCCCTTGAACTCCTGGACGTGCTGGCCCGCCGTCGTCGCGCTGGCGTACTCGTTGTGCGGCGCGAAGAAGCCGATCGTGTTGTAGCCCCAGTAGTTGCGCAGGCCCTTCTGCTGGAGGGTGTCGTCCTGCACGAACTGGTGCACCGGGAGCAGCTCGATCGCGGTGACGCCGAGGTCGGTGAGGTGCTCGATCGTCGCGGGGTGGGCGATGGCGGCGTAGGTGCCGCGCAGCTCCTCGGGGATCCGCGGGTTGGTCATGGTCAGGCCCTTGACGTGGGCCTCGTAGATGACCGTCTTGTTGTAGGGGGTCCTCGGCGGGCGGTCCACGCCCCAGTCGAAGTACGGGTTGACGACGACGGACTTCGGCATGTGCGCCGCGGAGTCCTCGTCGTTGCGCTCCTTGGTCTCGAAGTCGTAGCCGAAGACCGACTGGTCCCAGTCGATCTGGCCGTCGATGGCCTTGGCGTACGGGTCGAGCAGCAGTTTGTTCGGGTTGCAGCGCAGGCCGCGGGCGGGGTCGTAGGGGCCGTGCACCCGGAAGCCGTACTTCTGGCCGGGGTGGATGCCCGGGAGGAAGGCGTGCCAGACGTAGCCGTCCATCTCCGGGAGCCGGATGCGCTCCTCGTTGCCGTCCTCGTCGAAGAGGCACAGCTCGACCTTCTCGGCGACCTCGCTGAAGATCGCGAAGTTGGTGCCGGTGCCGTCGTACGTGGCACCGAGCGGGTAGGCGCTACCGGGCCATACCTGGGTCATCGTGCGGGGTCCTCCTGCGCTGGCGCCCCCGGGACGCCGGGGGCCGATGGCCTCCCCGCCGCGGGGCGTCGGCGAGGAGGTCGGGGCACACGCGGCGCCCCGTGCCCCGTTGCCCCCTCCGGGGTCCGCCCACACCTGGCGCCGGCATCGGGACCGAGATCTCGCTCACCCCCGGACGACGACGCCCCCCGCGGGGCTCCGCGGGGGGCGTCGTGCGCAGGTCCGGCCCGGCAGCGGCGCCGGGGTCCGACCTCGCCCGGCGCTGCTGCCCGGGTGGCGCTGGTCCTCGGCGGTGACCGCTCCTGCGATCGGGGACGCTAGGGGGCCCGGTACCCCGGATCAAGCACCGGGGGCCAGTCGACCTGTCCCGTCGGCCCCGCCGGTGCACCGGCGTCGCACGAGCACCGTCCTGTCACACCCCCGTCGTACCGTCGTCCCCGTGCGCTCGACCACCGATCTCCGGCCCACCCGAGGGCGTTTCCGCGTCGTCAGCGAGTTCGAGCCCTCGGGCGACCAGCCGGCCGCGATCAAGGCGCTCGCCGAGCGGGTCAACTCGGGCGAGAAGGACACCGTCCTCCTCGGCGCCACCGGCACCGGCAAGTCGGCGACGACGGCCTGGCTCATCGAGCAGGTGCAGCGCCCGACGCTGGTGATGGCGCCGAACAAGACCCTGGCCGCGCAGCTGGCCAACGAGTTCCGCGAGCTGATGCCCGACGCCGCGGTCGAGTACTTCGTCTCGTACTACGACTACTACCAGCCCGAGGCCTACGTCCCGCAGACCGACACCTACATCGAGAAGGACTCCTCGATCAACGAGGAGGTCGAGCGGCTGCGGCACTCGGCGACCAACAGCCTGCTCACCCGGCGCGACGTCGTCGTGGTCTCCACCGTCTCCTGCATCTACGGCCTGGGCACCCCCGAGGAGTACGTCGACCGGGCGCTGAAGATCAAGGTGGGGGAGGAGCGTGACCGCGACGAGCTGCTGCGCACCCTCGTCACCGAGCAGTACACCCGCAACGACCTGTCCTTCACCCGCGGCACCTTCCGGGTCCGGGGCGACACCATCGAGGTGTTCCCGGTCTACGAGGAGCTCGCCTGCCGGATCGAGATGTTCGGCGACGAGGTGGAGCGGCTGTACTACCTGCACCCGCTCACCGGCGAGGTGGTCCGCGAGGTCGACGAGCTCTTCGTGTTCCCGGCCACCCACTACGTCGCCGGCCCCGACCGCATGGAGCGGGCCATCGCCTCCATCGAGGCCGAGCTCGAGCAGCGGCTGGCCGAGCTGGAGCGGCAGGGCAAGCTGCTGGAGGCCCAGCGGCTGCGCATGCGCACCACCTACGACATCGAGATGATGCGCCAGGTCGGCTTCTGCTCCGGCATCGAGAACTACTCGCGGCACATCGACGGCCGCGCCCCCGGCAGCGCCGGCGCCTGCCTCATCGACTACTTCCCCGACGACTTCCTGCTCGTCATCGACGAGTCGCACGTGACCGTCCCGCAGATCGGCGGCATGTACGAGGGCGACATGAGCCGCAAGCGCACGCTGGTGGAGCACGGCTTCCGGCTGCCCTCGGCGATGGACAACCGCCCGCTGCGGTGGGAGGAGTTCACCGACCGGATCGGGCAGACCGTCTACCTGTCGGCCACCCCGGGGCCCTACGAGCTCGGCCGCGTGCAGGGCGACGTCGTCGAGCAGGTCATCCGCCCGACCGGCCTGGTCGACCCGGAGGTCGTCGTCAAGCCGACCAAGGGCCAGATCGACGACCTGGTGCACGAGATCCGCGTCCGCACCGAGCGCGACGAACGCATCCTGGTCACCACGCTGACCAAGAAGATGGCCGAGGACCTCACCGACTACCTGCTCGAGCTCGGCATCAAGGTGCGCTACCTGCACTCCGAGGTCGACACCCTGCGCCGGGTCGAGCTGCTGCGCGAGCTGCGGCAGGGCGAGTACGACGTCCTGGTCGGCATCAACCTGCTGCGCGAGGGCCTCGACCTGCCCGAGGTGTCGCTGGTGGCGATCCTCGACGCCGACAAGGAGGGCTTCCTCCGGTCGGGCACCTCGCTGATCCAGACGATCGGCCGGGCCGCGCGCAACGTCTCCGGTCAGGTGCACATGTACGCCGACAAGATCACGCCCTCGATGGCGCAGGCCATCGAGGAGACCAACCGGCGCCGCGAGAAGCAGATCGCCTACAACAGGGAGCACGGCATCGACCCGCAGCCGCTGCGGAAGAAGATCGTCGACATCCTCGACGGCATCTACCGGGAGGCGGAGGACTCCGAGTCCGCGGAGCTGATCGGCGGCTCGGGTCGGCAGCAGTCCCGCGGCAAGGCACCGGTGCCGGGGCTGTCGTCGAAGAAGGCGGTCGGCAAGGGCAAGGCCGGCTCGATCGACGTCCAGGGCCTGCCCCGCAACGAGCTGGCCGACCTGATCACGCAGATGAACGAGCAGATGCTGGCCGCCGCCCGCGAGCTGCAGTTCGAGGTGGCGGCTCGCCTGCGCGACGAGCTGGCGGAGCTGAAGAAGGAGCTGCGCCAGTTCGACGCCGCGCACGCCTGATCGAAGCCCCGCCCTCGCCGTCCGGGGGCTCGCGGCGGGCCCCGCCGGTGGCCGCCAGGGCGGGGCCCGACCGGAGTGGGAGGAGACCCGTGGAGCGCGAGGAGCTGGTGGCCCACTGCCTGGGCAAGCCGGGCGCGGAGGAGACCCACCCGTGGGGTGCGGCCGAGCTGGTCGCCAAGGTGGGCGGGAAGGCGTTCGCGTTCATCGGCCTGGACAGCGGCGGGGTGAGCGTCAAGTGCGGCCGGGACGCCGCCGAGGCCCGGGAGTGGCGTGACCGGTACCCCGGGGCGATCACCGCCAGTGCCTACGTCGGCCGGTACGGCTGGAACTGGGTGGACTGGACCGGCCCGGTGCCCGACGACGAGGTCCGAGAGCTGGTCGACGCCTCCTACGACGCGATCGTCGCCACCCTGCCGAGGAGCCGGCGCCCGGCGGCGTCGGGCTGAGACGGGTTCCGGCCCGCGCTGCCCGGAGCCGGACCCCGTCCTCCCACCTCCGCAGGCTCGGGACGGGACCCGGACGGAGCCGGGAGCCCTGCACGGGGCCGGCGAGGCGGTTCCCGCGGAGATCTCGGGGGTCCGGGAACTCCCCCCGGTCACCGTGCGTTGTGCTGTGCGGATCCACGGTGTCTGCGGTCGATGACGCCTGCCCGCCGCCGGGTCCGCACGTGGAGGGGAGTATCCCTACGCGGCAGGATCGTCATCACGGGGTCTGCGGATCTCCGGTCCTGCTGGTCGCGGCCGAGCCCGCGGCGGGAGAGACCTCCGGTCACTGACATCAGCCAGTACCGGAGGTAGCACTACATGGACGTCCCCTTCTGGGTGTGGGCGGTCACCGTCGCAGCGATCGTCGGCATGCTGCTGTTCGACTTCGTCGGCCACGTCCGCACCCCGCACGCACCGACGCTGCGCGAGTCGGCCACCTGGTCGGCGGTCTACGTCGGCATCGCGATCGTCTTCGGCCTGCTCGTCCTGTGGTTCGCGGGCCCGCAGTACGGCGGTGAGTACTTCGCCGGCTTCGTCACCGAGAAGAGCCTCTCGGTCGACAACCTCTTCGTCTTCGTCCTGATCATGGGCAGCTTCGCGGTGCCCCGGGAACTGCAGCAGAAGGTGCTGCTGTTCGGCATCGCCTTCGCGCTCGTCCTGCGGACGGCGCTGATCTTCGTGGGCGCCGCCGCGATCGAGAACATCAGCTGGATCTTCTACGTGTTCGGCGCGTTCCTGATCTACACCGCCTACCTGCAGGCCAAGGGCGGCCACACCCACGACGAGGAGTTCAAGGAGAACGGCGTCCTCCGCCTCACCCGGCGGCTGCTGCCGACCACCGAGGACTACCACTCGGACAAGATGACCGCGACGATCAACGGCAAGCGGTACATCACCCCGCTGGCCATCGCGCTGGTCGCCATCGGCAGCGCCGACATCCTGTTCGCGGTCGACTCGATCCCCGCCATCTTCGGTCTCACCCAGGAGACCTACCTCGTCTTCACCGCCAACGCCTTCGCGTTGCTCGGCCTGCGTCAGCTGTTCTTCCTCCTCGACGGCCTGCTCGACCGGCTCGTCTACCTGTCCTACGGCCTCGCGGTCATCCTCGGGTTCATCGGCGTCAAGCTGGTCATCCACGCCCTGCACGAGAACGAGCTGCCGTTCATCAACGGCGGTGAGCACGTGACCGCGGTGCCGGAGATCCCCACCTGGCTGTCGCTGACCGTCATCCTGCTCACGCTGGTGGTCACGACCGTCGCGAGCCTGGCCAGGAACCGGCGCGACCGGGCCCGCAGCGCCGGCAGAGCCGTCACGGCGGACGACGCCGACCGCCGGGGGAGCGCCGACGGCACCGACCGCGGAGTGACCGCCACCGGTGCCGACCGTCCGGTGACCGCGGCCGGCGACCGCGACGGGCTCGTCCCGGCCGACGCCCGGCCGTCCGACGGGACCGCGCCGGTGGGCGAGACCGCAGGTCGCGGCGCCGGTCCCGCACGGCGTTGAGCAGGCGGCGGGCGGCGGACGTGGGGCGGCTCCGGACGGCGGACAGCAGGCCCCACGCGGGCCCCGTAGAGTCGTAGCCCGTGGATCTCCCCGTCTGGTTCGAGGTCGCGACGTTCGTGGGGCTCACGGTCCTGCTGCTCGCCGATCTGGCCATCGTCGCCCGCCGCCCGCACGAGCCCTCCATGAAGGAGGCCAGCCTGTGGGTGAGCTTCTACGTCGCCCTGGCGCTGATCTTCGGCGTCCTGCTGCTCGGGTTCACCAACGGCCAGTACGCGACGGAGTTCTACGCCGGCTGGCTGACCGAGTACAGCCTGTCGGTGGACAACCTGTTCGTGTTCGTGATCATCATGGCGCGGTTCCAGGTGCCCCGGCACCTGCAGCAGGAAGCGCTGATGGTGGGCATCATCATCGCGCTGATCCTGCGTGGCGTGTTCATCCTGCTCGGCGCCGCGGTGATCGAGCGGTTCACCTGGGTCTTCTACATCTTCGGCGCGTTCCTCGTGTACACCGCGATCAACCTGGTGCGGCACCGCGGCGAGGACGAGGACTACGAGGAGAACGCCTTCATCCGGCGGATGCGCCGGGTGCTGCCGATCACCCAGGACTTCCACGGCAGCAAGATCCGCGTCACGCAGAGCGGCAAGAAGTACTGGACGCCGATGATCATCGTCTTCCTCGCGCTGGGGACGACGGACCTCATCTTCGCGCTCGACAGCATCCCGGCCATCTTCGGCCTGACGCGTGAGCCGTTCATCGTCTTCACCGCCAACGTCTTCGCCCTCATGGGGCTGCGGCAGCTGTACTTCCTGCTCGGTGGCCTGCTCAAGCGGCTGGTGTACCTGTCGCTGGGCCTGGCGGTGATCCTGGCCTTCATCGGCGTGAAGCTGGTGATGGAGGCCCTGCACGAGAACACGCTGCCGTTCATCAACGGCGGCGAGCACATCGACGCCGTCCCGACGATCCCGATCTGGCTGTCGCTGTCGATCATCCTCGGGGTCCTGGTGATCGCCACCGTGGCCAGCCTGCTCAAGACCCGCGGCCAGGCGCCCGAGGTCTCGCCGGCCGAGCCCGAGATCGCCGGGAGCGTGCGGTCGTCCGGGCCGGAGGCCCTGGCCGACGCCGAGCGGCGCGCCACCGCGCCGGAGGCGCACGAGGCCGACCGGGACCGCCACCGCGGCTGACCCGGCGGACGCCGTCCGCTGGGTCAGCGTGGCCGCAGCATGCGCCCGACCGACCTCGAGCTGCTCCGCACGCCGGGCGTCCCGACCGTCTCCCCGGACGGTCGCATGGCGGTCGTCGCGGTCACCCGGCTCGACCTCGGGGCCGACGTGTACCGCAGCCGGCTGTGGGCGGTGCCGACCGACGGGTCGGCACCGGCCCGGGCGCTGACCGACGGGCACCGGGACACCGCACCGGCGTTCTCCCCGGACGGCCGCTGGCTGGCCTACCTGGGCGCCGAACCCGGCGGGCATCCCCAGGTCCACCTGCTGCCGACCGCCGGGGGAGCGCCCCGGCGGCTCACCGACGCCCCGCTCGGCACGGGGGCGCCGGTGTGGGCGCCCGACTCCCGCCGGCTGGCCTACGTCGCCCGCGTGCCGGAGCCCGGGCGGCACGGCACGGACCCGGGCGTCGGGCCCGAGGCGGAGCCGCCGCGGCTGGTCACCACGCTCAGGTACCGGCTCGACGGGGTCGGCTTCCTCGCCGACCAGCGCAGCCACGTGTTCGTCCTCGACCTGCCGGCCGACGGGGAGGACGACGGGACGCCGCTGCCGCGGCCGCGGCAGGTCACCGACGGCCCCCACGACGACGCCGACGTCACCTGGAGCCCCGACGGCGCCGAGCTGGCGTTCGTGTCGGCCCGGCACCCGCGAGCCGACCGCGACCTGGTCCGGGACGTGTACGTCGTCCCCGCCGCGGGCGGGACGCTGCGCCGGGTCACCGACGGCCGGGGCGACTGCTCCCTGCCCGCCTACGACCCGTCGGGCGCCACGATCTGGCTCACCGCCCGTCCCGACCTCGGCCCCGACGGCCTCGACGGGTTCGCCCGCAGCACCACGCTGTGCCGCGTGCCGGCCGGCGGCGGCGCCCTGGAACCGGTGCTGGACCCCGAGCACACCGAGCGGGGGGACGAGACGCCGGCGACCGTGCTGGCCGGGGGCGCGGCCTACCTGGGGGTGCAGCGGCGGGGCGGGGTCGAACTGCTGCGGGTGCCCCTGACCGGCGGCCCGGCCGAGGCACTGGTCGACGGGCCGTTCACCGTGCGCGGCGTCGCCGTGGCCGGCGGGGTCGTCGTCGCCACGGTCGCGCACGACCGCTCCGCCGGGGAGCTGATCGCGATCACCCCGGGCCGCCGGCGGCTGCTCACCGGCTTCGGCCGCACCCTCGCGGCCACCGGGCGACTGCACCGGATGCGCGAGCTGACCGGGACCGCGCCCGACGGGTACCCGGTGCACGGCTGGGTGACCGTGCCGGAGGGGCCCGGGCCGCACCCGGTGGTGGTGCTCCTCCACGGCGGGCCCTACCGGCAGCACGGCTGGGCGCTGCTGGACGAGGTGCAGGTCCTCGTGTCCGCCGGCTACGCCGTCGTCCAGGGCAACCCCCGGGGATCGTCCGGCTACGGGCAGGCGCACGGGCGGGTGCTGCACGGCGCCTGGGGGACGGTGGACGTCGACGACGTCCTGGCCCTCCTCGACGCCGCCCTGGCCGACCCGGCCCTCGACGGGCACCGGGTCGGCGTCATGGGGGGCTCCTACGGGGGGTACCTGGCCGCCGTGCTGACCGCCCGGTCGGCGCGGTTCGCCGCGGCGGTCGTCGAGCGGGCGATCCTGGACCCGGTGAGCTTCGTCGGGTCCTCCGACATCGGCTGGTACCTCGTCGACGCGCACCTGGGTGCCGACCCGGCGCGGCAGGCGGCCCAGAGCGCGCTGGCCCGCACCGGCGACATCACCACCCCGACCCTCGTCGTCCACGCCGAGCAGGACTGGCGCTGCCCCGTCGAGCAGGCGCAGCGGTTCTACGTCGCGCTCAAGCGCCGCGGCGTCCCGGCGGAGCTGCTGCTGTTCCCCGGTGAGGGGCACGAGCTGAGCCGGTCGGGCCGGCCGCGGCACCGGCTGGCGCGGCTGGAGCACGTGCTGCGGTGGTGGGCCCGCTGGCTGCCCGCCGGGACCGACGCCGGCGCCGGCCTGGACGAGTGGCCCGACGACGTCGTGGACGCCGAGCCGCTCGCCGACGACGACCAGGGGGAGGGGCGCCGGCCGCTGACCGTGCGCGCCACCCGCCTGGACTGACGCCGACGGCCGCCGGCCCGTGGTGGCGGGACCGGCGGCCGTCGGCGTCCTCGGGGCTCAGCCGGTGGCGGCGTGCCCGTCGGTGTGCTCGGCGACGAAGTCGCGCAGCACCGGGTACACCTCGGCCTCCCAGCGGGAGCCGCTGAAGACGCCGTAGTGGCCGACCCCGGGCTGCAGGTGGTGCCGCTTGCGCGCCGCCGGGATGCCGGTGCACAGCCCGTGCGCGGCCTCGGTCTGGCCGGGGGAGCAGATGTCGTCGCGGGCGCCCTCGACGGTGAGCAGCGCCGTCCGCTGGATCGCGGCCGGGTCGACCGGCCGGCCGCGCCAGGTGAACCGGCCGGTGGCCAGGTGGTGCTCCTGGAAGATGCGGCCGACCGTCTCGAGGTAGAACTCGGCGGGGACGTCCATGACCGCGCCGTACTCGTCGTAGAAGGCGCGGGTCGCCGCCGCCCGCTCCGCGTTGCCGGTGACGAGGTCGCGGTAGAGCTGCAGGTGCGCGTCCAGGTGCCGGCGCGGGTTCATCGACATGAACGCCGTCAGCTGGACGACGCCCGGGTAGACCCGCCGCCCGGCGCCGGCGTAGCGCCGGGGGACGGTCGCGATCAGGCGGCGCTCGTAGACCGACAGCGGCTGCTTGCCGGCCGTCTCGTTGATCCGGTTGGGGTTGACCCGGGTGTCCACCGGGCCGGCCATGAGGGTGAGGGTGGCGGGCTGGGCGTCGTCGTCGTCCGCGGCGAGCAGCGCCACGGCGGCGAGCACCGGGACGGCGGGCTGGCAGACGGCCACGACGTGCGCGCCCGGGCCGAGCACCCGCAGGGCGTCCATGACGTGCTCGATGTACTCGTCCAGCCCGAACGGGCCCTCGTCGGCCGGGACGTCGCGGGCGTTGTGCCAGTCGAGGACGTACACGTCGTGGTCGGCCAGCAGCGTGCGGATGGTCGGCCGGATCAGCGTGGTGAAGTGCCCCGACATCGGCCCGACGACGAGCACCGGCGGCTGGCCGGTCACCGACGGCTTGCGGAAGTGCAGCAGGGTCGCGAACGGGGTGGAGGTCACCGGGTGCTCGGAGACGGCCGCCCGCCGGCCGCCGACCAGGACGGCGTCGATCCCGTAGTCCGGCCGGGCGTGCGTGGGACGTGCCTTCGCGACCATGTCGCAGGCCGCCCGCAGGTGTCGCACCGGCGCCACACCGCCGAGCCGGGGCGGGAGCGCGGACAGCGCACGGGCGGTGAGCCCGGTCGCGGCCACGACGGGCGCGCCCGCCCGGCGGTTGATCTCGTAGGCGGTGTAGAGCATCGGGACCTGTCCTGTTCCTCGGGGCGGCATCGACGGTGACGCGCGTCACTCTGGCAGGACGTTAACGGCGGTTCGCGTACGGCGCGCGGTGAGGGACGGGCACGCCGTCCCACGTGTACCGGCCGTCCCACTGGTACTGGCAGGGTGGGCGGAGGTCGACAGGAGGAGGCAGGAGTGGTCGAGCGCCGAGTACCCCGCTGGTCGGAGGTGCGCGAGCTGGTCAGACCCCGGCGGTTGCCGGGCGACGCCACCGACCGCCGGCTGGCCGCGGCGGCCACCGTCGGGGACCTCCGGGAGATCGCCCGGCGGCGGGTGCCGCGCGCGGTCTTCGACTACACCGACGGGGCGGCGGGCGCCGAGACCAGCCTGCGGCGGTCGAGGGAGGCGTTCCAGCGGCTGGAGTTCCGCCCCAGCGTGCTGCGCGACGTCTCCGTCGTCGACCCGTCCACGACCGTCCTCGGCCGCCCCTCGGCGCTGCCGCTGGCCTTCGCCCCGACCGGGTTCACCCGCCTGATGCACACCGAGGGCGAGGCGGCCGTCGGCCGGGTGGCGCAGCGGGTCGGCATCCCGCACGCGCTGTCGACGATGGGGACGACGACCATCGAGGCGCTGGCCGCCGCGGCCCCCGATGCCCGGAAGTGGTTCCAGCTCTACCTGTGGCGCGACCGCGAGGCCAGCGAGGCGCTGGTGGAGCGGGCGGCCGCGGCCGGCTACGAGGCGCTGGTGCTGACCGTCGACACCCCCGTCGCCGGGCCGCGGCTGCGCGACGTGCGCAACGGCTTCACCATCCCCCCGGCGCTGACCCTGCGGACGATGGCCAACGCCGCCGTCCACCCGCGCTGGTGGGTCGACCTGCTCACCACCGAACCCCTCGAGTTCGCCTCGCTGCGCTCGTGGGGCGGAACGGTGGCCGAGCTCGCCGACCGCGTCTTCGAGCCCGCCGCGACGCTGGCCGACGTCGCGGACCTGCGGGCGCGGTGGTCCGGCGCGCTGGTGGTCAAGGGCGTCCAGACGGCGGACGACGCCCGTGCCGTCGTGGACGCCGGCGCCGACGCGGTCGTCGTCTCCAACCACGGCGGCCGGCAGCTGGACCGGGCGCCCACCCCGCTCGAGGAGCTCCCGGCCGTCGTCGCGGCGGTGGGGGACCGCGCGGAGGTGTACCTGGACGGCGGCATCCTGGACGGGGCGGACGTCGTCGCGGCGGTGGCCCTCGGCGCCCGGGCGTGCCTCGTCGGCCGGGCCTACCTCTTCGGGCTCATGGCCGGCGGAGAGCGCGGGGTGCAGCGGGCCACGGACATCCTGGCCGGCGAGATCGCCCGCACGCTGCAGCTGCTCGGCGTCCCGTCGGTGGCCGAGCTGACGCCGGACCGCGTGCGGTTGCGCTGCCACCCCGACCCGTTGCCGGACCGATCTGCGGCTTCCTAGGGTGCGGCATGGACGTCGTCGAGGTCGTGCCCAGGTTCGAGCAGTACGCGTTCACCTTCGGCGGCGTCGCACCGCTGCACCGGGTCACCCCCGGGACGGCGCTGCGCGTGTGGTCCGACGACGCCTTCTGCGGCGCGCTGCAGAAGACCACCGACCTCTCCAGCGAGAAGGTCGACCTGCGCTTCGTGAACCCGCAGACCGGGCCGTTCCACGTCGAGGGCGCCGAGCCCGGGGACACCCTGGCCCTGCACTTCGTGGCCATGGAGCCGGCCCGTGACTGGGGGGCCTCGGCGGCGATCCCGTTCTTCGGCGGGCTCACCAGCACCGACCGGACGGCGACGCTGCAGGAGCCGCTGCCGGACACCACCTGGATCTACGAGCTGGACCGGGCCGCGAACACGGTGACCTTCGCCGCCCAGCACACCGACCTGCAGATCGCCCTGCCGGTCGAGCCGATGCTCGGCACCGTCGGGGTCGCGCCGCCCGGCGGTGAGGTCCGCAGCTCGCTGGTGCCCGAGCGCTTCGGCGGCAACATGGACACCCCGCAGATGCGCCCGGGCTCGACCTGCTTCCTCGGCGTGAACGTCGAGGGGGCGCTGTTCTCCATCGGCGACGGGCACTACCGGCAGGGCGAGGGCGAGGCCTGCGGGACCGCCGTCGAGGGGGCGATGACCACCACCCTCATCGTCGAGCTGGTCAAGGGCGGGGCCCCGCTGTGGCCGCGCCTCGAGGACGACACGCACTGGATGACCGTCGGCTCCAGCCGCCCGCTGGAGGACGCCTGGCGCATCGGCCAGGTGGAGCTGGTGCGCTGGTTCGGCGAGCTCTACGGGCTGCACCCGATGGACGCCTACCAGCTGCTCTCGCAGATCTCCGAGGTGCCGATCGCCAACGTCGTCGACGCCAACTACAGCACCGTGGTGAAGGCCCGGAAGTCGCTGCTGCCGCGGGCGTCGGCCTACGGCGGGCTGCACGACGACCTGCGCCGCCGCGCGGCGACCCTGCTCTGAGCCACCCACCTGCGAGAGGAACCCCATGGACCTGCAGCTCACCGGCGCCCGCGTCCTCGTCACCGGCGGGACCCGCGGCATCGGCCGCGCCATCGTGGACACCTTCGTGGACGAGGGGGCCGTGGTGGAGTTCTGCGCCCGCGACGCCGCCGAGATCGAGGCGACGGAGAAGGCGGCCGCCGCGCGCGGCGGGCGGGCCTCTGGCGTCCAGCTGGACGTGCGCGACGGCGCGGCCCTCACCTCCTGGGTGGAGAGCGCCGCCGGACGGTTGGGCGGCATCGACGCCGTCGTGGCCAACGTGAGCGCGCTGGCCGTCCCGGACACGGAGGAGAACTGGTACGCGTCCTTCGAGGTCGACCTCATGCACACGGTGCGGCTGGTCACCGCCGCCCTGCCGCACCTGGAGCCCGGTGGCAACGGGTCGATCGTGGCCGTCTCCAGCGTCTCCGGGCGGGAGTCCGACTTCGCCTCCGGCCCCTACGGGACGATGAAGACGGCGATCGTCGGCTACATCAGCGGGCTGGCGTTCCAGCTGGCCGGGCGGGGAGTCCGGGCCAACGTCGTCTCCCCGGGCAACACCTACTTCACCGGCGGCATCTGGAACGGCATCGAGCAGGGCCAGCCGGAGCTGTTCGCCGACTCGCTCGCGCTCAACCCGACCGGCCGGATGGGGACGCCGGAGGAGATGGCCAGGGCGGTCGTCTTCCTGTCCAGCCCGGTGTCCAGCTTCACCACGGGCACCAACCTCGTCGTGGACGGTGCCCTCACCCGCGGCATCCAGCTCTGAGAGGCTGCGGTATGGCGCTCATCTACCCCGTCGCGGCCGACTCGCCCGAACCCGAGGACGGCACCGACCCGGACTTCGCCGAACTGGCGGCCGACCTCTCCGACACCTGGCTGGTCGAGGTCGCCGTCGCCGACGACGGGGACGACGCCTGCTTCGGCCCGCTCAGCGCCCGCGCGGCGTGGGACCTCGCACTCGACGTCGACGAGCGTCGACCGGAGTGGACGGTGTCGATCGTGCCGCTGCACGTGGCCTGCACCCCCGACGAGCTCGTCGCCCTGTTCGAGGAGGAGTAGTGGGGTCGCCGGGCGGTGGCCCGTCCCGGTGGGCGGGACCGCCGCTCGGCGACCGGGGTGGCCGTCCGCGTGAGGCCACGCCGTGTCCGCCGCCCCGGGGCGGACCGGCCACGCGCTGCTGCCTGGTGGCGCGACCTGCCTGCGGTTAGGCACGGGACCGTCACGGCCACGCCGAGGGAGGCACCCGCATGGACAGCAGCCCCGAGGAGATCCGGACCCTGGTGCGTCGGCTGGAGGACGCGATCAACACGCGTCAGCTGGACCTCCTCGACGAGTTGCTCGCCGGCGACTTCGTCCGCCGCAGCGAGGCGACCCCGCAGCTGCCGGTCGCCGACCGGGAGCAGTTCAGGGACTTCCTCCGGCAGGACGCCGCCGCCTTCCCCGACAACACCCAGACGTTCACCCGGGTGCTGGTGGACGGCGACTGGGCCGCCGTCTGGGCCACCTACGAGGGCACGCAGACCGGGCAGCTCGGGCCGTTCCCCCCGTCGGGGAAGCGGGCGACGTTCGACTTCGCCGGTGTCCTGCGCGTCGCCGACGGCCGGATCGCCGAGTGGTGGGTGACCTGGGACAACCTGACGGTGCTCACCCAGCTGGGTCACCTGCCCGCGGGCTGACCGGCGACGCGGGAGGGCACCGGCTCGCCGTCGCTGGTCGCCGGCGCGCACCCGCCGTGACGTCGTCGACGCGGCCGCTGGACCGCTGGGGTCCCCGGCTAGGCGTTCATCCGGAGTACGACCCTGCCCTCGATGACCTCAGGAGGACTCCCTGCGGCCTGGGGCACGTTCTGCTTGACCCAGTCCGCAGCCACGCGGACGGACTCGTCCGTCCCGGTCTTGTCCTCGAAGACGCTGACGGAGAACCCACCGTCCTCCGTCCTCACGAGGTAGTAGCCCACGAATCCGGAGACGCTCCGGATCACGGTCTCCACCTCGTCGGTCCGCCGCTCCAACTCGTCGAACAGCTGCGAGTTGTGCCTGTAGTGCCGGATGACCGCGTGCATCGTGTCCTCCACGCGCCGGAGAGGCTCTCACCACGACGAGAACCCGCCCTCGGTCTCGGGGTGAGGAGAACCGTGCTCCGGCCGCGTGGGCGCGCGCAAGGGGCTCGGCCACGGGGCCGCCCGGCCGGCGGGCGGACCGCGAGTGGCCCGGAGGACGACGCCGCTGCGACGACCCCGGCCGACGGCTCCCGGGGCCCTGCCCGGTGCGCCGGTCCTACCAGCCCCGCTCCCGCCACTCCGGCAGGTGCGGACGCTCGGCGCCGATGGTCGTGTCCTTGCCGTGGCCCGGGTACACCCACGTGTCGTCGGGCAGCGTGCCGAACAGCCGCTGCTCGACGTCGTCGATGAGGCTGGCGAACCGCTGCGGGTCCTTCTGGGTGTTCCCGACGCCGCCGGGGAAGAGGCTGTCGCCGGTGAAGACGTGCGTGCCGGCGTCCCCGGGCCCGCGCCAGACCAGCGCGATGCTGCCCGGCGTGTGTCCGCGCAGGTGCACCACCTCGAGCACCTGCTCGCCGACGGTCACCGTGTCGCCGTGCTCGACCGGCCGCTGCACCGGCACGGGGAGGTCGCCGGCGTCGGCGGGGTGGGCGACGGTGGTGGCCCCGGTCGCCTCGACGACCTCGGGGAGGGCGCGGTGGTGGTCCCAGTGCCCGTGCGTCGTGACCACGGTGCGCACCGGGGCGTCGCCGATGAACGCGCGCAGCGTCTCGGGCTCCGCCGCGGCGTCGACCAGCAACGCCTCGCCGGTCGCGGTGCAGCGCAGCAGGTAGGCGTTGTTGGCCATCTCGCTCACGGCGATCTTGCTGATCGTCAGGCCCGGCAGCTCCCGGACGTCGGCGGGCCCGCCCACCTCGACGTCGCCGGTGTAGGTCCCCGAGCTCATCGCTGGACTCCGTTCGAGAAGTGTCGGCGGCCGCGGTTACGGTCCTGGCATGGACGCTAGCGGAGGTCTGCCGGTCGGCGCGCCGAGTGGCACGGTGGTGGGCCTCCCGGCCACTGAGCTGGCCGCACGCGTGCGGGCGGGGGAGCTGACGGCGGTCGAGGTGGTCCGCGCGCACCTCGCGCACCTCGACCGGGTCGAGGCCCGGATCGGGGCGTTCCGGGTGGTCCGCCGGGAGGCCGCACTCGCCGAGGCCGCGGCGGTCGACGCCGATGCCGGCCGGGCCTCGCTGCCGCTGGCCGGGGTGCCGATCGCGGTCAAGGACAACATCCCGGTCGCGGGGGAGACCTGCACCCAGGGCTCCCCGGCCTGTCCCCACGGCCCCGAGACCGAGGACCACCCCGTCGTGGCGCGGGTGCGGGCCGCGGGCGCCGTCGTCGTCGGCATCACCCGCATGCCCGAGCTGGGGCTCTACGCCACCACCGACCTCCAGGGTGCGGTCTGCCGCAACCCGTGGGACACCGCGCGGTCCCCGGCGGGCAGCTCCGGCGGCAGCGCCGCAGCGGTCGCCTCGGGGAGTGTGCCGCTGGCGCTGGGCAACGACGGCATGGGCTCGCTCCGGCTCCCTGCCGCGGCCTGCGGGCTGGTGACGCTCAAGCCGGGCCGCGGCGTGGTCCCGACGTTGCCCGACAACTGGTACGGCATGACGGAGAACGGCGCGCTGGCCACCACGGTGGCCGACCTGGCGCTGGCGCACGCCGTGCTCGCGGGGGAGGCGCCGGCCCCTCCGGCCGACCCCGGCCGGCCCCTGCGGATCGCCGTGTCCACCCAGGCGCTGGTGCCCGGGGTCCCCACCGACGGTCCGGCACGCGCCGCGGTCCATGCCGTCGCGGCGCAGCTGCGGGCCGCCGGGCACACCGTCGTCCGGCGGGCGTTGGTCGTGCCGCCCGGGGCGGCGGTCGGCGCGTTCGCCCGGTGGATGGCCGGGGCCGACGAGGGCGCCGACGTCCTCGCTGTCGACCGGCGCGCCCTCCAGCCACGCAGCCGGACGCACGCGCGGATCGGCCGGCTGGTCCGCCGGGCCGGCCTGGTCCGGCCGGCCACCGCCGAGCGGTTCCGCGAGCGGATGACCGCCTTCTTCGACGACGTCGACGTGCTGCTCACCCCGGTCACCACCGGCCCACCGTTGCCGGCCCGGCCGTGGCACGAGCGGTCGTTCGCGGCCAACGTCTGGGCCAACGCGCGGTGGGCGCCGTGGACGCCGCCGTGGAACCTCGCCGGCCTGCCGGCGCTCGTGCTGCCCACCGGCGTGCGACCGGAGGGACACCCCCTGGCGGTCCAGCTCGCCGGCCCCCCGGGCGCCGAGACGCGACTACTCTGGCTCGCCGGAGAGCTGGAACGGCGACAGCCGTGGCGCCGGTACGCGCCGGTCTTCGACCCCACCGAGCACGGCGTCGCGCCACCCGGCTGACCCGTCCCGTCCCCACGCGGGGGATGACCGGTATCACCGGGGCCGCGGCCCGGCCAGGGGGAACAGGCACGCAGCGCGACGGCTTGTCTCCGTGGGGACATCGGCACCGGGTACCGCCGGCGCCACGCACACCGCAATCCACGCTCCAGCGACCGACAGGGAACACATGGACCGCCTCGTCGTCCGCGGCGCCCGCGAGCACAACCTCAAGGACGTCCACCTCGACCTGCCCCGCGACGCGCTCATCGTGTTCACGGGCCTGTCCGGCTCGGGGAAGTCGAGCCTCGCCTTCGACACGATCTTCGCCGAGGGCCAGCGGCGGTACGTCGAGTCGCTGTCGGCCTACGCCCGGCAGTTCCTCGGGCAGATGGACAAGCCCGACGTCGACTTCATCGAGGGCCTGAGCCCGGCGGTCTCGATCGACCAGAAATCGACCAACCGCAACCCGCGGTCGACGGTCGGCACGATCACCGAGGTCTACGACTACCTCCGCCTGCTCTACGCCCGCGCCGGCCAGCCGCACTGCCCGAACTGCGGCAAGCCGATCTCGCGGCAGACGCCGCAGCAGATCGTCGACCAGGTGCTGGGCATGGAGGAGGGCACCCGCTTCCAGGTGCTCGCCCCCGTCGTCCGCGCCCGCAAGGGCGAGTACGTGGACCTGTTCAGCTCGCTGCAGACCCAGGGCTTCTCCCGGGTCCGCGTCGACGGCGTCGTGCACCCGCTCACCGAGCCGCCGAAGCTGAAGAAGCAGGAGAAGCACACGATCGAGGTGATCGTCGACCGGCTCACCGTCAAGGAGAGCGCCAAGCGCCGGCTCACCGACTCCGTCGAGACCGCGCTCGGCCTGGCCGGCGGCCTCGTCGTCCTCGACTTCGTCGACCTGGCGGAGGACGACCCGCAGCGGGAGCGGACCTTCTCCGAGCACCTGGCCTGCGTCGACGACGGCCTGTCCTTCGAGGCGCTCGAGCCGCGGTCGTTCTCGTTCAACTCACCCTTCGGCGCCTGCGCCGAGTGCACCGGCATCGGCACCCGCAAGGAGGTCGACCCCGAGCTCGTCGTGCCCGACCCGGAGAAGAGCCTGGCCCAGGGCGCCATCGCGCCGTGGTCGACCTCGATGAGCAACGAGTACTTCACCCGGCTGCTCACCGGCCTGTCCCAGCAGCTCGGCTTCTCGATGGACGACCCGTGGGAGCGACTGCCGGCCAAGGTGCAGAAGGCCGTCCTCCACGGCTCGCCGGACCAGGTGCACGTCCGCTACAAGAACCGTTACGGCCGCGAGCGCAGCTACTACGCGGCGTTCGAGGGCGTGCTGCCCTTCCTCGAGCGGCGGCACGAGGACACCGACAGCGACTACATGCGCGACAAGTACGAGGGCTACATGCGCGACGTGCCCTGCCCCGTCTGTCACGGCACCCGCCTGAAGCCGGAGATCCTCGCGGTCAAGCTCAACGGCCGTTCCATCGCCGAGGTCACCGGGCTGTCGATCGGCGAGGCCTCGGACTGGCTGGGCGCCCTGGAGCTCGGTGAGCGGGAGCGCGCGATCGCCGACCGCGTGCTCAAGGAGATCCAGGCGCGGCTGTCGTTCCTGGTCGACGTCGGCCTGGACTACCTGTCCCTCGACCGGCCGGCGGCCACGCTCGCCGGCGGGGAGGCGCAGCGCATCCGGCTGGCCACCCAGATCGGCTCGGGGCTGGTCGGCGTCCTCTACGTCCTGGACGAGCCGTCGATCGGCCTGCACCAGCGGGACAACACCCGGCTGATCGAGACGCTGATCCGGCTGCGGGACATGGGCAACACGCTCATCGTCGTCGAGCACGACGAGGACACGATCAAGGTCGCCGACTGGGTGGTCGACATCGGCCCGGGCGCCGGCGAGCACGGCGGTGAGGTCGTCGTGAGCGGCACCGTCGACGACCTGCTCACCAGCGAGCGCTCGCTGACCGGCCAGTACCTGTCCGGCCGCAAGGAGATCGTCGTCCCGGAGAAGCGGCGCGAGCCCACGCCGGGCCGGGAGCTGGTGGTCAAGGGCGCCCGCGAGCACAACCTGCGCGGCGTCGACGTCACCTTCCCGCTCGGCTGCCTGGTCGCCGTCACCGGGGTCTCCGGCTCCGGCAAGTCCAGCCTGGTCAACGACATCCTCTACACGACGCTGGCCAACCAGCTGAACCGGGCGCGGATGGTGCCCGGCCGGCACCGGACCGTCACCGGCCTGGAGCACCTGGACAAGGTCGTGCACGTCGACCAGTCGCCGATCGGCCGCACGCCGCGGTCCAACCCGGCGACCTACACCGGCGTCTGGGACCACGTGCGCAAGCTGTTCGCCAGCACCTCCGAGGCCAAGGTCCGCGGCTACCTGCCGGGCCGGTTCAGCTTCAACGTCAAGGGCGGCCGCTGCGAGGCGTGCTCCGGCGACGGGACGCTCAAGATCGAGATGAACTTCCTGCCCGACGTCTACGTCCCCTGCGAGGTGTGCAAGGGCGCCCGGTTCAACCGGGAGACCCTCGAGGTGCACTACAAGGGCAAGACCGTCGCCGAGGTCCTCGACATGCCCATCGAGGAGGCCGCGGACTTCTTCGCGGCCATCCCGGCGATCGCCCGGTACCTGCGGACCCTCACCGAGGTGGGGCTCGGCTACGTCCGGCTGGGCCAGCCGGCGACCACGCTGTCCGGCGGTGAGGCGCAGCGCGTCAAGCTGGCCAGCGAGCTGCAGAAGCGGTCCAACGGTCGCAGCATCTACGTCCTCGACGAGCCCACCACCGGGCTGCACTTCGAGGACATCCGCAAGCTGCTCCTGGTGCTGCAGGGCCTGGTCGACAAGGGCAACTCGGTGGTCGTCATCGAGCACAACCTCGACGTCATCAAGAGCGCGGACTGGCTCATCGACATGGGCCCCGAGGGCGGGTTCCGCGGCGGCACGGTCGTCGCCGAGGGTCCGCCGGAGTTCGTGGCCGGCGTCCCGGAGAGCCACACCGGCCGGTACCTGGCGAAGATCCTCGACCCCGAGACCGTCGCGGCGGCGTCGGCTCCGAGGAAGCGGGCCCGCAAGAAGGCCAGCTGACCGGAGGCCCGGCGTGCGGGAACGGCCGCTCCACCGCTTGAGCGGGGAGTGGCCGTTCCCGTACGGTCCGGTGTGACCGGCATCACGCCGCCCGTCCGGCGTGGTGGGGCCTCCGAGGAGGGGACGCGGATGGGTGCTGTCCGGCACGACGCGGGGAACCAGCGGTGAGCGCACTGACGCCGGACTGCGACCCGGACCTGTCCAACTGCGGCTCGCCGGTGCGCGGTCCCGACGGCGGCGGTCCGGGTCTGCGGTCCACGCTGGTCGTCCTCGCCGTCCTCACCGGCTCGGTGCTCGTCGCCACCGGTGAGTCCGTGCCCGGTGCCCTCGGCGTCCTCGCCGGAGGGGTGGCGCTCCTCGCCGCGGTGTCGCTCGTCCGCCGGGTCGTCCGGCTGGTCCGTCGTGCCGTGCCGGCCGTCGCCCACTGGGCCCCTGCGGTGCGGCGGTCCCGCCCGGCCGGGTGACCGCGGGCGTCGCAGCGGGGGAGTCGCCGACCCGTCGACGCCGGGTCGGACCCGGAGCAGCCCTGACCAGGGCAAGGGTCTACCGTGACCCCCGTCACTCCGTTCCGGAGGGGGTCCGGCCGTGACCGTGAGCCGCAGGTCCTTCCTCGCCGGGGTGGTCGCCGCCCCCGTCCTCGGCGCGCTTGCCGGCTGCGCCGGCACCGTCGTGCAGCCCGGCGACCTCTCCCGGCTGCGGATCATGGCGCCGGCGAGCCCCGGCGGTGGCTGGGACACCACGGCGCGGGTGATGCAGCGGGTCATCCAGCAGAGCGGCCTGGCCCGCAACGTGCAGGTGTTCAACGTCGAGGGCGCCGGCGGGGTGATCGGCCTGGGCCAGCTCAGCCGCGAGGACGACGACGCGCTGCTGATGATGATGGGGCTGGTCATGGTCGGCGCCGTCGACACCAACGACTCGTCGACCCGGCTCACCGACGTCACGCCGATCGCGCGGCTCATCGGTGAGACCGAGCTGATCGTCGCCCCGCCCGACGCGCCCTTCGACGACATCGCCGGCTTCGTCGAGGTCTGGGCGGCCGACCCCGCCGCCACCCCGATCGCCGGTGGGTCGGCCGGCGGCACCGACCAGATCCTCGCCGGGCTGCTCGCGCAGGCCGCCGGGATCGACCCCGGGCTGATCAACTACATCCCGTACTCCGGCGGCGGCGAGTCGCTGTCGGCGCTCCTCGGCGGCCAGGTCGCCGCCGGCATCTCCGGCACCGCCGACTACGGGCCGCAGGTCGCCTCCGGGGACCTCAAGGGGTTGGCGGTCTCCACCGCCGAGCGCAGCGACCAGGTGCCCGACGTCCCCACGCTGATCGAGTCGGGGTTCGACGTCGAGGTCTCCAACTGGCGCGGCGTGATGGCCCGCCCCGGGATGACCGACTCCGCGCGGGAGGACCTCATCGCGCTGGTCGTCGACACCCACGACAGCGACGAGTGGGCCGAGGCGCTGGAGAACAACGGCTGGGACGACCTGCTGCTCACCGGCGACGACTACGCCGAGTTCCTCGCAGCGGAGGAGGCGCGGGTGCGTGAGATCCTGGTGCAGATCGGGCTGGTGCAGTGAGCGCGCCCGAGCCGGCGCCCGCCCCGCCGGGCGACGCCGGGGCGCCGGCCCCGCCGGGCGACGCCGGGACGCCCGCGCCCGCGCAGGCCGAGCCGGCCGGGCGGAGCACCGGCGAGTTGGTGATGGCCGTCCTGCTGGGCGCGCTCGGTGTCTACCTCGTCCTGGACGCGGGGAACATCGCCGTCCCCGGCTCGGCCAGCAACGTCGGCCCGCGCTTCTTCCCCTACCTGGTGGGCGCCGTGGTCGTCGCCACCGCGCTCGGGCTGGGGTACCGGGTGTGGCGCGGGGACCGCGGCCCGGCGGACGAGAGCGAGGACGTCGACCCGACCGCCGGCACGTCGTGGCGGGCGGTCGGCATCATCGCCGTGGCCTTCCTGGCCCACGCCCTGCTCATCAACGTCGTCGGCTGGCCGCTGGCGGTCACCCTCATGTTCGGCACGGTCGCCTGGGCCCTCGGGGCGCGGGGGATCGTGCGGCCGCTGCTCGCCGGGGGGATCACCTCGGTGGTCGTCTGGATCGTCTTCGTCAAGGCACTCAACGTGGCGCTGCCCGGCGGAACGCTCCTCGAGCTGGCGACGAGCTGGTTCTAGATGGACGCCCTGACCGAACTCGCCGGCGGCTTCGCCGACGCCCTCACCCCGGCCAACCTGCTGTTCGCCTTCATCGGCGTCCTGCTGGGGACGGCGGTCGGCGTGCTCCCCGGCATCGGCCCCGCCATGACCGTGGCGCTGCTGCTGCCGGTCACCTACGTCCTCGAGCCGGTCAGCGCGTTCATCATGTTCGCCGGCATCTACTACGGCGGCATGTACGGCGGGTCGACGACGTCGATCCTGCTCAACACCCCGGGCGAGGCCAGCTCGATCATGACCGCGCTCGAGGGCAACCGGATGGCCAAGGCCGGCCGCGGAGCAGCGGCGCTGGCCACGGCGGCGATCGGTTCGTTCGTCGCCGGCACGATCGCCACCCTGCTGCTCGCCCTGGTCGCGCCGACCGTCGTCGACCTGGCCATCGGGATCACCGCCGCCGACTACTTCGCGCTGGCCGTGTTCGCCTTCGTCGCGGTGTCGACCGTGCTGGGCGCGTCCCCGCTGCGCGGCCTGGCGTCCCTGGGCGTCGGGCTGTACCTCGGGCTGGTGGGCACCGACGTCCTCACCGGCCAGGAGCGGTTCACCCTCGGCATCCCGCAGCTGTCCGACGGCATCGACGTCGTCGTGGTGGCGGTGGCCCTGTTCGCCGTCGGGGAGGCGCTGTACGTCGCCTCCCGGCTGCGGCGCGGGCCCGTGCAGGTCATGCCGGCGAGCGGGCGCTACATGACCGGGGCGGACCTCCGCCGCTCCTGGAAGCCGTGGCTGCGGGGCACCGCGCTCGGATTCCCGTTCGGTGCGCTGCCGGCCGGCGGCGCGGAGATCCCGACGTTCCTCTCCTACGCGACCGAGCGGCGGCTCACCAAGCACCCCGAGGAGTTCGGCAGGGGCGCCATCGAGGGCGTGGCCGGGCCCGAGGCGGCGAACAACGCCGCGGCCGCCGGCGTCCTCGTCCCGCTGCTGACACTGGGGCTGCCCACGTCGGCCACGGCGGCGATCCTGCTGGCCGCGTTCCAGGGCTACGGCATCCAGCCGGGCCCGACCCTGCTGACCACCGAGTCGACGCTGGTCTGGACGCTGATCGCGGCGCTGTTCATCGGCAACACCATGCTGCTCGTGCTCAACCTGCCGCTGGCCGGCGTCTGGGTGAAGCTGCTGCGCATCCCGCGGCCCTACCTGTACGCGGGCATCCTGCTGTTCGCCTCGCTCGGCTCCTACGCGGTCAACGCCGACCCGCTCGACCTCGTGCTGCTGCTGGTGCTCGGCGGGCTGGGCTTCGTCATGCGGCGCTACGGCTGGCCCGTGGCCCCCGCGGTCATCGGCCTGATCCTCGGGCCGATCGCCGAGACCAACCTCCGCCGGGCGCTGGCCATCAGCGGCGGCGACCTCGGCGTCCTGGTCGAGACCTGGTTCAGCCGCGTCGTGCTGCTGCTCGCCGTCCTGGCCCTCGTCGTGCCCATCGTGCTGCGGGTCGTCCGCGGGCGCCGCTCCACCCCCGAGGAGCTCCAGGAGACCGGCGAGCTGCGGCACCACGACCAGGCGGCTCTGAGCCGCGAGGGAGGGGAGGGCCCGTGAGCGGGGTCGTGGTGGTGGGCGTCGTGCCCAATCCCCGGGGCGAGGCGGCGCTGGCGCACGCGGTCGTCGAGGCCCACCGGCGGGGCGCGCGGCTGGTCGTGGTCAACAGCTCGCGCGGCGACGCCCTCGTCGACGAGGAGTTCCTCCAGGGCGCCCCGCTGCGACAGCTGCAGGCCGACCTGACCGTGTCGGGGGTGCCCTTCGAGCTGCGCCAGCCGATCGGCCGCGACGTCGCGGAGGAGCTCGCCGCCGCCGTCGTGGAGACCGACGCGGAGCTGCTGGTCATCGGGCTGCGCCGGCGCTCGGCGGTCGGCAAGCTGCTCATGGGCAGCGCCGCGCAGCGGATCCTGCTCGACGTCGACTGCCCGGTCCTCGCCGTGAAGGGGCCTCCGCGGGAGTCACGGTGACGACCGCGGCCCGGCTCGGCCGGGCCGCACGGGTCCCGTCCGGGGGCGGTCCCGTGCCGAGCCGGCGTCGTGCGCGGACGCGCGGGGCAGCGGGGTCCCCGAGGCGGCCTCGACCTCCTGCCAGAAGGCCGCGACGCGGGCGTTCCACCGGTCCGGCACCTCCTGGAACGGTTGGTGCGACTCGGTCTCCCACACCTCGAACGACGCGCCCGGGATGGCCTCGGCGACCGCCCGGCCGAGCTCGGGTCGCGCGGTCACGTCCAGGCCGCCGGCCAGCACCAGCGTCGGCGCGGTGATCCGCGGCAGCCGGTCGGTGGTGTCGTGGGCGGCCCACGCGTCCAGGTGCCGCCGGATCACCTCCGGCGGCTGCTTGTGGGGGAAGGCGAGGGCCTCGTCGATGATCGCGGCGACGGTGCCGTCGTCGTGCGCGCGGGGCGTGTAGATGACCAGGAAGAAGGTCTCCAGGAAGGCCCGCTCGCCGGGCGCGGCCTCGACCAGCCAGCGGACGAACCGCACCCAGGCCTGCAGGTAGGGGTCCATGGCCGCCCAGGTGCTCTGCAGCACCAGGCTGCGGACCAGGTCCGGACGGCGCAGCGCCAGCTCCTGCGCGGTCTTGGCCCCTCCGGAGAAGCCGGCCACGTGCGCCGACGTGATGCTGTGCGCGTCCAGCACCGCGGCCGCGTCGTCGGCCATGTCCGCCACGGTCACGGGTCCGTCCGGCAGCGCCGTCCGCCCGGCGCCCCGGTTGTCGAAGGCGGTCAGCCGGTAGCGGTCGGCCAGCCCGTCCAGCTGGAACTGCCAGGACTCCACGGTGTCGCCGAGGCCACCGATCAGCAGCACGTCCGGGCCCTGCCCGACCTGCTCGGTCCAGACGTCCACGTCGGCCGAGCGGATGTGGTGTCCCACGACGGGCTCCTTCCGTGCGGAGGTCGTCACCCGCGGCCGGCGGTCTCCGGTGGGCGGTCGGGGGACGGGCGGTCGCGGTCCGGGGCCTGCCGTGGGCGAGGGCGAGCCCCGGACTCGACGTGCTGCCAGAAGGCGTCGACGCGGGCGTTCCAGCGGTCGGGGACCTCCTGGAACGGTTGGTGCGACTCGGTCTCCCACACCTCGAACGACGCGCCCCGGATCGCGTCGGCGACGACGCGGCCCAACGGGGGGCGGGCGATGGGGTCGACCCCGCCGGCCAGCACCAGCGTCGGCGCGGCGACCCGCGCCGGGCGGTCCGGCGCGGCGTCCTCGACCAACGCGTCCAGGTAGCGCTGGAGGTCCTCGGCCGCCTGCTTGTGGGGGAAGGCCAGCACCTCCTCGACGAGGGCGGCCACGGTGCCGTCCTCGTGCGCCCGGGCGGTGTACAGGTCGAGGCAGAAGGCCTCGACGAACGCGCGCTCGCTGGGCGCGGCGGCGACCAGCCACCGGACGAACCCCAGCCACGACCGGAGGTAGACGTCCGGCACGGCCCACGTGCTCTGCAGCACCAGGCTGCGGACCAGGTCCGGACGGCGCACCGCGAGCTCCTGGGCCACCATGCTGCCGCCGGAGAACCCGGCCACGTGGGCCGAGCGGATCCCCAGGGCGTCGAGGACGCCGGCCGCGTCGTCGGCCATCGTCGCCACGGTCACGGGGCCGGGAGGCATCGCCGTCCGGCCGGCCCCGCGGTTGTCGAACGCGGTCAGGCGGTACCGGTCGGCCAGCCCGTCGAGCTGGAACTGCCAGGACTCGACGGTGTCCCCGGCACCCCCGACCAGCAGGACGTCCGGGCCCTGCCCGACCTGCTCGGTCCAGACGTCGAGGTCGCGGACCCGGATGTGTGCGCCCATCCCGGGGCTCCTCTCCGGCGGGGGACCGTGCTCAGGACGGCGGTCGGTCGGCGGTCGGGAGTCGCTCACCGCGGGGGACCGCCCGGGGGCTCGGCGGTGCGGCGAGGCGCGCCTCGACGTCCTGCCAGAACGCGTCGACCCGGGCGTTCCACTGGTCCGGCACCTCCTGGAACGGCTGGTGGGACTCCTCGTCCATGACTCCGAAGACGGCGCCCGGGATCGCCTCGGCGACCGCCCGGCCGAGGTGGGGACGGGCAGTGGGGTCGCGGCCCCCGGCCAGCACCAGCGTCGGCGCGGTGACGCGCGGCAGCCGGTCGGTGCTGTCGAAGGCCCAGATGTCGGCGAGGAAGCGGTGCACGTCCTCCGGCGACTGCTTGTGGGGGAAGGCGATCACCTCGTCGATGAAGTCGGCGACGGTGCCGTCGTTGTGCGCCCGCGGTGTGTAGATCCACAGGTAGAACGACTCCAGGAACGTCCGCTCGTCCGGGGCGCTGTCGACCAGCCACTCGACGAAGCGGAGCCACGCCCGGAAGTAGGGGTCCATCACCGCCCACGTGCTCTGCAGCACCAGGCTGCGGACCAGGTCGGGGTGCCGCAACGCCAGCTCCTGGCCGATGAGGCTGCCACCCGAGAAGCCCGCGACGTGCGCGGACCGGACGCCGAGCGCGCGCAGCACCCCCGCGGCGTCGTCGGCCATCGCCGCCACGGTGGCTCCCTCCGCCGGCATCGCCGTCCGGCCGGCGCCGCGGTTGTCCAGGGCGGTGAGCCGGTACCGGTCGGCCAGCCCGTCGAGCTGGAACCGCCAGGACTCGACGGTGTCGCCCAGGCCGCCGAGCAGCAGCACGTCGGGCCCCTGCCCGACCTGTTCGACCCAGATGTCGAGGGTCCCCGCGCGGACGTGCCTGCCCATCGCCGTGCTCCTCTCAGGGGTGCCACCGCTGCATGTGCTCTGCGTGTGTGCGCAGGTAGGCGCCGGGCCGGAAGAACCGGTCGTAGAACTCCAGGTCGAGGTGGTGGGCCTGGACGTAGTTGAGGATGAACAGCGTCGGCACGGTGCCCGGGAACTTGCCGAAGGTGTCCAGCACGTACTGCGCCTGCAGGGCCACGCAGGCCCGGAACTGCTCGTCGTGCACCTGCGCGCTGCCCCGGAACCCGGGGCTGTCGGTCCACGGGCCGGGCGTGGCGGGGTTGAACGGGCCGCCTGCGCCGAACTTGCGCTCGGCGAACGCCTCCACCGCCGCGGTCATGTCCGCGTGGTGGGGTGGGCAGAACGCCTCGAAGACGCCGGGCAGGCCGGTGGGGTTGGGCACGGCCCAGCGCTCGTCCTCGTCGTAGCGGAAGCCGAGGCCGGGGACGTCGGGATCGCCCGAGGCCCCCAGCATCGAGAAGCGGTCGATCCCGTCGAACATCCACCCGCCCAGCCCCATCGCCTGCAGCATGAGCACCCCGCCGTAGCAGGAGGTGGCCAGCTCGGCGGTCGCCTCGGTCAGCGCGTACTGCTCGGCGAAGGTGAGCGGGAACGGCGCGTCGACGTCCACGAGGGCGCGGAACCGCTCCAGTCCCGGGATCTCCCGGCCGTGGACGTCGTCGAAGACCGCGTACCCGTTCTGCGTGAAGAAGCAGAGGATCGCCAGCATGTGCTGGGCGATGTCCGCGACCGGGATGACCAGCAGGGAGCCGGGCACGTTGACGCACCAGGTGTTGTGCCCCTCCAGGTAGGGCTCCCGCGCGGGCAGGTGCAGCCGTCGGTCGGACAGCTGCCGGACCCGGCCCCGGTGGCGTTCCACCACCAGCTCCGCGGTGACGTCCTCGGTGGCGGGGTCGACCAGCGCGCCGGCGTCCCGGGTCGGGAAGAAGTACACCCCGGAGTCGTCGGTGAAGAACAGCTCGGCCGTGTGGAAACCCGCCGCGGACGGGAAGGTCCGCCCGGCCGCCGCGGCGGCGTAGTTCGCCGCGTGTGGCGCGTAGCGGGCGTTCCGGGTGATCGAGTAGTGCCAGCCGGTGGTCCCGCCCATCGCGCTCAGCACGAGCATCCGCTCGAGCTCGCTCAGCGGCACCGGCTCGTGCCGCGACCGGTACGCCAGCGGGCCGTCCGGGATCTCGTCGCCCAGGGCGAACCGGCGGGAGCGCCGTCCGAACAGGGCCTCCACGAGGGCGAAGGCGGCGAGGTCGGCCAGCGGGTCGGTCAGGGGAGGCGAGCCCGTCCGGGCCTCCGGGATCGGTGCCGCGCGGGTCGCACTCGTCCGGTCCTGCGTCGAGCTCATGGTGCACCCCAGGGGTGGACGGCCTGACCGCCCGAGGCTGGACCGGGCCCGCGGGGGCGGGCAAGGGGCGGAGGTCCCGGCGCGGATCACACCGATGTCGTCCCGGTGACCGGTACCCGGGCGAACCGTCGTCCCGCCCACATAACCTGGGAGCCATGCCCGACCCGTCCACGTACCGACCGGCGGTCGGCAGCATCCCGGAGGACCCGGGGGTCTACAAGTTCCGCGACCCCAACGGGCGGGTCATCTACGTCGGCAAGGCCAAGAACCTCCGGCAGCGGCTGAACAGCTACTTCGCCGACGTCGCCGGCCTGCACCCGCGCACCCGGCAGATGGTGACGACGGCGGCCGGCGTCGAGTGGACCGTCGTCGGCACCGAGGTCGAGGCCCTCCAGCTCGAGTACAACTGGATCAAGGAGTTCGACCCCCGCTTCAACGTCCGCTACCGCGACGACAAGAGCTACCCGTCGCTGGCGGTGACGCTGAACGAGGAGTACCCGCGACTGCAGGTGATGCGCGGGCCCAAGAAGAAGGGCGTGCGCTACTTCGGCCCCTACGCGCACGCCTGGGCGATCCGCGAGACCCTCGACACCCTCACCCGCGTCTTCCCGGCCCGCACCTGCTCCAACGGCGTCTTCAAGCGCGCCGGGCAGATCGGCCGGCCCTGCCTGCTCGGCTACATCGGCAAGTGCGCCGCGCCGTGCGTCGGCCGGGTCTCCGCCGAGGAGCACCGCCGGATCGTCGACGACTTCTGCGACTTCATGGCCGGCCGCACCGAGCAGATGGTGAGGCGGCTGGAGCGCGAGATGGGCGCCGCCGCCGAGGCGATGGAGTACGAGAAGGCCGCCCGGCTGCGCGACGACCTCGGGGCGCTCCGGCGCGCGCTGGAGAAGCAGGCCGTCGTCCTCGGCGACGGCACCGACGCCGACGTCGTCGCCTTCGCGCAGGACGAGCTGGAGGCCTCGGTCCAGGTCTTCCACGTGCGTGGCGGGCGGGTGCGCGGGCAGCGCGGGTGGATCGTCGACAAGGTCGAGGAGGTCACCACCGGCGAGCTGGTCGAGCAGTTCCTGCTGCAGGTCTACGGCGGCGTCGACGACCAGACCGGCGTCGTCGAGTCCGGGGAGACGGTGCCCAAGGAGGTGCTCGTCCCCGAGCTGCCCGACGACGCCGACGTCTACGAGGAGCTGCTCAGCGAGCTGCGCGGCTCGCGGGTCTCCCTGCGGGTGCCCCAGCGGGGGGACAAGCGGGCGCTGCTGGAGACCGTCGAGCGCAACGCCAAGGAGGCGTTCGCCCGGCACCGGGTCAAGCGGTCCAGCGACCTCACCGCCCGCTCCCTGGCCCTCAGCGAGCTGCAGGAGGCCCTCGAACTGCCCGACGCCCCGCTGCGGATCGAGTGCATCGACATCTCGCACGTCCAGGGCACGAACGTGGTCGCCAGCATGGTCGTCTTCGAGGACGGTCTGGCGAAGAAGTCCGACTACCGACGCTTCTCCGTCACGAACGGAACCGACGACACCGCGGCGATGGCCGAGGTCGTCCGCCGGCGCTTCGCCCGCCACCTCAAGGAGGAGGCCGACCGCAAGGACGAGCAGGGCATCGCCGCGGAGGAGGGCCGGCCGCGCCGGTTCGCCTACCCTCCCAACCTGCTCGTCGTCGACGGCGGCGCCCCGCAGGTGGCCGCGGCGGCGCGGTCCCTCGACGAGCTGGGCATCGTGGACGTCGCCGTCTGCGGGCTGGCCAAGCGGATGGAGGAGGTGTGGCTGCCCAACGAGAGCGACCCGGTCATCCTGCCCCGTACCTCCGAGGCGCTGTACCTGCTGCAGCGGGTGCGCGACGAGGCCCACCGGTTCGCGATCACCTACCACCGGCAGAAGCGGTCCACCAGCATGCTGGTCTCCCTGTTGGACGACGTCCCCGGCCTCGGAGAGGCGCGGCGGAAGGCGCTGATGAAGCAGTTCGGGTCTCTCAAGCGGCTGCGGGCCGCCACCGTGGAGGAGCTGGTGGCCGTCCCGGGCATCGGCCGGCGGACGGCGGAGGCGGTGCTCGCCGCCGTCGCGGAGCCGGCCGGTGAGGCGGCGGCCGAGCCCGCGGACGAGGTCGTGGAGACGACGACCGCCCCGGCCGGTCCCGCCGAGCGCGGCACCCCGCAGCCGGGCACCGGCGCCACCGCCGAGGTCGGGCTGGTGGCATCGTGAGCGGGCTCGCGAACTCACGCAGGGGCACGGCAGCGCCGCGAACGCGTCCGACGAGCGCCGGCGAGGAGGTCGCGTGAGCGAGCTGACCCGCCCGCACGGGGCCCTCGGCACGCCGCCGGGCACCCCCGGGCACCCGCACACCGACATCCCGGTGCCGCTGGACCCGGCGTCCGCCGAGACGCAGCCGCTGGACGTCGTCGTGGTCACCGGCCTGTCCGGCGCCGGCAAGAACAGCGCCGGCCGGGTGCTCGAGGACCTCGGCTGGTTCGTCGTCGACAACCTGCCGCCGGCCCTGCTGCTGCCGATGGTGGAGCTGGGCGCCCGCGGTGACGTCCGCCGGTTCGCCGCGGTCGTCGACGTCCGCAGCCGGGCGTTCTCCAGCGACCTGCAGGAGGCGATCCGGGTGCTGGCCGGGGCCGGCCACCGCCCGCGCGTCGTGTACGTCCACGCCCGCGACGAGGTGCTGGTGCGCCGCTACGAGTCCAACCGGCGCGAGCACCCCCTGCAGGGCAGCGGAACGCTGATCGACGGCATCACCGAGGAGCGGGCCCTGCTCACCGGCATCGCCGGCGAGGCCGACCTGTGGGTGGACACCAGCGACCTCAACGTGCACCAGCTGCGGGCCACGCTGGAGAACGCCTTCGCCCGCGAGGGCCAGACGCCGCCGCTGACCGCGACCGTGCTCAGCTTCGGGTTCAAGTACGGCCTGCCCCTGGACGCCGACCTGGTGGTCGACGCCCGGTTCCTGCCCAACCCGCACTGGCTGCCGGAGCTGCGGCCGCACACCGGCCAGGACCCGGACGTGCGCGACTACGTCCTCAGCCAGGAGGCGGCCGCACCGTTCCTGGACCGCTACACCGACGTGCTGCGGCTGCTCATCCCGGGGTACCGGCGGGAGGGGAAGCGGTACCTCACGCTGGCGGTGGGCTGCACGGGCGGCAAGCACCGCAGCGTGGCGATCGCGGAGGAGTTCGCCCGCCGGCTGTCCGCCGAGGGCATCGACGTCGCCGTGCAGCACCGCGACCTGGGCCGCGAGTAGTGGGGGCCCCGGACCCCGCGCCGCCGGGCGCGGTGGCGCAGCGAGCGCTGCGCGTGGTGGCCTTCGGCGGCGGACACGGGCTGGCCGCCGCCCTGGGGGCGTGGCGCCGGCTCACCGACGACCTCACCGCGGTGGTCACCGTGGCCGACGACGGCGGCTCCTCGGGGCGCATCCGCCGCGAGATGCCCGTGCTGCCGCCGGGGGACCTGCGGATGGCGCTCACGGCGCTCGCCGACGACGGTGAGGGCACCCGGGAGATGAGCCGGCTGCTCCAGCACCGTTTCGGCGGCACCGGCGTGCTGGCCGGCCACCCGGTGGGCAACCTCGTCCTGACCGGGCTCACCGAGCTGCACGGCGGCGACACCGTGCGGGCGCTCGACGACCTGTGCCGGCTGCTCGGCGCGCGCGGCCGGGTGCTGCCCATGGCCGACGTCCCGCTGGACCTCGTGGCCCGCGTCGAGAGCACCGACCCCGACGACCCGTCGCGGACCCGCACCATCCGGGGGCAGGTGGCGATCGCCAGCACCCCGGGGCGGGTCCGGGACATCATCGTCTCGCCGCCGGACCCGCCGGTGAGCCCGGCGGTGCTCGAGGCGATCGCCGCCGCCGACGTCGTCTCCCTGGGGCCGGGCTCCTGGTACACCTCGGTGCTGCCGCACCTGCTGGTGCCGCGGCTCCGGGCGGCGCTGGCGGCCAGCCGCGCCCGGGTGGTGGTCGTGCTCAACCTCGAGCCGCAGCCGGGGGAGACCGACGGGTTCTCGCCGGAGGAGCACCTCGCGGTCCTGCGCGCCCACCTCGGCGGAGTGGCGCTGCACACGGTGATCGCCGATGTCGACTCGGTGGTTGACCGCTGTGGTCTCCTGTCTGCGGTGCGCGAGTGCGGCGCGGAGCTGGTCCTGGCTCCCGTGGCCGAGCTCGACGGGGCACCGCGGCACGACCCGGCCCGCCTCGCGGCGGCGCTCGAGTCGGCCGTCGGGGCGCGCTAGGTCATGGAAATCCGTGGCCGGGTACCGCAACCTCGGGTACCGGCACCGGTACGAGGGGGAGAAGAGGGGACGTCGCACATGGGGCCTGGTTACCCCGGGGGAACGTGGGGGTGGATGGCATGGCGATGACCGCCATGGTCAAGGACGAGCTGTCTCGGGTGGAGTGCACCAAGACCTCCGAGCGCAAGGCGGAGGTCACGGCGCTGCTGCGCTTCAGCGGCGGCCTGCACATCGTCGGTGGCCGCGTGGTCATCGAGGCCGAGCTCGACACCGGCTCGGTGGCCCGTCGGCTGCGCCGCGACATCAGCGAGGTCTACGGCTACACCAGCGGGGTGAGCGTGCTCGCGGGCGGCAACATCCGCCGCGGCGTGCGCTACCTCGTCCGCATCGCCAAGCACGGCGAGGGCCTCGCCCGCCAGACCGGGCTGGTCGACCAGCGCGGGCGCCCGGTGCGCGGGCTGCCGCCGTCGGTCGTCTCCGGCGGGATCAACGACGCCGAGGCCGCCTGGCGCGGGGCCTTCCTCGCCCACGGGTCGCTGACCGAGCCCGGTCGCTCGTCCTCCCTGGAGGTCACCTGCCCCGGGCCCGAGGCCGCCATGGCCCTGGTCGGGGCGGCCCGGCGGCTGGGCATCGCCGCCAAGGCGCGCGAGGTGCGCGGCGCCGACCGGGTCGTCGTCCGCGACGGCGACGCGATCAGCGCGCTGCTGACCCGCATGGGCGCCCACGACGCCGTGCTGGCCTGGGAGGAGCGGCGGATGCGCCGCGAGGTCCGGGCGACGGCCAACCGGCTGGCCAACTTCGACGACGCCAACCTGCGCCGGTCGGCGCGGGCGGCGGTGGCCGCCAGTGCACGGGTCGAGCGGGCGCTGGAGATCCTCGACGGCGACGCCCCCGAGCACCTGCTGGTCGCCGGTCGGCTGCGCCTGGAGTTCGGCCAGGCCTCGCTGGAGGAGCTCGGCCAGCGGGCCGACCCGCCGATGACCAAGGACGCCGTCGCCGGCCGGATCCGGCGGCTGCTGGCGATGGCCGACAAGCGGGCCAAGGACCTCGGCATCCCCGACACCGAGTCGGTGGTCACCGAGGACATGCTCGCGCAGTAGACGGACCCTCCCTGCCCCCTGCCGCTCGCACGCTCGCGGCGGGACACCGCAGGGCCGTCGACGCGGCCCGGGCCGCCTTCCCGGGCGGCCCGGGCCGCGTCGTCCCGCGCCCGATAGGGTCGTCGCCGGATCGCGGCCGCGCACCCGCGTGGCCCCCGACAGACAGCGTCGACATCGGAGGTCTGCAGTGACCGTGCGGGTGGGCATCAACGGATTCGGCCGGATCGGGCGCAACTTCTGGCGCGCCGCCGCTGCCAGCGGCCAGGACATCGAGATCGTGGCGGTGAACGACCTCACCAGCCCCGAGGTCCTGGCGCACCTGCTCAAGTACGACAGCGTGCTCGGCAAGCTCTCCGAGGACGTCGCCGCCGACGGCGAGGGCATCAAGGTCGGTGGGAACACCATCAAGGTGCTCTCCGAGCGCGACCCGGCCGACCTCCCCTGGGGCGACCTGGGCGTCGACGTCGTCGTCGAGTCCACCGGCTTCTTCACCAAGGCCGCCGACGCGCGCAAGCACGTCGACGCCGGCGGCGCCAAGAAGGTCATCATCTCCGCGCCCGCCACCGACGACGACATCACGATCGTCATGGGCGTCAACGACGGCCTGTACGACGGTTCGCAGACGATCATCAGCAACGCGTCCTGCACGACCAACTGCCTCGCCCCGCTGGCCAAGGTCCTCAACGACGCGTTCGGCATCGAGCGTGGCCTCATGACCACCATCCACGCCTACACCGCCGACCAGAACCTGCAGGACGGCCCGCACAAGGACCTCCGCCGCGCCCGCGCGGCCGCGCTGAACATGGTCCCGACCTCGACCGGTGCGGCCAAGGCGATCGGCCTGGTGCTCCCGGAGCTCAAGGGCAAGCTCGACGGCTACGCCATCCGCGTACCCGTGCCCACCGGCTCGGCCACCGACCTCACCGTGCAGGTGACCCGCGAGGCCTCCGCCGAGGAGATCGACGCCGCCTACCGCGAGGCCGCCGCCGGCCCGCTGGGCAAGTACCTCAGCTACACCGACGCGCCGATCGTGTCCTCCGACATCGTCACCGACCCGTCGTCGTGCATCTACGACGCCAAGCTGACCAAGGTCTTCGGCCCGATGGTCAAGGTGCTCGGCTGGTACGACAACGAGTGGGGCTACTCCAACCGGCTCGTCGACCTCACCTCGCTGGTGGGCAAGTCCCTCTGATGCGGTCCCTCGACGACCTCCTCGCCGAGGGCGTCTCGGGTCGGCGCGTGCTCGTGCGCGCCGACCTGAACGTCCCCCTCGACAAGGGCACCCGGGCCATCACCGACGACGGGCGCATCCGGGCCAGCCTGCCCACCCTGCAGGCGCTCCGGGACGCCGGCGCCCGCGTGCTCGTGGCCGCCCACCTCGGCCGTCCCAAGGGCGCGCCCGACCCGCAGTACTCGCTGGCCCCGGTCGCCGAGCGGCTCGGCGAGCTCCTCGGTGTCGGGGTGCCGCTGGCGGCGGACGTGGCCGGCGACGACGCGCAGGCGAAGGCCGCCGCGCTCGGCGACGGCGACGTCCTGCTGCTGGAGAACGTGCGGTTCGAGGCGGCCGAGACGTCGAAGGACGACGCCGAGCGGGGTGTGCTGGCCGACCGGCTGGCGGCCCTGGCCGACGTCTACGTCGACGACGCGTTCGGCGCGGTGCACCGCAAGCACGCGTCGGTGTTCGACGTCGCGCAGCGGCTGCCGCACGTGGCCGGCCGCTTGGTCGCGCAGGAGCTCGACGTCCTCACCCGGCTGACGCAGGACCCGCAGCGGCCCTACGTCGTCGTCCTCGGCGGCTCCAAGGTGAGCGACAAGCTGGCCGTCATCGAGGCGCTGCTGCCCAAGGTGGACCGGCTGCTGGTCGGCGGCGGGATGTGCTTCACCTTCCTCGCCGCCCTGGGCCACGGCGTGGGCACGTCCCTGCTGGAGGGCGACCAGGTCGACACCTGCCGCCGGCTGCTGGCCGAGGCGGGGGACCGGATCGTGCTGCCGGTCGACGTGGTCTGCGCGCCGGAGTTCAGCGCGGAGGCCGAGACGACCGTCGTCCCCGTCGAGGCGATCCCCGACGGGCAGATGGGACTGGACGTCGGCCCTCGCACGGTGGAGGCGTTCGGCCGGGAGCTGGGCGGGGCCCGCACCGTGTTCTGGAACGGCCCGATGGGCGTGTTCGAGCTGGCGCCCTTCCAGGAGGGCACCCGCGGCGTGGCGCAGGCCGTGGCCGCCGTCGACGGGCTGTCCGTCGTCGGCGGCGGCGACTCCGCCGCCGCGGTGCGCCAGCTCGGCCTCGACGAGGCCGCCTACGGGCACATCAGCACCGGCGGCGGGGCGTCGCTGGAGTACCTCGAGGGCCGGGAGCTGCCGGGCCTCGCGGTGCTGGCCGACTGAGGGGACGGGCATGGCACGCAGAGGCACCCCGGGGCGCCGCGAGGGGCGTCGTCCGCTCATCGCGGGCAACTGGAAGATGCACATGACCCACCTCGAGGCGATCGGGCTGGTGCAGAAGCTCGCCTTCTCCCTCAAGGAGCCCGAGCTCGAGGCCGCCGAGGTCGTCGTCCTGCCGCCGTTCACCGCGCTGCGCAGCGTGCAGACCCTGGTGACCGGCGACAAGCTGGAGGTCGGGTACGGCGCGCAGGACCTCTCGGTCCACGACTCCGGCGCGTACACCGGCGAGGTCAGCGGCGCGATGCTCGCCGCGCTGGCCTGCCAGTACGTCGTCGTCGGTCACTCCGAGCGGCGCGCGCTGCACGGCGAGGACGACGCGGTCGTGGCCGGCAAGGTGCGCAGCAGCCTGCGGCACGGACTGGTCCCGATCCTCTGCGTGGGGGAGGGGCTCGACGTCCGCCGGGCCGGGCAGCACGTCGCGCACTGCACCGCGCAGCTCGACGCCGCGCTGGAGGGGCTGACCGCCGACCAGGTGCAGGGCATCGTGATCGCCTACGAGCCGGTGTGGGCGATCGGCACCGGGGAGGTCGCCACGCCCGAGGACGCACAGGAGGTGTGCGGTGCCTTGCGGTCACGGCTCGCCGAGCGTTTCGGCCCGGAGACCGCCGCCGTCGTCCGTATCCTCTACGGCGGGTCGGTGAAGGCCGCGAACACGGCCGGGATCCTGGCCGGGCCGGACGTCGACGGCGCGCTCGTCGGCGGCGCCAGCCTGGACGCCGACGAGTTCGTGCAGATCTGTCGGACAGCCGCCGACGGCAGCTGACCGCCGCCGGCCCCAGGGGGAGCGGGTAGGTGGAGAGCACGCAGGAGCGGACGGCGGGGCGGGTCCCGGCGTGGGTCCGTGGCACGCGCGGCCGCGTCCTCGGGATCGCCGTCGCCGTCGTCCTCGTGGTCGTGGCAGCCGTGAGCTGGAGCGGCCGCGGGGACGACGGCACGGGCGTGCCCGTGCTGGGCGGCGGCCCGGACGCCGGGCTCAGCGGCGTCCGGGCGCCGTCCGAGGCGACCGGCGGGACGCTGCGCGTGGTGGCCGGCGAGGTCGACAGCCTGGACCCGCAGCGCTCGTACCTGCCCGGGGTCTGGAACCTGATGCGGCTCTACGCCCGCACGCTGGTGACGTACTCGACCGAGCCGGGCGCGACCGACCGGCTGGTGCCCGACCTGGCCACGGACCTCGGGACCACCCCCGACGGCGGGACGACGTGGACGTTCACCCTCCGCGAGGGCGCGAGGTTCGAGAACGGCCGGGCGATCACCTCCCGTGACGTCAAGTACGGCATCGAGCGGTCCTTCGCCTCCGACGTCGTCGTCGGCGGCCCCACCCACGTCGTGGAGCTGCTGGACGACCCGGCCGACCCCTACGCCGGCCCCTACCAGGACGAGACGCCCGACAAGCTGGGGCTGGCGGCGATCGAGACCCCTGACGACCGCACGATCACCTTCCGGCTGCGCACCGCCGAGCCGGACTTCCCGTACGTCATGGCGCTCCCGTCGAGCAGCCCCGTGCCGGCCGAGAACGACACCGCAGCCGAGTACGGCCGCGACCCGGTCTCCTCGGGGCCCTACGCGGTCACCTCCGTCGACGCCGTCACCGGGATCGTGCTGGACCGCAACCCGCAGTGGGACCCCGCCACCGACGACGTCCGGACCGCGCTGCCCGACCGGGTCCTGGTCCGGACCGGGCTGACCGGCGTGGAGCGCGACCAGGCGCTGCTGGCCGGCTCGGCCGACGTGGACGTCTCCGGGACCGGCGTCCAGGCGGCGACGACGGCCCGGCTGGCCGAGGGGGCCGGCGGGGACGTCCCGGTGGGCGACCGGGTCGACGAGGTGACCAGCGGCGTGGTCCGGCTGCTCGCACTGCCGACCGACGTCGCGCCCCTGGACGACCCGCGGTGCCGGGCCGCGGTCGTGGCGGCCGTGGACCGCCGGGCGGTGCAGGAGGAGCTCGGCGGGTCGGTCAACGCCGTGCGGACCTCGCAGCTGTGGCCGCGGGGGTTGGCCGGTGGCCCGGAGGAGCCCGATCCGGAGCCGGACCTCCGCGCCGCGCGCGAGCACCTGGGTGCCTGCGGCCGGCCCGACGGCTTCAGCACCGTGCTGGCCGTGCCCGACGCCGCGACCAGCGTGGCCGTCGCCGAGGAGGTCGCCGCCCAGCTCGGCGAGATCGGCGTCCGGGTGGAGGTCCGGCCGCTGGCCGCGCCGGGCTTCTACGCCACCGACGTCGGCAACCCCGACAACGTCGCGGCCAACGGGTTCGGCATCGTGCTGGCCACCTGGACCGCCGACTTCCCGACCCCGGGCTCGTTCCTGGTGCCGCTGGTGGACGGCCGCTCGGTCAGCCCGGTGGGCAACACCAACTTCGCCCGGCTCGACGCCGCCGAGGTGAACGGGCTGATCGACGCGGCCCGTACCGCCGGGGAGGGCGCGCGCCACGCCTGGCGGGAGGTCGCGACCGCCGCCGCGGCGACCGGCGCGTACGTGCCGCTCGCGGAGTCGCGGGTGCAGCTGCTCGCCGGGCAGCGGCTGCGCAACGGCGTGGTCATGGCCGCCTACACCGGCTACGACCTCGCGACCGCCGGCGTGCGCTGACCCGGGCCGGCTCGACCGCGCACCGGCCGCGTCGGCCGGAGGTGCACGGCCGGTCGGTTACCCTCGGGACATGATCGAGCTGGTCCTCAACCTCCTGCTGGTGCTCACCAGCGTGCTCCTCGTGGTGCTGATCCTCCTGCACCGCGGCAAGGGCGGGGGCCTGTCCTCGATGTTCGGCGGCGCGGTCTCCTCCCAGCTGTCCGGTTCCTCCGTGGTCGAGAAGAACCTCAACCGGCTCACCGTCTTCACCGGACTGATCTGGACCGTCTGCGTCGTCGGGCTGGGGATCCTGCTCAAGGTCTGACGGGGGACGCCCTGCCGCCCGGCGCTCGCACGCCCGCGACGGGGTCCTGGGGGGGCCGGAGACCCGGAACAGGCCGGTTCCGCGGAGAACGTGACCGAAATCGCGACGTCTTGCCCATAGACTGCCCGCGCGGCAGAGGCCGCCGCAGACCGCTGGGAACACAGGGGGCACTCGTGGCTGGTGGGAACGCGATCCGGGGCACTCGGGTCGGTGCAGGGCCGATGGGCGAGGCCGAGCGCGGTGAGGCCGCACCGCGGCACCGGGTGGCCTACTGGTGTACGCAGGGACACGAGACCCGCGTCGCGTTCGCGTTCGACGCCGAGGTGCCGGAGCTGTGGGACTGCCCCCGGTGCGGCCTCCCCGCCGGGCAGGACCAGGCCGCTCCGCCGCCGGCGCCCCGCACCGAGCCCTACAAGACCCACCTGGCCTACGTGCGGGAGCGGCGCAGTGACGCCGACGGCGACGCCCTGCTCGAGGAGGCGCTCGCCAAGCTCCGCGCCCGCCGCGGCGCCTGACGGAGGCCCCGTCTCCCCTCAGCGCTCGCGGTGAGCTCCTGGAGGGGGCCATCGGCTCCCGACCCGGCGCGCCGGCCACGAGGCCGGAGCGCCGGGTCGCGTCGTGCTCAATCCCGGGCCGGGCGGGGGAGCGGCACCGGGGTGTAGGCGACCCAGGCGGCCTGCTCGTGGTCCCAGTAGCAGCCGCCGTGCCGGAGCACCGGTTCCGCGGTCGACCGCGGTAGGGGGAACACGGCGTCGGGGACGGGACGCGGGACGGTCGTGGCGGGACGGGTCATGGGGCTCTCCGCGCAGGGTGGACGGGAGCGGCGGGGGCGGCGCCGTCAGGGAGTCGCACCCTGTGCTCGGGCACGCCAGGCAGTGTGCGCGCACCCGGCCGCCGTGGCCAGACCGTCGCCGCCTCGGACCCCACCGCGTCGAGCGTCGGTCGCCCCGGCGCACACGGAGGACTACCGCGTGGCGTCGAGTTCCCCGGCCGCGGCGGCGTCGAGGAGCCACCGGGTGGCCCGCCGGCCGTGCACCCCGGCGGCCGGGAGCTGCTGGGGCTCGGCGCCGGACCGCAGGGCCGCGGCGACCGCGGGGGCCTTGGCCTCGCCGGAGACCAGCAGCCAGACCTCCTCGGCGGAGTTGATGGCGGAGAAGCCCAGGCTGACCCGCGTGGGCGGCGGTTTCGGGCAGTCGCGGACCGCGACCACGAGCCGGTCGTCGGAGGCGGCCGGTGACCCGGGGAAGATCGAGGCCACGTGCCCCTCGGGGCCCATGCCGAGCAGCAGCAGGTCGAAACGGGGGAGCTCCTGACCCTCCGGCGCGGCCGCGGCCAACTGCTCGGCGTACGAGGCAGCGGCCTGCTCCGGCTCGTCGAACCCGGCGTCCGAGGCGGGCATCGCGTGCACGCGCTCGGCCGGGACGCCGACGGCGTCGAGCAGGGCCCGGCGGGCGCCGGTCTCGTTGCGCTCCTCGCTCCCGGCGGGGACGAACCGCTCGTCGCCCCACCAGACGTCCACCGCCGTCCAGTCGACCCGCTCGCGCTCCGGCTCGACGGCCAGGGCGGCGACCCGCTCGAGGACGGCGGTGCCGATGCCGCCGCCGGTGAGGACGACCGACGCGGTGTCGTGCACCGCCTGGGCAGCGGCCAGCCGGGCCACCAGGGCGGAGGCGACGGCGCGGGCGAGCCGCTCCTCGTCCGGTTCGACCACCACGTCGGGCACCGGGCGGTCGGCGTCGGACGGGTCGTCGGCGACCCGGTCACCGGGCGGCAGGGTCACCGGGTCGCCCCCTCGCTGTCGTGCGTGCCCTGCTGGGCGGCGTCGTCGGTGTCCTGCGAAGGCGGCGGCACCGTCGGCAGCGGGTCGCCGTCGCCCGCGACCTCGGCGGGGTCGAACCACACGTGCTCGCGCACGGGGGAGCGTTCGGTCAGGCCCTGCACGCCGGTCGCGGCCTCCAGGGCCTCGGCGAACGGCTCGTCGGGGTCCAGCCGGCGCAGCTCCTCGCCGACGAGGTCGCCGAGCTGACGGTCGGGCAACGCCACGGTCGCCTCCGGCCGGTACGGCTGGGAGATGAGCGCACCGCCGCGGCGGTCCGCGGTGACCCGCACCTCCTCGTCCTGGTCCAGCTCCAGGACGACGGAGGAGACGCCGCTCGGGCCGGGGCGCCGGTCGCCCTCGGTCACGGTGATGTCGCACCCGCACCGGGCGCGCAGCCACCCGGCCAGCAGCTGCGCGGTCGCGTGCCCGGGCTGGCCCTCGACCCGGCCCCCGCGGATCCGGACGACGTCGCCCCGGCGCCCGGACACCGAGTCCACCGTCGAGGTGAGCGTCGCCCGCCACGGCGTGCTGCGGGTCCAGGCCAGGTCGGTGTCGCCGGGGGCGTAGTCCGCCGCGCGGGTCCGCAGCGCCGCCAGCTGGTCGTCGGCCAGCGAGCTGTCGGTGATCCGCCGGTCGGCGATGACGGCGAGCGCATCGGTCGCCAGCCGTTCCGGTGGCGTGCCGTGCCACCAGGTGACCACCGGCGCGTCGGCGGCCAGCAGGGGCAGCACCACCGACTCGGCGTGCAGCCCGAGCCGGCCGTACATCCGCATGACCACCGCCTCACCGGGGCCGAGACGACCGCCGATGAGCACCTCCGCGTCCAGTCGGGGCGCCGGCGCGTCGATCTGGCGGCGGACGACGATGAGCAGCCGGCAGGGGTGCTGCTCGGCGGCTGCGGTCGCGGCCTCCTCGGCCTCGGCGACCCGCCCCTCGTCGGCCACGACCACCAGGGTCAGGGCGACGCCGGAGAGCACGGCGCCGCCGGTGCGCCGCTGCGCGGCCAGCTCCTTGACCACCGCGGAGCCGGTGGTGTCCCACAGCGTGGTCATGGGGTCTCCTCCAGTGCGGTGGCTGTAACGGGGGCGCGCCTCACGGACGCCGCCACCGGCGTCCCTCGGCGGCGAGCATCTCGTCGGCCGCCCGCGGACCCCACTCGCCGGCCCGGTAGGGGTGCGGCGTCGTCCCGGCCCAGAACTCCTCGAGCGGGTCGATGACCGCCCACGACGCCTCGACCTCGGCGTTGCGCGGGAAGAGCGTGGCGTCGCCCAGCAGGACGTCGAGCAGCAGCCGCTCGTAGGCCTCGGGGCTGGCCTCGGTGAACTGCTCCCCGTAGAGGAAGTCCATCGACACGTCACGGACCTCCATGACGCTGCCGGGCACCTTCGACCCGAACTTGAGGGTGACCCCCTCGTCCGGCTGCACCCGCACGACCAGCTGGTTGTTGCCCAGCTCCTCGGTGTCGGTGGCGGCGAAGGGCAGGTGCGGCGCCTGCTTGAACACCAGCGCGATCTCGGTGACCCGGCGCGGCAGGCGCTTGCCGGTACGGAGGTAGAACGGCACCCCGGCCCAGCGGCGGGTCTCGACGCCCAGGCGGACCGCGGCGTAGGTCTCGGTGGTCGACCCGGGGTCGACGCCCTCCTCCTGCCGGTAGCCGTTCGCCCGCTGACCGGCCAGCCAACCCTGCTCGTACTGCCCGCGGACGGCGAAGGTGCCGAGGTCCTCCGGCAGCGAGATGGCCCGCAGCACCTTGAGCTTCTCGGTGCGGATCTCCTCGGCGGAGAACTCGACCGGCTCCTCCATCGCGGTGAGCGCCAGCAACTGCAGCAGGTGGTTCTGCAGCACGTCCCGGGCGGCGCCGGTCTCCTCGTAGAACCCGGCCCGCCCGCCGATGCCGACGTCCTCGGCCATCGTGATCTGCACCGAGTCGACGTGGTGGCCGTTCCAGACCGGCTCGAACAGGGTGTTGGCGAACCGCAGCGCCATCAGGTTCTGGACGGTCTCCTTGCCCAGGTAGTGGTCGATGCGGAACACGTCGTCGGCGCTGAACACCGAGTCGACCAGCGCGTTGAGCTCCAGACTGGAGGCCAGGTCGGTGCCGAACGGCTTCTCCACCACGACCCGCCGCCAGCGGTCGGCGGTGCTGTCGGCCATGCCGGTGCGCTGCATCTGCTTGAGCACGATGGGGAACATCGCCGGGGGGATGGACAGGTAGAACGCCGCGTTCCCGCCGATGCCGTGGGTGCCCTCCAGTTCACCGAGGGTCGCCGCGAGCTGGTCGAAGGCGTTGTCGTCGTCGAAGGAGCCCTGCACGAACCGGACGCTGCCGGCCAGCCGCTCCCAGACCTCCTCCCGCCACGGGGTGCGGGCGGCCTTGCGGGCGGCGTCGCGGGCCAGCTCCGCGAAGTCCTCGTCACCCCAGTCCCGGCGGGCGAAGCCCAGCAGGGCGAAGTTGGTCGGCAGCAGGCCTCGGTTGGCCAGGTCGTAGACCGCCGGCAGCAGCTTCTTGCGGGCCAGGTCGCCGGTGATGCCGAAGACCACCAGCGCGCACGGCTCGGGCACACGGGGCAGCCGCCGGTCCCGCGGGTCCCGTAGCGGGTTGGAGATCATCGTCCGTCCTCGAGGTCGGAGTGCGGGCCCGCCGGCCGGCGCGGCGGTGGACCGCCCGGCGGGGTGGAACGGGGGTGCGGCCGTGGACCACGCCCTGTCGACCCGATCCTGGCCGACACCGGTCAGCGCAGCGCGTCGAGCAGTTGCCCGACGCCGGCGGCCCGGTCGGTCAGGTGCAGGCGGAGCAGGGGACGGCCACGGTCGGCCAGGGCCTGGCGGTCGCCGGCGGCCTGGGCCGCCTGCAGGGTGCCGAAGGTGTACGGCCGGTCGGGCACCGGCAGGTCGACGTCCACGGCGCCGGTGAGCTGGAGGAACGCCCCCGTCTGCGGCCCGCCCTTGTGGTACTGGCCGGTGGAGTGCAGGAACCGTGGGCCCCAGCCGAAGGTGACCGCGTGGCGGGTGCGGGTGGCCAGCGCTGCGCGCAGCTCCGCGGCGCGGGCGTCGCGCTCGCGGTCCAGGTAGGCCATCACGGCGAGGTAGCCGCGCGGCGGGACGGCGGCCATCAGCGCGTCGAGCGCCAGGCGGACGCCGTCGTGCTGGCTCAGGTCGACCTGGTCGAGGACGTCGCCGCCGGCGTACAGCTCGACCGCGCCGATGGTGGCCAGCGGCTTCTCGTCGGGCAGCCCGGCGGCCAGGAGCCGCTGGGTGTTCTCCTTGCTCTCGGTGACGTTCGGCTGGTCGAACGGGTTGATGCCGAGCAGGTGACCGGCCACCGCCGTCGCGTACTCCCAGCCCAGGAACTGGGCGCCGAGCGGGCCGGTGACGCCGACCGAGGGGCCCGGGGCGACCGGCTCACCGCCGACGACGGCGAGCAGGGTGTCCCGGTCCGAGGCGCCCGGCGCGTCGGGGGACTCCAGCACCACGGGCAGCAGGCCACGTCCCTGCTTGCCCGTGGACTCGGCGATCAGTTGCTCGGCCCAGTCCCCGAAGCCGGTGGGGACCGGGCCGCTCTCGGCCAGGGCGACCTTGTCCCGGCCGGTGCGGAAGCCCGCGCCCAGTGCCACCCCGAGCTCCAGGGCGGGGTTGCCGGGCTCGGCCAGGTGCTCGGCCAGCCCGGCGGCGTCCTCCAGCAGCGCCGCGACGTCGGCGCCGGCCAGCGCCGCGGGGACCAGGCCGAAGGCCGACAGGGCGCTGTAGCGCCCGCCCACGGTGGGGTCGGCGAGGAACACCGCGCGGGCACCCATCGCCGCCGCCGTCTCCGCCAGCGGGGAGCCGGGGTCGGTGACGACGACGAACCGCGCCCCGATCTGCTGCTCGTCCAGCCCGGCCGCGGCGAAGGCGTCCACGAACGCGCGGCGGTGGCTGTCGGTCTCCACCGTGCCGCCGGACTTGGAGCTGACCACCACGAGCGTGCGGTCCAGGTCGGTCAGCGCCGCGGTCACCTGGCCGGGGTCGGTGGTGTCCAGGACGACCAGTGGGGCGCCGGCGGTCCGGCAGACCACCTCGGGGGCGAGCGAGGAGCCGCCCATGCCGCACAGCACGACCCGGTCCAGGCCCTCGGCCTGCACCTCGGCGCGCAGTGCGGCCAGCCGCGGGACCAGCTCCCGCGACGTGGCCGGCAGGTCGAGCCACCCCAGCCGGACCGACGCCTCGGTCTCGGCCTCGGGACCCCACAGGGTGGGGTCCTTGCGCACCAGCCGGTCGGCGACGTCGTCGTCGGCCAGCTGGGTGCGGACGGCCTGCGGGACGTCGAGTCCGGCGCAGGAGAAGCGCAAGGTCACGCCTTGTCCTGGAGCTGGGTGCGTACCGACTCGGTGAGCTCGTCCCAGGAGTCGACGAACTTCTGCACGCCCTCCTCCTCCAGCACCCGGAAGACGTCGTCGAGGTCGACCCCGGCGTCGCTGATGGACTGCATGACCGAGGCGGCCTCGTCGTAGGTCTTCTGCACCGGGGTGCCGGGGCTGCCGTGGTCGGCGTAGGCCATCAGGGTCTTCTCCGGCATGGTGTTGACCGTGCCGGGGGCGATGAGCTCGCTGACGTAGAGGGTGTCGGGGTAGTCGGGGTTCTTGACCCCCGTGGACGCCCACAGCGGCCGCTGCGGCCGGGCGCCCCGGGCCTCGAGGGCCTTCCAGCGGTCGGAGGAGAAGACCTCCTCGTAGGCCTGGTAGGCCAGCTGGGCGTTGGCCAGGGCCGCCTTGCCCTTCAGCGCGGGGTCGGCGCCGGCCGCGTCCAGCCGCTTGTCGATCTCGGAGTCCACGCGGGACACGAAGAACGAGGCGACCGACGCGATGCCGTCGAGAGATCCGCCCTCGGCCACCCGCTTCTCCAGGCCGGACAGGTAGGCGTCCATGACCGCCCGGTAGCGCTCCAGGCTGAAGATGAGGGTGACGTTGACACTGATCCCGCGGGAGATCGACGTCGTGATCGCCGGCAGGCCGGCCTCGGTCGCCGGGATCTTGATGTACAGGTTCGTCCGGTCCACCAGCCACCACAGGTGCGCCGCCTCGGCGGCCGTGGCGTCGGTGTCGTGCGCGAGCCCGGGGGCGACCTCCAGGGACACCCGCCCGTCGCCGGGCTGCCGCTCGGCGACCGGGGCCAGCAGGTCGCACGCGTCGCGCACGTCGGAGGCGGTGATCGTGCGCAGCGCCTCCTCCACGCTCACCCTGCGGACGGCGAGGGCGTGCAGCTGGTCGTCGTAGGACTCCGACCCGCTGATCGCCGCCGCGAAGATCGTCGGGTTCGTGGTGACACCCACGACGGAGTGCTCGTCGACCAGCGACTGCAGGTTGCCGGTGCGGATGCGGTCGCGGGACAGGTCGTCGAGCCAGACGGCGACCCCGGCCCCCGACAGCTCGGCCAGCTTCTCGTTCTGTGCCATGGTCTCTTGCCCTTCTCGGTTGGGTGATCGTGTGGCCCCGTCCGAGGCCCACCGCGGGGTGCGCGAGCGGTGCGGAGGAGGGAGTCCTCCGACGAGTCGTGGGGCGGTGGCCTCGCTCAGCGGTCGCCGGTGGGGTGCGGCAGGCCGCCGGTGGCCGGGACCGGACCGGCCGGGACGCCCGCGCCCGACCGTGCGTCCTCGATGCTCTCGCGCGCGGCGGCCACGACGGCCTCGTCGGTGAGGCCGAACTCCTCGTAGAGGACGCTGTAGGCGGCGCTGGCCCCGTAGTGGGTGAGGCCGACGATCCGGCCGGCGTCGCCGACGAACTCACGCCAGCCCATGGGCACGCCTGCCTCGACGCTGACCCGGGCGCGCACCGACGGCGGGAGCACCTCGTCCTTGTAGGCCTGCTCCTGGTCGGCGAACCACTCGACGCAGGGGACCGACACGACCCGTGTCGGCACGCCCTCGGCCTCCAGCCGCTCCCGCGCGGCCACCGCGATCTGCACCTCGGAGCCGGTGCCGAGCAGGATCACCTCGGGTTCGCCGTTCGAGGCCTCGGCCAGCACGTACGCGCCCCGGGCGACACCGTCGGCCGACGCGAACTGCCCCCGGTCGAAGACCGGCAGGTTCTGCCGCGACAGCAGGATCCCGGCGGGCCGGTCGTTGTTCTCCAGGATCGTCCGCCATGCCACCGACACCTCGTTGGCGTCGGCCGGCCGGACGACGTCCAGGCCCGGGATGGCGCGCAGCGCGGCGAAGTGCTCGATCGGCTGGTGGGTCGGGCCGTCCTCGCCCAGGCCGATCGAGTCGTGCGTCCACACGTAGGTGACCGGCAGCTGCATGAGCGCGGCCAGCCGCACCGCCCCGCGCATGTAGTCGGAGAAGGTGAGGAACGTGCCGCCGTAGACGCGGGTGCCGCCGTGCAGCGCGATGCCGTTCATGATCGCGCCCATGGCGTGCTCGCGGACGCCGAAGTGGAGCGTGCGGCCGTACGGGCCACCCGACCACATCTTCGTCTGCCGGTCCGAGGGCAGGAACGACGGTTCGCCCTTGACGGCGGTGTTGTTGCTCTCGGCCAGGTCGGCCGACCCGCCCCACAGCTCCGGCAGGACCGGGTAGAGCGCGGCGAGCACCTCACCGGAGGCCTTGCGGGTGGCCACGCCCTTGGCGTCGGCGTCCCAGGTCGGCAGGTGCCCGGCGAAACCCTCCGGCAGCGTCCGGGTGGTCATGCGATCGAGCAGCGCCGCGGCCTCGCCGTTGGCCTGCTGCCACTCCTGGAAGCGCCGCTGCCACTCGGCGTGGTCCTCCGCGCCCTTCTCGACGACCGATCGGGCGTGGGCCAGCACCTCGTCGGCCACCTCGAAGGTGCGCTCGGGGTCGAAGCCGAGGATCTCCTTGGTGGCCCGCACCTCGTCCTCGCCGAGCGCGGAGCCGTGCGCGGCGCCGGTGTTCTGCTTGTTCGGCGCGGGCCAGGCGATGATCGTCCGCAGCACGATGATCGAGGGGCGGGTGGTCTCGGCCTTGGCGGCGGCGAAGGCCGCGTCCACCGCGGCGAGGTCCTCGCCGTCGTCCACGTGCTGGACGTGCCAGCCGTAGGCCTCGTACCGCTTGCCGACGTCCTCGGTGAAGGCGACGTTCGTGTCGTCCTCGATCGAGATCCGGTTGTCGTCGTAGACGAGCACCAGGTTGCCGAGCTTCTGCGTGCCGGCCAGCGAGGACGCCTCGCCGCTGACGCCCTCCTCCAGGTCGCCGTCGGAGGCGAAGACCCAGATGGTGTGGTCGAACAGGCTCTGGCCCTCGGGGGCGTCGGGGTCGAGCAGCCCGCGCTCGCGCCGCGACGCCATCGCCATGCCGACCGCGTTGGCCACGCCCTGGCCCAGCGGCCCGGTCGTCGTCTCCACGCCGGGGGTGTGGTTGACCTCGGGGTGACCAGGCGTCTTCGAACCCCACGTGCGCAGCGCCTGCAGGTCCTCCAGCTCCAGGCCGTAGCCGGAGAGGTAGAGCTGGATGTAGAGGGTCAGGCTCGAGTGGCCCATCGAGAGGACGAAGCGGTCCCGGGCCACCCACTGCGGGTCCCTCGGGTCGTGCCGCAGCCACTTGTGGAACAGCAGGTAGGCGGTCGGCGCCATGCTCATCGCCGTCCCGGGGTGGCCGTTGCCGACCTTCTGGACGGCGTCCATCGCGAGCACCCGGGCGGTGTCGATGACCCGCCGGTCGAGCTCACCGAAGCCCTCGGGCAGGGTGGGGGAGGGCTGGCTCGGGTTGCCGGTCGGTGCGTCGGTCGCCGCCTCGGCCGGAGCCTCGGACGCGGTGCTTCTGGTTCCCATCTTGCGGGTGCTCCCTCGGGGTCGGCCTGTGCGGGACCGCCCGGGACGACCGGTGGAGACCAACCGACCGCGGGCGGACGACGGTGCGCGGCTCCAGCGACCGGCCGTCGCGCGTGCCCGCAGCCCGTCGCGCCGGACCTGGACGCACCGTCGTCGTCGACGTCGGCCCTACCCGCTGCATGCGCAGCACCAACGTGACGAGACCCTAGTCATGCCCGCCCGTGGCGGCGGCGGGCGCGGGCTACAGTTGGTCCGTTCTCCCGTCCCCTCTCGGAAGGGACCTCGTGCTGTCCAGGTGCCCGGTGGTGCCCTGCCCGTGTGCCTGCGCACCCGAGGCCTCGCGGTGACCGCGCTGTCGGAGCGCCCGGCCCTGCAGGCCCGTCGCCTCTCCTCCACCGTGCGCGCCTACGTGGCGCTGACCAAGCCGCGGATCATCGAGCTGCTGCTGGTCACCACGCTGCCGGCGATGATGCTGGCCTCCGGGGGCTGGCCGTCCTGGCGCCTGCTGATCGCCACGATGGTCGGCGGCACCCTCGCCGCCGGTGCGGCCAACGTCTTCAACTGCTGGTACGACCGCGACATCGACCGGCTCATGCACCGCACCGAGCGCCGGCCGCTGCCGATGGGCGAGGTCAGCCCACGCGCGGCCCTGGTGTTCGGGCTGGTGCTCACCGTGGTGTCGGTCGGTCTGCTGGCCGCGACCACCACGGTGCTCGCAGCGGTCCTGGCCCTCGCCGCGATCGTGTACTACGCGGTCCTCTACACGATGGTGTTCAAGCGGTACACCCGCCGCAGCACCGAGTTCGGCGGGGTCCCCGGAGCGGCACCGGTGCTCATCGGCTGGGCCGCGGTGACCGGCTCGCTGGCCTGGCCCGCGGTCGTCTTCTTCGGCGTCGTCTTCTGCTGGCAGATGCCGCACTTCTGGGCGCTGGCCATGCGGTTCCGCGCCGACTACGCCCGCGCCGACGTGCCGATGCTGCCGGTGGTGGCCTCCGCGGTGTCGGTGGGCCGGCAGACCGTCGTCTGGACCTGGCTGACCGTCGCCGTCTCGCTGCTGCTGTGGCCGGTGGCCGACGGGTTCGGCATCGGCTGGATCTACACCGCCGCCGCGGCCGCCCTGGGCCTGTGGTTCGCCGTCGAGGCGCACCGGCTGCTCCGGCGCATCCGCTCCGGCGCGGAGACCAAGCCGATGCAGCTGTTCCACATCTCGATCACGTACATGACCCTGCTGTCGGTCGCGATCATCGTCGACGTCCTCGTCTGAGCGGTGCACCCCGTCGGCCTGCCGGCCGACACCGCGGCCACGTGCCGTCCCCGTACCAGGCGGAGCCCGCACGCCCGTCCACGCTCGGGGGCCCGTGACACTGCCGTCGTCCGGACGGCACCGCGGCCAGGTCCCGTCCCCGGTCCGGGCCGGGCCCCGGACTCGCGCGGTGTCCCCGGCCTCGGGGGAGCCGCGCCGGTCAGCGGGTGGCGGCGGCCGGGACCGAGGGGGCGCCCAGCGGCAGCTCGGGCGCCGGCCCGCGCACCGACCACACCAGGCGGGCGGTGAACGCCGTCACCAGCACCGCGCCCAGCATGTGCAGCAGCACCAGGGTGATCGGCAGCTCGGTGAAGTACTGCACGTAGCCCACGACACCCTGGAGGAGCTGGACGACGAGCAGGTCGCGGGCGGCCCGCTCGACGCGGCCGGGGGAGTCCGTGGCGTGCAGCGCGACCAGCAGTGCGATGGTCAGGCCGAGCAGCAGGAAGACCGAGTCGGCGTGCAGCTGGCTGACCAGCTCGGGGTCGAAGCCGGTGCGGCCGGCGCCGGGGTCGCCGCTGTGCGGGCCACTGCCGGTCACCACCGTGCCCAGCACCAGGACGGCGGCGGTGGCCACGCCGATCCCGGTCACCAGCAGCGCGAACGGACGGCGGACCAGCAGCCGGCCGACCCCCGGCTCCCGCGAACGCAGCCACAGCACGGTCGTCACCGCGACCAGGACCGACGACACCAGGAAGTGGGCGGCCACCGTCCACGGGTTCAGCCCGGTGAGCACGGTGACGCCGCCGAGCAGCGCCTGCGCCGGGATGCCCAGGAACGCCAGGACGGCGAGACCACGCAGGTCGCGTCGGGCGGAGCGGAACACGGCCACGACGGTGGCGATCGCCACGGCCGCCAGCACGAAGGTCAGCAGCCGGTTGCCGAACTCGATGGCGCCGTGTCCGGCGAGCTCCGGCGTCGCCACGAAGCTCTCGTCGGTGCACCGCGGCCAGGTGGGGCACCCCAGGCCGGAACCGGTGAGCCGGACGGCTCCGCCGGTGACGACGATCGCGCCGTTGGCGACGGCGTTGGCCAGGGCGAACCGCGAGACGACGGCAGGGGAGACCGGCACGGACCGATGCTAGGCGGTCGCGGCCTGCGGTCCGGACCCTCCGGGAGGTGATCCCGGGCGCCGGCGCGTGGACGGACGGCACGGGGCCGGGGCCCGGCGCCTCGGAGGGCACCGTCGTCGACGAGCCCGCCGGCGCCGCGTCGTCCACGACCGGATGAGGCCTTGGTCACAGCCGGACGCGGGACCACGGTGCCGGCCACGGCCGGGGGTCCCGGGGCGCAAGGGACTTAGGTCCGCCTTGCTTGCGGTCGTCCGGAAATAGGTAACACTCGTGTTGTGGAAAGCGACCACGTGCAGGTGGGCACCGGAACGGTGCCACCGCCCCGACCGTCGGCCGGCGCCGACGACGGGCGCACGCGGCACCGCGTCACCGAGCTCCTCCTGGAGCACGGGCCGCAGACCGCGACCGAACTGGCCGCCCGGCTGGGTGTCTCGCCGACCGCCGTCCGCCGGCACCTCGACGCGCTGGTCGCGACCGGTCGGGTCGAGGAGCGGCTGGGTGGCGGCACGGCCCGCCGCGGCCGCGGCCGGCCGGCACGGCTGTTCCACCTCACCGACGCCGGGCGCTCCGGCTTCCCGCACGCGTACGACGACCTGGCGCTGACCGCACTGCGGTACGTGGCCGCCTCCGGCGGTCCCGACGCCGTCCGCGCGGTCGCCGAGGCCCAGCTCTCCCGGCTCGAGGAGCGCTGCTCCACGGCCGTCGAGCAGGCCGCCGCGAGCGGCACCGTCGACCGGGCGCAGGTGCTTGCGGCGGCCCTGACGGCTGAGGGCTACGCTGCGTCGGCCTCGGCGATCTCCAGCGGCGGGCAGCTCTGCCAGCACCACTGCCCGGTGGCGCACGTGGCGGCGGAGTTCCCGCAGCTGTGCGAGGCCGAGACGGCGGTGATCGGCCGGCTGGTGGGTACCCACGTCCAGCGGCTGGCCACGATCGCGCACGGCGACGGCGTCTGCACCACCCACATCCCGGGGCCGGTCCGGGCGGGTGCAGGCCCGTGGCCCCGAAGGGGACCCCGTGCCCCTCACCCCTCGCGCGCTGAGGGCGGGCCTCCGTACGAGGCCGAGGACGGGGTCCTTGCTCACAACCGCGCGGGGAACAGATCGGCCCCCGCGCGCCCTGTACCAGGTGAGCGGGGAGCGCAGCCGACGACGGCGACCACGCGCACCGCACCGTCCACCAGCTCCACCCACACGTTCGACCGGGAGAGGACGCCCGTATGACCAGCACCCAGCAGCCGGTGACCAGCGCGCCGCTGACGCAGGACGAGCAGATCGAGCAGCTCGGCCGCTACCAGTACGGCTGGGCTGACGCCGACGTCGCCGGTGCCTCCGCGCGACGGGGTCTGTCCGAGGACGTCGTCCGGGACATCTCCCGCCGCAAGAACGAGCCCGAGTGGATGCTCGAGCGCCGCCTGAAGGCCCTCAAGCTGTTCGACCGGAAGCCGATGCCCGACTGGGGCTCGGACCTGTCCGGGATCGACTTCCAGAACATCAAGTACTTCGTGCGCTCCACCGAGGCCCAGGCGACCTCGTGGGAGGAGCTGCCCGAGGACATCAAGAACACCTACGACAGGCTGGGCATCCCGGAGGCCGAGAAGCAGCGGCTGGTCGCCGGTGTCGCCGCCCAGTACGAGTCCGAGGTCGTCTACCACAAGATCCGTGAGGACCTCGAGGAGCAGGGTGTCGTCTTCCTCGACACCGACACCGCGCTCAAGGAGCACGAGGACCTCTTCAAGGAGTACTTCGGCTCGGTCATCCCGTCGGGCGACAACAAGTTCGCCGCGCTGAACACCGCGGTGTGGTCGGGTGGCTCGTTCATCTACGTGCCGAAGGGCGTGCACGTCGAGATCCCGCTGCAGGCCTACTTCCGGATCAACACCGAGAACATGGGCCAGTTCGAGCGGACGCTGATCATCGTCGACGAGGGCGCCTACGTGCACTACGTCGAGGGCTGCACCGCGCCGATCTACAAGTCGGACTCGCTGCACTCCGCGGTCGTCGAGATCATCGTCAGGAAGAACGCGCGCTGCCGGTACACGACCATCCAGAACTGGTCGAACAACGTCTACAACCTGGTCACCAAGCGGGCCATCGCCCACGAGGGCGCGACCATGGAGTGGGTCGACGGCAACCTCGGGTCCAAGGTGACCATGAAGTACCCCGCGGTCTGGATGACCGGCGAGCACGCGAAGGGCGAGGTGCTCTCCATCGCCTTCGCGGGCGAGGGCCAGCACCAGGACGCCGGCGCGAAGATGGTGCACGCCGCCCCGAACACCTCCTCGACCATCGTGTCGAAGTCGGTGGCCCGCGGCGGCGGCCGCACCTCCTACCGCGGCCTGGTCCAGATCGACGAGGGCGCCCACGGCTCGCGGTCGACGGTGAAGTGCGACGCGCTGCTGGTCGACACCATCAGCCGCTCGGACACCTACCCCTACGTCGACGTCCGCGAGGACGACGTCGCCATGGGGCACGAGGCGACCGTCTCCCGCGTCAGCGAGGACCAGCTCTTCTACCTGATGAGCCGCGGCATGTCCGAGGACGAGGCGATGGCGATGGTGGTCCGCGGCTTCGTGGAGCCGATCGCCCGCGAGCTCCCCATGGAGTACGCCCTCGAGCTCAACCGCCTGATCGAACTGCAGATGGAAGGTGCCGTCGGCTGATGCCGGACCAGAACACCCCCAGCACCACCGAGGACGTCGCGGTCGCGCCGGCCACCCTCGCCGGCGAGCTCTTCGCCCCCGGCGTGGGTGCGCAGGCCGGCCCGCCGACCACCCCCGCCTCGGAGACCGCCACCGCGGGCCGCGCCACCCCCGGTGCGCACTCGCACGGCGGCCCGGTGCCGACCGGCTCCCCGGCCGAGCGGTTCACCTCCACCGACCCCGACGCCTTCGGTGAGCCCACGGGCCGCGAGGAGGACTGGCGCTTCACCCCGATGCGCCGGATCCGCCCGCTGCTGCAGGGCGCCCCGTCGGAGGCCCACCTCCAGTGGGACACCGACCTGCCCGAGGGCGTCGAGCTGACCGGCGTCGACGCCGACGACCCCCTGCTCAAGGGGCTGCCCGAGCCGGTCGACCGGCTCGCCGCGCTCACCCGCCAGCGCAGCGGCGGCGCCGCCGTCGTCCGTGTGCCGGCCGAGGCCCGCCTGGACCGCCCGGTCACCCTGCGGCTGTCGGGCACCGGCTCCGACGAGGTCGTCTGGGGCCAGCTGGTCGTCGAGGTCGGCGCCTTCGCCGAGGCGACCGTCGTCCTCGACCACAGCGGCCTGGCGAGGTACTCCGGTGGCGTCGCCGTCCTCGTCGGGGACGGCGCGCAGGTCACCGTGGTCTCGGTGCAGGACTGGGCCCCCGGCGCCGTGCACGGTGGCCAGTTCGACGCCGTCGTCGGCCGCGACGCCACGGTCAAGCAGGTCGTGGTGACCCTCGGCGGCGACCTCGTCCGCCTGGTGAGCAACGTGCAGTACGCCGGCCCCGGCGGGACGGCGGAGCTGTTCGGCGTCTACTTCGCCGACGAGACCCAGCACCAGGAGCACCGGCTGTGGGTCGACCACGCCGTGCCCAACTGCACCAGCAACGTGCTCTACAAGGGCGCGCTGCAGGGCGAGAAGGCGCACACGGTGTGGGTCGGCGACGTCCGGATCCGCCCGGCGGCCACCGGCACCGACACCTACGAGCTCAACCGCAACCTGGTGCTCACCGACGGCGCCCGCGCCGACTCGGTGCCGAACCTGGAGATCGAGACCGGCGAGATCGTCGGCGCCGGCCACGCCAGCGCCACCGGCCGGTTCGACGACGAGCAGCTGTTCTACCTCTGCTCGCGCGGCATCGACGCCGAGACGGCCCGGCGGCTGGTCGTGCGCGGCTTCTTCGCCGACGTCGTCCAGCACATCGGCCTGCCCGAGCTGCAGGACCGCCTGATGGGCTCGATCGAGGCCCGCCTCGGCGCGCTGCCCGGCCTGGACGAGCAGCCGGTGGAGGTCGGGGCGTGAGCTTCGAGCGGGTCTGCGCGCTGTCGGAGGTCCCCGAGAACGGCTCCCTCCGGGTCGAGCTCGCGGACGTCGACGTCGCCCTGGTCCGGTTCGAGGGGGAGGTCTACGCGATCGAGGACCTCTGCTCGCACGCCGAGGTCCCGCTGTCCGAGGGCGACGTCGAGGAGCTCGACGGCGCCCCGACCATCGAGTGCTACCTGCACGGGTCGTGCTTCGACCTGCGCACCGGCGAGCCCACCAACCTGCCGGCCACCGAGCCGGTGCCCGTCTACCCGGTCCGGGTCGACGGCGACGACGTCCTGGTCGACGTCGACGCCTCCGTCCCCGCGGCCCGCAACTGAGGAGCGAGAAGAACAAGTGTCCGTGCTGGAGATCCGCGACCTGCACGTCACCGTGGGGGAGGGCGACGACACCAAGGAGATCCTCCGCGGTGTCGACCTGACCGTCCGCTCCGGTGAGACCCACGCGATCATGGGCCCCAACGGGTCGGGCAAGTCGACCCTGGCCTACTCGATCGCCGGTCACCCCAAGTACACGATCACCGGCGGCACGGTGACCCTCGACGGCGAGGACGTCCTCGCGATGAGCGTCGACGAGCGCGCCCGCGCCGGCCTGTTCCTCGCCATGCAGTACCCGGTCGAGGTCCCCGGCGTCTCGGTGTCGAACTTCCTGCGCACCGCCGCGACCGCGGTCCAGGGCGAGGCGCCGAAGCTGCGCACCTGGGTCAAGGACGTCAAGAACGAGATGGCGGCCCTGGAGATGGACCCGGCGTTCGCCGAGCGCAACGTCAACGAGGGCTTCTCCGGCGGTGAGAAGAAGCGCCACGAGATCCTGCAGATGCGGCTGCTCAAGCCGAAGATCGCCGTCCTCGACGAGACCGACTCCGGCCTGGACGTCGACGCGCTGCGGGTCGTCTCCGAGGGCGTCAACCGCACCCGCGCCGAGGGCGAGGTCGGCGTCCTGCTGATCACCCACTACACGCGCATCCTGCGCTACATCAAGCCCGACTTCGTGCACGTCTTCGTCGCCGGCAAGATCGTCGAGGAGGGCGGCCCGGAGCTGGCGGAGAAGCTGGAGAACGAGGGCTACGCCGCCTACGTCAAGGACTCCAACGAGCAGGCCAGCGCCGAGAAGGCGACCGCGGAGGTCCTCCAGTCATGACCCAGACCGTCTCGCGTCCCGATGCCGGGGCGCAGAAGGCGCCCCTGCCTCTGGACGTCGAGGCGATCCGGGCGGACTTCCCGATCCTGTCGCGCACCGTCCGCGACGGGAAGCGGCTGGTCTACCTGGACTCCGGGGCCACCTCGCAGAAGCCGCGCAGCGTCCTGGACGCCGAGCGCGACTTCTACGAGACCTGCAACGCGGCCCCGCACCGGGGCGCGCACCAGCTGGCCGAGGAGGCGACCGGCCGCTACGAGGCGGCCCGCGCCACGATCGGGGCCTTCGTCGGCGCCCCGGCCGAGGAGATCGTCTTCACCCGCAACACCACCGAGGCGATCAACCTGGTGGCCTACGCGCTGTCCAACGCGGCCACCGCGAAGGAGGAGCAGTTCCGCCGGTACGCCGTCGGTCAGGGCGACGAGATCGTGGTGACCGAGATGGAGCACCACGCCAACCTGGTGCCGTGGCAGCAGCTGTGCGAGCGCACCGGCGCCACGCTCCGCTGGCTCGGTCTCACCGACGACGGCCGGCTGGACCTCTCCGACCTCGGCACCGTGGTCAACGAGCGGACCAAGCTGGTCGCGGTCACCCAGCAGTCCAACATCCTGGGCACGATCAACCCGCTCGGTGAGATCGTCGCCCGCGCCCACGAGGTCGGCGCGCTGGTCCTGGTCGACGGCGCGCAGTCGGTGCCGCACCAGCCGGTCGACGTCACCGCTCTGGGCGCGGACTTCCTGGTCTTCTCCGGTCACAAGATGCTGGGCCCCACCGGGGTCGGGGTCCTGTGGGGCCGCTACGAGGTGCTCGACGCGCTGCCGCCGTTCCTCACCGGTGGCTCGATGATCGAGGTCGTGCGCATGGAGGGCAGCACCTTCATGCCCCCGCCGCAGCGCTTCGAGGCCGGCGTGCCCATGACCGCGCAGGTGATCGGGCTGGCCGCGGCCGTGGAGTACCTGCAGGCGCTGGGCATGGAGAACGTGCAGGCCCACGAGGAGGCGCTGACCGCCTACGCGCTGGCGGCGCTGGCCGAGATCCCCGGCGTCACCGTGATCGGCCCGCCCGACACCGTGGCCCGCGGCGGCGCCATCTCCTTCACCGTCGACGGGGTCCACCCGCACGACGTCGGGCAGGTCCTCGACGACCTCGGCGTCGAGGTCCGGGTGGGCCACCACTGCGCCTGGCCGGTGGTGCGGCGCTACGGCGTCCCCGCCACGACGCGGGCGACGTTCTACGTGCACACCGGGTACGACGACATCGACGCCCTGGCCGACGCCGTCCGGAAGGCCCAGGAGTTCTTCGGCGTCGCTCAGACGGGGGTTGGTGCCTGATGCAGTTGGAGTCGATGTACCAGGAGATCATCCTGGACCACTACCGGAACCCGCACGGCCGCGGTCTGCGCGAGCCGTTCGAGGCCGAGGTGCACCACGTCAACCCGACCTGCGGTGACGAGGTGACCCTGCGGGTGCACCTCGACGGCGACCGGCTCGCCGACGTCTCCTACGAGGGCATGGGCTGCTCGATCAGCCAGGCGTCGGTGTCGGCCATGTACGACCTGGTCATCGGGAAGACCGTGACCGAGGCGCTCGGGACCGGCGAGCACTTCATGACGCTGATGCAGAGCAAGGGCGACGCGGCGGTGGCCGAGAAGCTCGAGGACGAGCTGGAGGACGCCGTGGCGTTCGCCGGGGTGTCGAAGTACCCCGCGCGCATCAAGTGCGCGCTGATGAGCTGGATGGCGCTCAAGGACGCCAGCGCGCGGGCCCTGTCCGTCGCCCACCCCACCACCCCGACAGGAGGGCAGGACGCATGAGCGAGACGACCGAGAACACCGCCGCCGACGCGACGCCGGCGGAGCTGCCGCCGTACAAGTCGGCCCTGATCGAGGACGTCGAGGAGGCCATGCGCGACGTCGTCGACCCCGAGCTGGGGGTCAACGTCGTCGACCTGGGCCTCGTCTACGGCATCGACGTCGACGAGTCCAACGTGGCCGTCATCGACATGACGCTGACCTCGGCGGCCTGCCCGCTGACCGACGTCATCGAGGACCAGGCCCGCCAGGCGCTGACCGGCGGTCCCGGGCCCGGGCTGGTCGACGACATCCGGATCAACTGGGTCTGGATGCCGCCGTGGGGCCCCGACAAGATCACCGACGACGGCCGCGAGCAGCTGCGGGCCCTCGGCTTCCGCGTCTGACGGAAGGCCCTGCTGCCGGGGCCCACGCCTCGCGAGCTCGGCGCGGGCCCCCGCAGCAGGGCCCGCTCCGGTACCTCGCCTCGACCGTGGCGCCGCGACCCCGCCCTGCGCGGCCGGGGTCG
>NZ_JBJGYJ010000027.1:0-62840 GCF_054049935.1 Geodermatophilus sp. SYSU D00742
AGGACGGCATTAGCGTGGGACATGAGGACCTCCGAGCCGGTGAAGCCTTCGACAAGCCCCACCTCACTCGGAGGTCCTCCCTCACGTCACCTGCAACGCGCCGTCACCAACGTGTGTGGGCAGTACAGCTAGCGGCGCACCTCCCGCCCCCGGGCGACCACCGTGCGCGGCCGCTGCAGGCAGGTGACGTCGGCCAGCGGGTCGCCGTCGACGACCAGGAGGTCGGCGGCCAGGCCGGCCCGCAGCCGGCCGGTACGGTCCTGCAGGCCGCAGGCCCGCGCTGCGACGGCGGTGGCGGCAGCCAGCGCCTCGGCGACCGGGACGCCGCACGCGCCGACGAGGTCGGCCACCGCCATCGGGACCAGCCCGTGCCGTTTGGCGGGGCCGATGCCCGCGTCGGTGCCGGCCAGCAGCGTCACCCCGCCGCGGTGCAGTGCGGCCACGTTGCCGAGCTGGGCCTCGTAGGTCGCCCCCAGCGCCGCCATCCGCGCCAGGATGTGCGGCGCCGCGACCGCTCCAGGGGTGCGCCCCAGGGTCGGGCACACGACGGTGCCGGCCGCCGCGAGCCGGCCGGCCAGGTCCGGCGGGGTGCGGACGCCGTCGGGGGTCAGACAGCTGCAGTGCTCGATGCCGTCGACCCCGGCGGTGAGGCTGCGTTCGACGGCGGCCAGCCCGTGCGCGTGGGCCGTGACCGGCAGCCCGTGCCGGTGGGCCTCGTCCACGACCGCCCGCAGCTCCTCGAGGCCGAACTGGCAGGCGTTCAGGTCGGTGTCCGGGGTCGTCAGGCCGCCGCTGGCCATGACCTTGACCACCCCCGCGCCCCGCTCGGCGCGCTCGCGGACCGCCCGGCGCAGCGCCTCGGCGCCCACGACCTCCCCACCCATGGACCAGCAGTGCCCCCCGGGTGAGGTCAACGGCGGTCCGGCCGCGACGACCGTGGGACCCCAGCCGCCGGCGCGGGCGAGCACGGTCCAGCGGTGGTCACCGAGGTCGCGCACCGTCGTCACGCCGGCCCGCAGGTGTTGGTGCAGCGCCGTGTCGACGACCGTGGCGAGCTCCTCGACGGAGAACTCCGGGATGCGCTCCAGGGCGCGCGGACTGCCGTCCCCGCAGAGGTGGACGTGCGTGTCGATGAGCCCGGGCAGCAGCGTGGCGTCCGCCAGGTCGGTGACGGCGCACCCGTCCGGAGCCGGGGCGGTGGCCGGTTCCACCGCCACGATCGTCTCGCCCTCGACGAGGACGAGCGCACCGGCGGGGAGGACACGCTCGCCGTCGAAGGCCCGCGCTGCCCGGTATCCCCGCACGGAGGCCACTGTCGACCCGCTCGGCGGTCGGCGGAAGGACCTCGGCCGGCCTGGGCTGCTGCCGCCCCGTTCCGCGGCCCGCCGCGAGCCCGCCGGCGGTGGCGGGACGGGGCCTTCGTCAGTCCCGCTCGACGACCGGCAGCTGGGTGTGCCAGCCGGCGGCGGCCGCGGCCTGCGCCGGGAACGGCGGGGGAGTGCCGCCGAAGGACGGGCACAGCGCCTGGTGGTCGCACCAGTCGCACAGCCGCGTGCGGTTGGGCCGGAAGTCGCCGGTGGCCACCGCCCGCTCGATCGCCGCCCAGATGGCCTGCAGGGTCCGCTCGAAGCGCACCAGCTCGCCCTCGTCGGGCGCGTAGGTGAGCGCGTCACCGTTGCCCAGGTAGAGCAGCTTCAGCTGGCTGGCCACCACCCCCCGGGTGCGCCAGAGCACCAACGCGTAGAACTTCATCTGGAACAGCGCCTTGCCCTCGAACGCCTCGCGCGGCACCGAGCCGGTCTTGTAGTCGACCACGCGCAGCGCCCCGTTCGGCGCGACGTCCAGGCGGTCGACGTACCCGCGCAGCAGGAGCCCGTCGGGCAGGGTGACCTCGACGAGCTCCTCGCGGCCCTGCGGCTCGATGCGCGACGGGTCCTCCAGCGAGAAGTAGGTCTCCACCAGCCGACCCGCCGAGGCCAGCCACGCCTCCAGCGACTGCCCGGCCGGGTCGCCGTCGGCGGCGGCGGCGCCCTCGGCGAACAGCTCGGCGACCTCCGGGTCCGACCGCAGCTCCTCCCACGCCGGGGCGACCAGCTCCTGGGCCGACTGCACCGTGCGCTGCCGGGCGGGGAGGTCGTAGAGCTTCTCCAGGACCGCGTGCACCAGCGTGCCGCGGACCGCGGCCAGGCTCTTGCGCTCGGGCAGCCGGTCGATGGTGCGGAACCGGTAGAGCAGGGGGCAGGTCTTGAAGTCCGCCGCCCGGCTGGGGGAGAGCGAGGGCCGGCGCGGCTCCGTCTGCGCGGGGGTCCCGGCGTCGCCGACGGGGGCGTCCGGGGAAGCGGCAGCCGGCTGAGGGGGCTGCCCGGTCTGCACCATCGCCGTCATGCGACCGAGGCTAGGTCGGCCCACCGACAGTTCCGAGTGCGCGCGCCGAGAGCCCTGCCACGCACTCCGTAGGCTGGCCGCCCGTGGACGAGCAGCAGCAGGCCCCCGTGGACGACGAGCAGCAGGCCCCCGAGACCGCCGAGGCCCCCCTGGCCGAGCCCCCGGCCCCGGTCCCCGGGGCGTTCGTGGCCGGCGACCGTGTGCAGCTCACCGACCCCAAGGGCCGGCTGCACACCGTCGTCCTCGAGCCCGGGAGGCTGTTCCACACCCACCGCGGGGCGATCGCCCACGACGACCTGATCGGCGCGCCGGAGGGCTCGGTCGTCCACTCCACCGCCAACACCGGCTACCTCGCGCTGCGCCCGCTGCTGGCCGACTTCGTGCTGTCCATGCCCCGCGGCGCGCAGGTGATCTACCCCAAGGACGCCGCGCAGATCGTCGGCTCCGGCGACGTCGGCCCGGGGATGCGGGTGCTGGAGGCCGGCGCCGGCTCCGGGGCGCTGACCTGCTCGCTGCTGCGGGCGGTGGGGGAGCGGGGCACCGTCACCAGCTACGAGCGGCGGGAGGACTTCGCCGACGTCGCCCGCGCCAACGTGGCGGCCTTCTTCGGGGAGGTGCCCGCCAACTGGTCGCTGCGCCTGGGGGACCTCGCCGACCACCCGGCGGAGGAGACCGTCGACCGCGTCGTCCTCGACATGCTGGAGCCGTGGGCGGTGCTGCCCACGGTGGCCGCCGCGCTGCGGCCCGGTGGGGTGCTCGTCGGCTACGTCGCCACCGTGACCCAGCTGTCGACCTACGTGGAGGCGTTGCGCGCGCAGGGCGGGTGGACCGAGCCGTACTCGTGGGAGTCGCTGGTGCGGCCCTGGCACGCGGTCGGCCTGGCCGTCCGGCCCGAGCACCGGATGGTCGCCCACACGGCGTTCCTGGTCACGGCACGCCGACTCGCCGAGGGCGTCGTCGCCCCCACGCGGCAGCGGCGCGCGCAGAAGCACTGAACCGACACGTCCCGGAACACACTCGTAGCCGGGCCGTGACCGACCGTTCCGCGAGCCCCCGGCAGGCTGTCGCCGGGCGTGTATAGATTTGCCTCCTGGCTCTCCCGATGTGTGCGGAGGTGCGCGATGGGCCTGGGTCCCGACGAGTTCCGAGCGCGGCGTGAGCGTGACGTGGCCGCGCTGCTCAGCCAGATCTCCTACCTGGAGGAGGAGATCGGTCTCCTGCGCCGCAAGGTGGCCGAGAGCCCCCGGCAGGTGCGGGCGCTGGAGGAGCGGATCGCCGAGGCGGAGGGGCGCGCGGCGTTCCTCTCGGAGCGCAACGACAAGCTCACCAGCACGCTGCGCGACGCCCGCGAGCAACTGGTCACGCTCAAGGAGGAGGTCGACCGGCTCGGGCAGCCCCCGTCCGGTTACGGCGTCTTCCTCAGCCGGCACGACGACGGCACCGTCGACGTGTTCACCGGTGGCCGCAAGCTGCGGGTGTCGGTCTCCCCGTCGGTGGAGGTCGAGACGCTGCAGCACGGCCAGGAGGTCATGCTCAACGAGGCGATGAACGTCGTGGAGGCGTGCGGCTTCGAGCGCGCCGGCGACATCGTCATGCTCAAGGAGCTGCTGGAGCCGATCGACGGCGTCACGCCGCGGGCGCTGGTCATCGGCCACACCGACGAGGAGCGCGTGGTCTACCTCGCCGACTCCCTCATCGACCAGCCTCTGCGCAGCGGCGACTCGCTGCTGCTGGAGTCCCGCTCGGGCTACGTGTACGAGCGGATCCCGAAGAGCGAGGTCGAGGAGCTCATCCTCGAAGAGGTCCCCGACATCGACTACGCCGACATCGGTGGCCTGTCCCGGCAGATCGAGCAGATCCGCGACGCCGTCGAGCTGCCGTTCCTCCACGCGGACCTGTTCCGCGAGTTCGAGCTGCGCCCGCCCAAGGGCATCCTGCTCTACGGCCCGCCCGGCTGCGGCAAGACGCTGATCGCCAAGGCGGTGGCCAACTCCCTGGCCAAGAAGGTCGCCGAGGTGCAGGGCGAGGGCTCGCGCGCGGCGAAGTCCTACTTCCTGAACATCAAGGGCCCGGAGCTGCTCAACAAGTACGTCGGCGAGACCGAGCGGCACATCCGGCTGGTGTTCCAGCGGGCCCGGGAGAAGGCCAGCGAGGGCACGCCGGTCATCGTCTTCTTCGATGAGATGGACTCGATCTTCCGCACCCGGGGGTCGGGGGTCTCCTCGGACGTGGAGTCCACGATCGTGCCCCAGCTGCTCAGCGAGATCGACGGCGTCGAGGGCCTGGAGAACGTCATCGTCATCGGCGCCTCCAACCGCGAGGACATGATCGACCCGGCCATCCTCCGGCCCGGCCGGCTGGACGTGAAGATCAAGATCGAGCGGCCGGACGCCGAGGCCGCGCGGGACATCTTCAGCAAGTACCTGACCACCTCGCTCCCGCTGCACCCCGACGACCTCGCCGAGCACGGCGGCAGCCGCGAGGCGACGATCGCCGCGATGATCCAGCGCACCGTCGAGCGCATGTACACCGAGAGCGAGGAGAACCGCTTCCTCGAGGTCACCTACGCCAACGGTGACAAGGAGGTCCTGTACTTCAGGGACTTCAACTCCGGGGCGATGCTGCAGAACATCGTCGACCGCGCCAAGAAGATGGCCATCAAGGAGCGCCTGGAGACCGGCACCGGGGGGCTGCGCGTCGGCCACCTCATGCAGGCCTGCGTCGACGAGTTCAAGGAGAACGAGGACCTGCCCAACACCACCAACCCCGACGACTGGGCGCGGATCTCGGGCAAGAAGGGCGAGCGGATCGTCTACATCCGCACGCTCATCAGCGGCAAGGGCACCGAGTCCGGCCGCGCCATCGACACCGCGACCAACACCGGCCAGTACCTGTAGGAGGACCTCGGGGAGGCCCGGCCTCCCCGAGGTGGGCAGGACCCGTCCGGCCCACCTCCGCAGTCCCGGGGTGCGCCCGGGACGAGGCCGGTCGACGGCCCGGTCCCCGCTGTGCGCGGGAGCCGGGCCGTCGGCGTCCCCACGGCGGTGGCGCGGGGCCCGGCGCACCGCGGCCGGGCCCCGCGCCGGGCGCACGGGCCGTGCCGGACGGTGTCGGTGCCGCGGCCTAGGGTTGGTGCATGAGCGTGCGGCGGGTCATGGGCACCGAGGTCGAGTACGGCATCTCGGTGCCCGGGCAGCCGACGGCGAACCCGACCACCCTCTCCAGCCAGGTGGTCAACGCCTGGGCGGTGGCCGAGGCCCCGACCCCGCGCCGGCCGCGGTGGGATTTCGAGGAGGAGTCGCCGCTGCGCGACGCCCGCGGGTTCGACCTCTCCCCGGCCCAGGCGCTGGACCACAACGACCTGGACGAGGACTCCGGGATGGCCAACGTCATCCTGACCAACGGGGCGCGGCTCTACGTCGACCACGCCCACCCCGAGTACTCGACGCCGGAGGTCACCAACCCGCGCGACGTCGTCCTGTGGGACAAGGCCGGCGAGCACGTCATGGCCGAGGCCGCCCGCCGGGCCGCGCGGATCCCCGGCACCGTGCCGATCCAGCTCTACAAGAACAACACCGACGGCAAGGGCGCCTCCTACGGGTCGCACGAGAACTACCTCATGGACCGGCGGACGCCGTTCCTGGAGATCATCCGCGGCCTGATCCCCTTCTTCGTCACCCGGCAGGTCTTCGCCGGCTCCGGGCGGGTGGGCATCGGCACGGAGAGCCGCACCCGCGGCTTCCAGCTCTCCCAGCGCGCCGACTTCTTCGAGGTCGAGGTGGGCCTGGAGACGACGCTCAAGCGCCCGATCATCAACACCCGCGACGAGCCGCACGCCGACGCCGACAAGTACCGCCGGCTGCACGTGATCATCGGCGACGCCAACCTGGCCGAGCTGTCCACCTACCTCAAGGTGGGGACGACGTCGCTGGTGCTGGCCATGATCGAGGCGCGCACCCTCACCCAGGACCTCAGCATCGAGGAGCCGGTGGAGGCCCTGCAGGCGGTCAGCCACGACCCCTCGTTGTCGCACAAGGTCCGGCTGCGCGACGGCCGGCGGATGACGGCGCTGGAGGTCCAGGAGGCCTACCTGGAGATGGCGCAGCGGCACGTCGAGCGCACCGGGGAGTGCGCCGCGCAGACCGCCGACGTGCTGCGCCGGTGGGCCGAGGTGCTGCAGGACCTCGTGATCGACCCGATGCGCTGCGCCGACCGGCTGGACTGGCCGGCCAAGCTGCGGCTGCTGGAGGGCTACCGGTCGCGGGACGGCCTGGACTGGGGCGACTCGCGGCTGCGCCTGGTGGACCTGCAGTACTCCGACGTCCGGCCGGACAAGGGGCTCTACCACCGGCTGGTGGCCCGCGGGTCCATGCAGCGGCTGCTGACCGACGAGGAGGTGGCCCGGGCGGTGGTGCACCCGCCGACCGACACCCGCGCCTTCTTCCGCGGCGAGTGCCTGCGGCGCTACCCGGCGCAGGTCGCCGCGGCGTCCTGGGACTCGGTGGTGTTCGACCTGGGCCGGGAGAACCTGGTGCGCATCCCCACCATGGAGCCGCTGCGCGGCACCCGCGACCACGTGGGCCGGCTGTTCGAGTCGACCTCCTCGGCCCAGGAACTGGTCGACACCATCACCAGCGGCTGACCTCAGCGGTTGCCCGGGCGCCGGACGGTCCCGCGGCCGCCCGCCGACACCCGTTCGTCACTCCCCGCGGGTAGCTTTCGTCCCAGGCACCAGCCACGACACCACCTGGAGGCAGCCATGGCCACGAGGGACACCGGCGGGCAGCAGAAGGCCACCCGCACCCGCGAGGAGACCGACGAGGTCGAGGCCTCGGTCGACACCGAGGTCGCCGAGCGCCACAAGGAGATGACCGAGGACGTCGACTCCATCCTCGACGAGATCGACGAGGTGCTCGAGGAGAACGCCGAGGAGTTCGTGCGCTCGTACGTGCAGAAGGGCGGCCAGTGAACAAGGTCATCTTCTGGTGACCTTGTTCGGTGGAGACGAAGTCCTGCCGGGACTGCGGCGCACACGGGCCTGTGTCGGAGTCCAGCAAGAACAAGCGGTCGCGTGACGGGCTGGCCTTCCACTGCCGAGTGCACCTGGCCGAACGGTCGGCCCGGAGTCGGGACGCCAGGCGGACGCAGCCACGTCGCTACCGCAGGGTCCCGACAGGACTGACAGTCCCGGACGGCCACAAGTGGTGTCCCGACTGCGCGAAGGTCCGCCCGCTGACGGACTTCCCGCGATCCCGGGCCGCCGCCAGCGGACACGGGGCGTACTGCCTGCCGTGCCACAACGCTCGCGGCAGACGGAACCGGGCGGCGGTAGGCGGTAGGCGGACGTACCACCTGGCCCGTCGGTACGGCATCACAGCCGCCGAGGCGGATCTCGTGCTCGGAGCACAGGGCGGTCTCGGTGCCATCTGCCGGACTGCTCCCGCGGCGCACGTCGACCACGACCACGGGACCGGCGCCGTCCGCGCGCTGCTGAGCTTCCCCGGCAACGGTGGCCTCGGCCGGTTCCGGGGCGACCCGTACCTGCTGCACGTGGCGGCCTGCTCCGTGGAGTCGCACCGCCGGCGTCAGGCGCCGGACCGGCTCCAGCAGTCCGCGGGCACCGCTCCGGGCACGGCCAGCCGGCCGGGGAGCCCGCCGGTAGGGTCGCAGCGACGCCCGGGGAGCACGCGCAGCACCGGGCGAGGCAGCGGGTCACGCCGGCAGGACACGGCGGGAGAGGCGGATGGGTGAACGAGTCGTCAGCTGGCCGGAGCGGGTTCCCGCCCGCCTATCTGGACCGGGTGGGCTCCTCGTTCACCGACTTCCTCGCCGTCACCGCGCCGGACCTGCTGCCCGGCCGCCGGCCGGTCCCGCAGCTGCCGGTCGGTGACGTCACGCCGCACGGCACCACGATCGTGGCGGTCACCTACGACGGCGGCGTGCTCATGGGCGGCGACCGGCGCGCCACCATGGGCAACCTGATCTCCAGCCGGGACATCGAGAAGGTCTACCCGGCCGACGCCTGGTCGGTCATCGGCATCGCCGGTGCCGCGGGCATCGCCATCGAGATGGTGAAGCTCTACCAGGTGGAGCTCGAGCACTACGAGAAGATCGAGGGGCTCACGCTGTCCCTCGACGGCAAGGCCAACCGCCTGGCGCAGATGATCCGCGGCAACCTCGGCGCGGCCCTGCAGGGGCTGGCCGTCGTCCCGCTGTTCGCCGGCTTCGACCTCGACGCCGCGCCGGGCGTGAGCCCGGGCCGGATCTTCAGCTACGACGTCACGGGCGGGAACTACGAGGAGCGGGGGTACTCGGCCGTCGGCTCCGGCTCGCTGTTCGCCCGCAACTCGCTGAAGAAGACGTGGCGACCGGGCCTGTCCGGGGACGCCGCCACCCGCACCCTCGTCGAGGCGCTCTACGACGCCGCCGACGACGACTCCGCGACCGGCGGGCCCGACCCGGTGCGGCGGCTCTACCCGATCGTGTACCGGGTGGACGCCGAGGGCGCCGTCCGGCTCACCGACGACGAGGTCTCCGCCGTCGCCACGACGATCGTCGACGAGCGGTCCGCCGCGGACGGGCAGGGCTGATCCCATGACCATGCCGTACTACGCCTCGCCCGAGCAGTTGATGCGCGACCGCTCGGAGTACGCCCGCAAGGGCATCTCCCGTGGTCGCTCCGTCGCCGTGGTCACCTACGCCGACGGTGTGCTGTTCATCGCCGAGAACCCCAGCTCCACCCTGCACAAGGTCGGCGAGCTCTACGACCGCATCGGCTTCGCCGCGGTCGGCCGGTACAGCGAGTTCGAGAGCCTCCGGGTCGCCGGGGTGCGGCTGGCCGACGTCCGCGGCTACTCGTACAACCGCCGCGACGTCACCGGCCGGGTGATCGCCAACGCCTACGCGCAGACGCTCGGCGAGATCTTCACCCAGCAGACCAAGCCCTACGAGGTCGAGCTCTGCGTCGCCGAGGTCGGCGACACCCCCGAGTCCGACCAGCTGTTCCGGCTCACCTTCGACGGCTCGGTCGTCGACGAGCCGGACTTCGTCGTCATGGGCGGTCAGGCCGAGGCCGTCAGCACCCACCTGCGCGAGCACTTCCTGCCCGGCATGACCCTCGTCGAGGCGCTCAAGGTCGGCGTGCAGGCGCTGTCGGCGGTCAGCCCGGCGACCACCGCCGGCAACGGCGGGCCGGCGCTGCTCTCGGCCGAGCAGCTAGAGGTCGCCGTCCTCGACCGGCGCCGCCCCAAGCGGGCGTTCCGGCGGGTGGTGGGGGCCGCCCTGCGCACCCTCCTGGACCGGGGGGACGCCGCGGCGGCCGAGACCGTCGAGGAGCCGCACACGGCCTCGCACGCCCCCAGCACGCCGCAGCCCGGCGCGCCGGCCGGGCTGGGCGACCCGGCGGCGCCCGACACCGGGGGCACCGCCGGCAGCGGAGGGCAGGCCCCCACGACCTGACGCCCCTCCCGGCCACGGGCCGGCGCGCTCCCGCGCCGGCCCCACGGCCGGTGGCGGCAGCCGTGCGCCGCGGGCGGGCCAGTGTCGGTCCCGGCGCCTAGGCTCGGTCCGTGGAGCGACGGATCTTCGGGATCGAGACCGAGTACGGCGTCACGTGCACCTTCCGCGGGCAGCGTCGGCTGTCCCCGGACGAGGTGGCCCGGTACCTGTTCCGCCGCGTGGTGTCGTGGGGGCGCAGCAGCAACGTGTTCCTGCGCAACGGCTCCCGCCTCTACCTCGACGTGGGCAGCCACCCCGAGTACGCCACCGCGGAGTGCGACGACCTCACCGAGCTCGTGGTGCACGACAAGGCCGGTGAGCGCATCCTCGAGGGCCTGTTGGTCGACGCCGAGCAGCGGCTGGCCGAGGAGGGTGTCACCGGCGACATCTACCTGTTCAAGAACAACACCGACTCCGCGGGCAACAGCTACGGCTGCCACGAGAACTACCTCGTCGGCCGGCACGGCGAGTTCAGCCGGCTGGCCGACGTGCTGATCCCGTTCCTGGTGAGCCGGCAGATCGTCGTCGGCGCCGGCAAGGTGCTGCAGACCCCGCGGGGGGCGATCTACTGCGTCAGCCAGCGGGCCGAGCACATCTGGGAGGGCGTCTCATCGGCCACCACCCGCTCCCGGCCGATCATCAACACCCGCGACGAGCCGCACGCCGACGCCGAGCGCTACCGGCGGCTGCACGTCATCGTCGGCGACTCGAACATGAACGAGACCACGACGCTGCTCAAGGTGGCCGTCACCGACCTCGTGCTGCGGATGATCGAGGCCGGCGTCCCGATCAAGGACATGGCGCTGGAGAACCCGATCCGCGCCATCCGCGAGATCAGCCACGACATGACCGGACGGCGCAAGGTCCGGCTGGCCAACGGCCGGGAGATGTCGGCGCTGGAGATCCAGGCCGAGTACCACAGCCGCGCCGCGGAGTTCGTCGACCGCGAGGGTTTCGGGCCGGTGCACCGGCAGATGCTGGAGCTGTGGGGCCGGGTGCTCAAGGCCGTCGACTCCGGCGACCTGTCGCTGATCGACCGCGAGATCGACTGGGCGACCAAGTACACGATGATCGAGCGCTACCGGGCCAAGCGGGACCTCCCGCTGTCCCACCCGCGGATCGCCCAGATGGACCTCGCCTACCACGACATCAGCCGCAAGCGGGGCCTGTACTACCTGCTCGAGCGCAACAACGCCGTCGACCGGGTCGCCCACGAGCCGCGGGTGTTCGAGGCCAAGAACGTGCCGCCGCAGACCACGCGCGCCCGGCTGCGGGGGGAGTTCATCCGCAAGGCCCAGGAGAAGCGCCGCGACTTCACCGTCGACTGGGTGCACCTCAAGCTCAACGACCAGGCCCAGCGCACGGTGCTGTGCAAGGACCCGTTCAAGGCCGTCGACGAGCGCGTCGACAAGCTCATCGCCAGCATGTGAGGCCGGCCGGCGGGAGCCGGAGGCTCGCGCGAGGAGGCCCCGGCAGCCGCCCTGCGAGGGCCGCCCCGCCGCGCGGGGGCCGGAGGCTCTCCGACGCGGCGCGACGGCGGGGCTCAGGGCGAGCCCGGGACGGCTCCTGGCGGCGGTGTCGGCCGGCGGCCGACGAGTGTCACAGCGGCACGCGCAGCGCGGCGTACCGGCCGGCGGCGGCCGCGGCGAGGAAGTAGGCCCGCTCCTCGGGGTAGCCGCGGCCCATCGTCGACAGCGGCACGGGGGACAGGCCCAGCGCCTCCTCCAGCCCCTCCACGTCCATCCAGACCACGGGGTTGCGCTCGGGCTGACCGGCGAGGTCCTCCTCGACCTGGCCCCCGAGTTCCGACCCGAGCCCACGGGGCGCCACCAGCGTCACCCCGGCCAGCGCCACCCTGCCGAAGGCGGTCAGCGAGTGGTGCGAGACCCCGCGGTGGCGTGGGCGGGGGTCGGCGTCGGAGATGCGCAGCGCCCCGATCGGCTGTCCGCCCAGCACCGACACGGCGTTGCACGCCTCGCCGGCGGCGACCCCCGAGAAGCCCCACGGTGTCCCGGTGCCGAGGTTGCCCGGCCCCTGGGTCACGATCGCCACGTCCGCACCCAGGACGTGCCGGGCGGCCAGCAGGCCGGTGTGCAGGGTGACCGCCTCGACGTCCCCGCCGAAGGCCTGCCCGACGGTGACCACCCCGGCCAGGGACGGCGCCAGCGCCGACAGCGTGCGGGAGAAGCCGGCCACGAGCGCGCCGCCGTCGGTCATCACGTAGGCGACCCGGAGGTCCGGGTCGGTGGCGAGCACGCCGATGAGCGCCGCGGGCAGCGCCGAGTGCAGGTCGGCCACGACGACGGGCATGCCACCGAGGTCCTCGGCGTCGGCGATGGTGCCGTGGTGCTCGGTGTCCTGCTCGTCGACGCCCTGCACGGTCACCTGCAGCGGCGTGTACCGGGCCTTGACCAGGTGCCCGGGCCCGGCCGGGTCCGGCGGCAGCCGGTCGGGGACGGCGACCACCAGGGCGTACCCGCCGGTGCCCAGGCGCTGCGCCCACGCCGTGGTGTTGAGCAGCACCGTGTCACCGACCTCGGGCACGCCCACGAGCGACGGGTGGGCCAGCGCGCGCACCTCGCCGTCCTCCGGCACCTCGGCCGTGAGCTCCTGCGCGTCCCGCCAGGAGCGGCCCAGAGCCGTCACCCTGCCCCGTCGCCAGCGGATCCGTTGCTGCGTCGTCCCGTGTTCCCCCACGCGGGCAGGCTAGCCAGGCCGGGTGCGCCCCGCTGGCCGCCCACCCCACCACCCGGGGCCGACGTGACTAGCCTGGGCGCGTGGCGGCGAAGCGGGCGGAACGGCTGGTGAACCTGGTCATCGCCCTGCTCGGCACCCGGCAGTACGTGACCGCGGCCAAGATCCGGGCCACGGTGCCCGGTTACGAGCCCGACGACGGCACCGCCCGCGCCGACGAGGCGTTCAAGCGGATGTTCGAGCGGGACAAGGCCGAGCTGCGCGAGATGGGCGTGCCGCTGGAGACCGGCCGCACCAGCGTCTTCGACACCGAGGACGGCTACCGGATCGCCCGGGCCGACTACGAGCTGCCCGAGATCACGCTGACCGGCGAGGAGGCCGCCGCGGTGGGCCTGGCGCTGCGGCTGTGGGAGTCCGCGCAGCTCGCCGGGGCCGCGCAGAGCGCGCTGGTGAAGCTCAAGGCCGCCGGGGTGGACGTCGACACCAGCCGGTCCATCCCGCTGCGCCCCCGCCTGGACTCCGACGAGCCGGCGTTCGAGCCCTGCTACGCCGCGGCCCGCGACCGCCGGGTGATCGAGTTCGACTACCGCCGTCCCGACGAGGACGCACCCACCCGCCGGCACGTCCAGCCGTGGGGCGTGGTGGCCTGGCACGGCCGCTGGTACCTGGGCGGGCTGGACCTCGACCGCCAGGCGCCCCGGGTCTTCCGGCTCTCCCGCGTGGTGGGCACGCCCCGGCCCGTCGGCCCCGGGGGCGCGTTCGAGCCGCCGGAGGGCGTCGACCTCGCGGCCATGGTCGCCGGGCAGTCCCGCGGGGAGGAGCAGCTGGTGGTGGTCCGCGCCCGGCCGGGCACCGCGGTCGGGCTGCGCCGGCACGCCGTCCCGCTGGGGCCGGCCGAGGACGGTGACGACCGGCTGCAGGTGCGCACCACCGAGCCGATGCGCCTGGCCGACCAGCTCGCCGCCTACGGCCCGGACGTCGTGGTGGAGGCACCTGCCCACGTCCGCGACGCCGTCGTCGAGCGGCTGACCCGGCTGGCGGCGATGGCGTGACGGCGCCCACGACCACCGAGCGGATGAGCCGGCTGCTCGCGCTCGTGCCGTACCTCACCGCCCGTCCCGAGGGGGTGCCGCTGGCGGAGGTGGCCCGCGACTTCGGGGTGCCCGAGCGGCAGTTGCGCCGTGACTTCGAGCTGCTGTGGATGTGCGGCCTGCCCGGCTACGGGCCCGGCGACCTCATCGACCTGGCCTTCGAGGGCGACCGGGTGCGGGTCACCTTCACCGCCGGCATGGTGCGGCCGCTGCGGCTGACCACCGACGAGGCGGTCGCCCTCGTGGTCGCGTTGCGCACGCTGCTGGAGCTGCCGGGCCTGGCCGAGCGGGAGGCGGTCAGCCGTGCGCTGGCCAAGGTGTCGGCGGCCGCCGGACACGCCGGCGAGCGGGTCAGCCCGGTGGCGCTGTCGGTGGACGCCCGGGAGCAGGCGCTGGCCGTCGTCCGGGAGGGGCTGGAGCGGCAGCGGGCGCTGCACCTGCACTACTACGTGCCCACGCGCGACGAGCGGACCGAGCGCACCGTGGACCCCATCCGGCTGCTGCTGGTCGACGGGCGGTGGTACCTGGAGGCCTGGTCCCGCGAGGTCGCCGGCGTCCGGCTGTTCCGCCTGGACCGGATCGACGACGTCGAGGTCCTCGAGGAGCCGTCGGCTCCGCCGCCGGGGTTGCACCTGCGCGACGTGGACGCCGGGCTCTACCAGCCCGAGCCCGGGTCGCCGGTGGTGCGCCTGCGGCTGGCCCGCACCGCCCGCTGGGTCGCCGAGTACTACCCGGTCGAGGAGGTCCGCGAGGTCGAGGACCCGCCCGGCGGGCTCGCCGTGGCCGTCCGCACCGCCGACGTCGCCTGGGCGCGGCGACTGGTCGCCTCCCTCGGCGGCGCGGCCACGGTCGACGAGCCCGCCGAGCTGGCCGCGGCCGTCGCCGCCGACGCGCGGGCGGCGCTGGCGCGGTACGGGGTGGAGCCGCCGCGGTCGCCGCGGGCCGGGGACTAGGGTCGCCCCGTGCTGCTGGTCGTCTGGATCGCCGTCGCCGTGCTCGCCGTCGTCGTGCTCGGCGCGCTCGGCTACGGGCTGTTCGGCGCGCTCACCCGGCTGCGCCGGGAGCTCGAGGCGCTCGAGCGCGACGTGCGCCCGGTGCTCGCCGAGGTGCAGTCGGCCGCGGCGCGGGCGGCGGACACCGGACGTTCACCCTGATCTCACCCGCCGACCCCCCGGTTGCGGGGGATGCACACGGGGCTCGGCCACGTAGCATCGTCGGTGCCCACCGCACCCCTGGAGGACCGTCATGGCCGGACTCGGCCCCCTGGAGATCGGCCTGATCATCCTGGCCATCCTGCTGCTCTTCGGCTACAAGAAGCTGCCGGACGCCTCGCGCTCGCTCGGGCGCTCGCTGCGCATCTTCAAGGGCGAGATGAAGGGCATGAAGGACGACGACGTCCGCACCAAGGACGCCGCCAAGACCACCCCCGTGCGCGGTGAGGTCCTCCCGCCGACCGGCCCCGACGCCGCCGCCCTCGAGGCCGAGGCGCTGGCCGCGGAGGCCCGGGCCGCCGAACTGCGGGCGCGCGCCGCACGGCGCAGCGACAGCGCCCGCTGAGCCCCTCGCACCCCGGCACCACCATGAGCGACGACGGCCCGCGACGGTTCCGACGGCGACGCCGTCCGCCGCGTGACGCCGCGGCGACGATGACGCTCATCGCGCACCTCACCGAGCTGCGCAACCGCGTCGCCAAGGCGCTGCTGGCGCTCGTGCTGGCCGCCGGGTTCGCCTTCTGGTGGTACGCCCACGGTCTGGGTGACTTCATCCGGGCGCCGTACTGCGGCCTGCCCGGCGAGCTGCGCTACGGCGACTCCGGCAGCCCCTGCGGCCTGCTGATCACCGACGTCTTCGGCGGGGTGTTCATCCGGCTCAAGGTGAGCCTGCTGGTCGGCACGGTGCTGTCGGCGCCGTTCTGGCTCTACCAGCTGTGGGCGTTCATCACCCCCGGCCTCAAGCGCAACGAGAAGCGCTACGGCATCGGCTTCGTCGCGGTGTCGACGGCGCTGTTCGCCCTCGGCGCGGTGCTGGCCTACATCTCGCTGTCGGCCGGTCTGGAGCTGCTGCTCAGCCTCGCCGGCGACGGCGTGGTGGTCGCCCTCACCGCCCAGGACTACATCGGTTTCGTGCTCTCGCTGCTGGTGGCCTTCGGCGTCAGCTTCGAGGTGCCGCTGATCGCGATCGCGCTGAACCTGGTCGGTGTCCTCAGCTACGAGGTGCTGCGCAAGAGCCGGCGGTGGATCTTCTTCCTCACCGTCGTCTTCGCCGCGTTCGTCACCCCCACCCAGGACCCGTTCACGATGCTCCTGATGGCCGGGCCGATGATCCTGCTGTTCGAGATGGCCATCCAGATCGCCCGGTTCGTGGACCGCCGCCGGGCCAAGCGCGCCGCCGCCGACCACTTCCACGACCTGTCCGACGACGAGGCCTCCCCGCTGGACGCCGCCCCGTCGGAGCTCGACGTCGCGCCCACGCCGGTCGACGACCTGCGCCGGGAGGACGACGAGCCGGTCGAGGGTCCTGCGGTCCGCTCCTCCCGCTGAGGGGACCGCCTGCCCGCCGTCCCCCGCAGTGCCACGGGCGGCCCGTGCAGGGGGGCCGACGCCGGGGTCGCCGTCCTGGTGAGCCCCGCCGCGGGCCGCGGCCGGGCCGGCGGGGCCGCCGACGCCGTGCTCGCGGTCCTGCGCTCCGCCGGCCTCCCGCCGCGGCTGCTGCCGGCGACCACCCGCGCCGACGCCGAGCGGCAGGCCGCCGCGGCGGTCGCCTCCGGCGTCCGGGCGGTCGTGGCGGTCGGTGGGGACGGCGCCGCGCACGCCGGACTGCAGGCCGTCGCGGGCACGGGCACCCCGCTGGCGGTGGTCCCGGCCGGCACCGGCAACGACCTGGCCCTGGCCCTCGGGACGCCGGCCGACCCCGTCGCCGCCGCGCGGGCCGCCGCCGAGGACCTGCACGCGCGCGTGGCCCGGGACCTCGACGCCGGGCGCACCGGGGACCGCTGGTGGGCCACGGTGCTGTGCTGCGGCTTCGACGCCGCGGTCACCGACCGCGCCAACCGGCTGCGCTGGCCCCGCGGGCCCCGCCGCTACGACGTCGCGGTCCTCGCCGAGCTGGCCCGGCTGCGGCCGTGCGAGGTGACGCTCGTGCTCGACGGGGTGCCCCGCACCCTGCCGGTGACGCTGGTCGCCGTCGGCAACACCGCCTGGTACGGCGGCGGACTGCGGGTCTGCCCCGGGGCCGATCCGGGCGACGGGTGGTTCGACGTCACCGTCGTCGGCCCGGTCAGCCGCCGGGAGCTGGTGCGCACCCGGCCGCGGCTGGGCGCCGGCACGCACGTCACCCACCCCGCCGTCGCGGTGCACCGGGCCGCCCGGGTGGAGCTGGCGGGGGAGGGGCTGCGCACCTACGCCGACGGCGAGCCGGTCACCCCGCTGCCGGCCGTGAGCGTCTGCGTGCCCGGGGCCGTGCGCGTCGTCGGCACCGGCCGAGCCGAGGTCGGCCACTCGGCCTAACGTGGAGCCATGTCCAGCCCCGCTGAGCGGTACGCGGCTGCCCGGCGGCGCAGTGCCCATCCCACGTTGGCCGACTTCACCGCCGAGCTGTCCTTCTCCCTGGACCCCTTCCAGGTGGAGGCCTGCGAGGCGCTGGAGGAGGGCGCCGGCGTGCTGGTCTGCGCCCCCACCGGCGCCGGCAAGACCGTCGTGGGGGAGTTCGCCGTCCACCGGGCGCTGGCCGAGGGGCGCAAGGCGTTCTACACGACGCCGATCAAGGCCCTCTCCAACCAGAAGTACGCCGACCTGGTGGAGCGCTACGGCGAGGCGAAGGTCGGCCTGCTCACCGGTGACAACGCCATCAACGGCGACGCGCCGGTGGTCGTGATGACCACCGAGGTGCTGCGCAACATGCTCTACGCGGAGTCGCCGGCGATCGACGGCCTCGGCTACGTCGTCATGGACGAGGTGCACTACCTCGCCGACCGGTTCCGCGGCGCGGTGTGGGAGGAGGTGATCATCCACCTCCCGCAGTCGGTGACCCTGGTGTCGCTGTCGGCCACGGTGAGCAACGCCGAGGAGTTCGCCGACTGGCTGGTCACCGTGCGCGGGCACACGAAGGTGGTCGTCAGCGAGGTCCGGCCGATCCCGCTGTGGCAGCACATGCTGGTCGGCAACCGGGTGTTCGACCTGTTCTCCCTGCGCCCGGCCGCGCACGCCGCCGAGCAGGGCGAGTCGCCGCGGGTGCTGTCCACCCGCGACCGGGGCGCGAGCGTCGTCGACCCCGAGCTGGTCCGGTACGTGCGGGAGTACGAGCGGCGGATCGACAGCTGGGGCGGCGGCAACGGCGGCTCCCGCCGGGAGCGGGACTGGCACAAGCCCCGCTACAAACCACCGGCCCGGCCCGACGTCATCGAGCGGCTCGACCGCGCCGGGCTGCTGCCGGCGATCACCTTCGTCTTCAGCCGCAACGGCTGCGACGCCGCCGTCGACCAGTGCCTGCGGGCCGGCCTGCGGCTCACCGACGAGCGCGAGCGGGCGGAGATCGCCGCGGTCATCGACGAGCGCACCGGGTCGCTGCCGGAGGAGGACCTGCACGTCCTCGGCTTCTGGGAGTGGCGCGAGGGGCTGCTGGCCGGGCTGGCCGCCCACCACGCCGGGCTGGTCCCGGCGTTCAAGGAGACCGTCGAGGAGTGCTTCGTCCGCGGGCTGGTCAAGGCGGTGTTCGCCACCGAGACCCTCGCGCTGGGCATCAACATGCCCGCGCGCACCGTCGTCCTCGAGCGGCTGGTCAAGTGGAACGGCGAGGCGCACGTCGACGTGACGCCGGGGGAGTACACCCAGCTCACGGGCCGGGCCGGCCGCCGCGGCATCGACGTCGAGGGGCACGCCGTCGTCGTCTGGGCGCCCGGCATGGACCCCTCCGTCGTCGCCGGGCTGGCCAGCACCCGCACCTATCCGCTGCGCTCCTCGTTCCGCCCCAGCTACAACATGGCGGTCAACCTGGTCGGCTCCTTCGGCCGGGCGCGGGCCCGGGAGCTGCTGGCCTCCTCCTTCGCCCAGTTCCAGGCCGACCGCTCGGTCGTGGGGCTGGCCCGTGCCGCCGCCCGCCACGAGAAGGACGCCGAGCGCTGGGCCGCGGAGATGCACTCCGACCACGGCGACGTCGGCGGGTACGCCCTCCTGCGGCAGCAGGTCGCCGACCGGGAGAAGGAGCTGTCCCGGGACTCCCAGGCCAAGCGCCGGATGGAGGCCGCGGACGCGCTCGCCGCGCTGCGGCCCGGCGACGTCATCCGGGTGCCGACCGGCCGCCGGCAGGGGCTGGCCGTCGTCCTGGACCCGGGCGTCACCGACCTCGCCGAGCCCCGGCCGCTGGTGCTGACCGAGGACAAGTGGGCCGGCCGGCTCGGCACGGTGGACTTCCCGACGCCGGTCACCGCGCTGGCCCGCGTGCGGGTGCCCAAGAACTTCAACCACCGCAGCCCGCACGCCCGCCGGGACCTCGCCGCCACCCTGCGCAACGCCCGGGTCGAGCACGACCTCGGCGCGCGCCGGGTCAAGCAGCGCTCGGCCGCCGCCGACGACCCGGTGCTGCACGACCTGCGGCGCGCGCTGCGGGCCCACCCCGTGCACTCACTGCCCGACCGCGAGGAGCGGGTGCGCGCCGCCGAACGCTGGCTGCGCGCCGTGCGGGAGGCCGAGGCCACGCACCGCCGGATGGCCGAGCGCACCGGCTCGCTCACCCGGCAGTTCGACCGCACCTGCGACGTCCTGGAGGAACTGGGCTACCTCGTGCCGGAGGTGGCGCCGCTGGTGCCGGCGGACACCGAGGCCGTGCCGGCCGTCGACGACGTCCCCGTGGTCACCGATGACGGACGCCGGCTGGCCCGGATCTGGTCCGAGGCCGACCTGCTGGTCGCCGAGTGCCTGCGCGGCGGCGTCTGGCGGGGGCTGAACCCGGCCGAGCTGGCCGCCGCGGTCTCCACGCTGGTGTTCGAGGCCCGCCGCGACAACCCGAGCCAGCCCGCCGTGCCGGCCGGCAAGGTCGCCGCGGCGATCGCCGAGATGCGACGGGTCCGGGCGCGGCTGCAGGACGTGGAGCTCGACCACGGCGTGCCCGGCACCCGGGACCTCGACCTCGGCTTCGCGTGGGCGGCCTACCGCTGGGCCGACGGGCAGAGCCTCGACCGCGTCCTGGCCGGTGCCGAGCAGGCCGGCACCGAGCTGTCGGGCGGGGACTTCGTGCGCTGGGCGCGGCAGCTCATCGACCTGCTGGACCAGCTGGCCAAGAGCGCCGAGGACCCGGTGGCCGCGACCGCCCGCAGGGCCGTGGACCGGGTGCGGCGGGGTGTGGTCGCGGTCGCGGTGGGTGGCTGACCTGCGGTTCGCAGCCCCGTCCGGGCGCCGCCCGTGGTGCACAATCCACCCGCCCGGTGACGCGCGGTCACGGGCCTGCCAGATCCGCGACCGGGAGCGACGATGACCAACCCACCCCCCGGCGGCGGCACGCCGGGGCCGTACGGGCAGCCGGGGCAGTACGGCCCGCCCGGGAGCCAGCCCCCGCAGCAGCCGGGGCCGTACGGCGGGCCTGCGCCGGGTGGGTACGGCGGGCAGCCGTACGGCCAGCAGCCCCCGGGGCCCTACGGCCCGCCCGGTCCGTACGGCCCACCCGGTCAGCCGTACGGGCAGCCGGGTCCGTACGGCCCGCCCGGTCAGTACGGGCCGCCCGGTCAGCCGTACGGCCAGCCGCCGTACGGGCCGCCGGGTCCGCAGCCGGCCCACGGACCGGGCCGGCCTCCGTACGGGGCCGCGACGACGCCCCGGAGGTCGCGCCTGCGTCTCCTGCTCGGCCTGCTCACCCTCGGCGTGCTGCTGGCCCTCGCGGTCGTCCTCGCTCGGGTCCTCGGTGACACCGTCCTCGACCCGTCGGCCGTCGAACGGGACGTCGCGGCGCAGTTCGAGGAGCGGGAGGGCGTGGCCATCGACCTCGACTGTCCGGCGGAGATGACCGTCGAGCCCGACGCCGTCTACCAGTGCTCGGGCACCACGGCCGACGGCGAGGACGTCACCCTGGAGATCCGGATCACCAACGTGGTCCTGGCCGAGTACTCCTGGGACGAGATCTGACCCGACCGGTCAGGCCGGCCAGCCGAGGGCGGCACCCAGCCGCCTGACCGAGGACTCGATGCCGTGCGCGGCCGCCAGCGCGGCCAGCGCGTCCGGGTCGGCCGGTCGGCGGGGCAGTTCGTCGGCGACCGGCGGCAGGTCGATGTCCCGGGCCACGGCCACCACCACCGGCGCGGCGTCGAGGTAGTCCGCCCCGGCGTGCAGCTTCTCGAGCACGCCCTTGGTGAGCGGCGCCCTCGGGACGACGGTGCGCGCGGCGGCGGCGCGGATGCCGGCCAGGTCGCCGAACTCGGTGATCAGCGCCGCCGCGGTCTTCGCCCCGATGCCGGCCACGCCGGGCAGCCCGTCGCTGGGGTCGCCGCGCAGGACGGCGAAGTCGGCGTAGGCCCGCCCCGGGATGCCGTACTTCGCGGTCACCGCCGCCTCGTCGACCAGCTCCAGGTCGGTGATCCCGCGGGCGGTGTAGAGCACCCGTACCCCTCGCGCGTCGTCCACCAGCTGGAACAGGTCCCGGTCGCCGGTGACGACGTCCACCGGCCCCTCGGCGCGCTCGGCGAGGGTGCCGATGACGTCGTCGGCCTCGTAGCCGGGCGCGCCCACGCGGGCCAGGCCGGCCGCGGCGAGCACGTCGACCAGCACCGGCACCTGCGGACCGAGCTCGTCGGGGGTCTCCTCGCCGCCCTCGGGGCCCACCCGGTGTGCCTTGTAGGAGGGCAGCGCCTCGACGCGGAAGGCCGGGCGCCAGTCGTCGTCCCAGCAGGCGACCAGCCGCTGCGGGCGGTGGGCGGTGAGCAGCCGGGCGGTCATGTCGAGGAAGCCGCGGACGGCGTTGACGGGGCGGCCGTCGGGGGAGGTCACGCTGGTCGGCACGCCGTAGAAGGCCCGGAAGTAGAGGCTGGCCGCGTCCAGCAGCATCGTCGTCACAGCCCGCGACGGTAACGGCCGGGGGCGGTCGCAGTGCGCGTCGCTAGTCTGCGGTCCGTGCCGACCTCTTCCCCGTCCGGGCCGCTGGTGACCGTCGAGCGCGTGCACTCCGCGCGTGAGGTGGCCGCCGGGCTCGGCATCGACCTGCTCGTGGTCACCCCCGGCTCCGACCTGCGCTACCTGTGCGGCTACCACGCCCACGCGATGGAGCGGCTCACCGCGCTGGCGGTGCCGCGGCGCGGCGAGCCGTTCCTCGTCGTCCCGCGGCTGGAGGCGCCCATGGTCGACGCCGGCCCGGCCGGCGGGCTCGGGCTGGAGGTGCTGGCCTGGGACGAGACCGACGACCCGTTCGCGCTGCTGGCCGCCACCGCCACCGCCCGCCTCGGGAGCGCCCCCGTCCGCGTGGCCGTCGGCTCGCGCACGTGGGCCGAGCACGCCCTCGGCGTCCAGCGCGCATTGGCCGGCTCGGCGCTGGAGCTGGCCGCCCCGGTCGTCGACCGGCTGCGGATGGTGAAGACGCCGGCCGAGGTCGCCGAGCTGGCCGCGGCCGGTGCCGCGATCGACCGGGTGCACGCCCGGATGGGCGAGTGGCTGCGGGTGGGGCGCACCGAGGCGCAGGTGGGCGCCGACATCGCCGCGGCGATCCTCGCCGAGGGCCACGTGGCGGTCGACTTCACCATCGTCGGCTCCGGGCCCAACGGGGCCAGCCCCCACCACGAGCTCTCCGACCGGGTGATCGAGGACGGCGACGTGGTCGTGGTCGACATCGGCGGGGAGACGGCGACCGGCTACCGCTCCGACTGCACCCGGACCTACGCGGTCGGCCGGGAGCCGGACGGGGAGGTCGCCGAGTGGTACGCCGTCCTGCAGGAGGCGCAGGCGGCCGGGACCGCCGCCGTCCGGCCCGGGGTGACCGCCGAGCAGGTCGACGCCGCGGCCCGCGAGGTCATCACCGCCGCCGGGTGGGGCGAGTACTTCATCCACCGGACCGGGCACGGGATCGGCCTGGACACCCACGAGGCGCCCTACATCGTGGCCGGCAACGACCTGCCGCTGGTGCCGGGCATGGCGTTCTCCGTGGAGCCGGGCATCTACCTGCCGGGCCGCTGCGGCGCCCGCATCGAGGACATCGTCGTCTGCACCGGGGACGGCGTCGTGAGCGTCAACGAGGGTCCCCGTGGGCTCGCCGTCCTCGCCGGCTGAGTCCGGGGGAGGCGGCGCGGCCACGCCGTCGGCCGACGTCGACCGCGCGCTGCTGGCCGCGCTCGCCCGTGACGGCCGGGCCAGCTACACCGAGCTCGCCGAGCGGGTCGGGCTGTCGGTGTCCGCGGTCCACCAGCGGGTGCGCCGGCTGGAGCAGCGCGGCTTGATCACCGGCTACCACGCGAAGGTCGACGCCCGGTCGCTGGGGCTGGGGCTCACCGCGTTCGTGTCCATCACGCCCATCGACGTCGCGCAGCCCGACGACGCCCCGGCGCGGCTGGCCCACCTGACCGAGATCGAGGCGTGCCACTCGGTGGCCGGGGTGGAGAGCTACATCCTCAAGGTGCGGGTCCCCTCGCCCGACGGGCTGGAGGTGCTGCTGCAGAGGATCCGCGCGGCGGCCAACGTCACGACCCGGACGACGGTGGTGCTCTCGACCTTCTACGAGGACCGCCCGCCCCTCTGACGCGCCACCTGGACAGCGCCTCGAACGTGTGTTCGGATGGCGGGCATGCGATGGGACGTGCAGCGCATCGACGCCGTGGAGCCGGCGACGCTGCCGGGCATGCCCACCGTGCGCGGGCTGCTGCGCAGCGTCCAGGTGCCGGAGTTCCCGGGCCTGACGTTCCACGAGGTGCGCAGCAGGAGCGCGCTCAACGAGGTCCCCGGCCCCTCGCCCGTGCCCTTCCGCTGGACCGTCAACCCCTACCGGGGCTGCAGTCACGCGTGCGTCTACTGCTACGCCCGCGGCACCCACCAGTGGCTGGAGCTGGACACCGGGCGGGACTTCGACTCCCAGGTCGTGGTCAAGACCAACGTCGTCGACGTGCTGCGCCGGGAGCTGGGCCGGCCGTCCTGGCGGCGGGAGCACGTCGCGCTGGGCACCAACACCGACCCCTACCAGCGGGCCGAGGGCCGCTACCGGCTCATGCCCGGCGTGGTCTCCGCGCTGGCCGGCTCCGGCACGCCGTTCTCCGTCCTGACGAAGGGCACCCTGCTGCGGCGGGACCTGCCGCTGCTGGCCGCCGCCTCCCGCGACGTCCCGCTCGGCCTGGGGGTGTCGGTCGCGATCCTGGACGACGAGCTGCAGCGCTCCCTGGAGCCGGGGGTGCCCAGCCCGCGGGCCCGGCTGGAGCTGGTCCGGGCCATCACCGACGCGGGGCTGCCCTGCGGGGTGTTCCTGGCCCCGGTGCTGCCCGGTCTGACCGACCGCCGCGCCGACCTGGACGCGGCGATCGCGGCGATCGCCGCGGCCGGCGCGAGCGGGGTCACCGTCGTCCCGCTGCACCTGCGGCCCGGCGCCCGCGAGTGGTTCTCCGCGTGGCTGGCCCGCGAGCACCCGCGGCTGGTGCCGCGCTACCGGCAGCTCTACCGCCGCGGCGCCGCGGTGGCACCGGAGTACCGCCGGTGGCTGGCCGGTCGGGTGGCGCCGCTGCTGGCGGCGCACGGGCTGGACCGGCAGGCCGGGGGAGCGGCGCGCGGCACCCCGGCGGCGGAGGCCACGCCCCGCGGCCTCCCGGGCGACGAGGACGGCGACTTCCCGGCCGGGAGCCTGCCGCCGGCCCGGCGCGGGCCCGCGCGCCCGGCGTTCCCCGACGGGGCGTCGCGGGCCGCCCCGCCGGCGGCGCCGGAGCAGCTGGCCCTGCTCTGAGGCGCCCGGCGACCGTTCGGCGGGCCCCGCGTCAGCCGGCTCGCCGCGCCGTGCGGGCGACGGTGCGCAGCGCCCGCACGGCGCCGCGGGGACTGACCGGCGCGGCCCCGGCGGCCAGCGCGAGCCGCCGGTAGGAGTCGTAGGACAGCGTCAGGTAGGCCACCGCCAGCGCCTCGGCCTGCTCCCGGCGGGACGGCGGAGCGGTCAGCCGGAGGTGGTGCGCGGTCCGGACGGCGTGCTTGGCGAAGGTCACCTGCAGCGCCTGCGTGGACAGCTGCCCGCCGACCGCCGAGGCCAGGCCGGGACCGCGGCGCAGCGCCGGCAGCACCCACGGGCTGTCGGCCAGCGCGGGGAACCGGGCGCGGCGGGCCTCCCAGGCGTGCCAGGCGGTGAGCGCGCCGGGCACCGACCACTCGCCGTCGTCGGTCCGCACCAGGAGCCGGCGGGCCGTGGCGTGGACCTGGTCGCGGCGCAGCGCCCGGAACTGCCCGACGGTGCCCGGCCAGTTCAGCGCCAGCGCGCACCAGGCGACGGTGCGCAGGTGCTCGGGGTCGTCGCTGCGGATCCGGGTCAGGGGGCGCAGGTCGAGCGCGGGCGGATCCGGCTCCGGGGTGCGCACCGTCGGCAGCGCCACGCCGCCGTAGCGGGCCACCTTGCTGTAGAGCGCCACGGTCGCCGGCTTCCAGCCCCGGGCGGCGGCGATGGGGGTCAGCCCGTCCTCGGCGAGGGAGTCGGGGCTCAGGCCCAGTTCCAGCGCGGCGTCCACCAGCCGGCGCCACTGCTTCTCGTACCCCTCGGGCGGGCGCAGGCGCCGCCAGGAGCGTTCCGCCGGAGGAGCCGGCATCGACGGCAGCGGTTGCTGCCACCCACCCGTCATGACGGAAGTCTACCGTTATCCCCAACAAAAAAGCAACCCGTTGCTGTGGTCACCTGCCATCGACCACGCGCGGCGCCTGCGGCGCCGGAGCAGCGAGCGCGTCCGCCCTCGCGTCGGCACGGGGAGGGGCACTGGCCCCGGCAGGGACCAGTGTTCTTTCTGAACACTTGGGCATAACGGGAGAGTGCCCGACGTCTCGCCCGCTCGGCGCGCGCCGGAGCCCGCCGCTGGTGATCATGAGCTGGTGCGCACCGTGGGCGTGGAGGAAGAGCTGTTGGTCGTCGACCCCGACGGGCGGCCGGTGCCGCGCGGGCCGGCCGCCCTGGAGGTCGCCGCCCGCCGTGGCGAGGGCGAGACCGTCCCCGAGCACGACCGGGCCGACCGCGAGCGCACCGATCATGCCGCACCCGACGACGGGGACGGCGGCGACCCGCGGGGACACCTGGTCCCCGAGCTCAAGGCCCAGCAGCTGGAGTTCGCCACCCGGGTCTGCGCCGACCTCACCGACGTGCTCACCGACCTGCGGCACTGGCGCGGACGTGCCGACGCCGCCGCGCGGGCCGTCGGCGCACGGGTCGCCGCCCTGGCCAGCTCCCCGGTCGACGTCGAGCCGGTCACCACGCCGGGGAAGCGCTACACCGAGATGACCGAGACCTTCGGCCTGACCGCCCTGGAACAGCTCACCTGCGGCTGCCACGTGCACGTCTCGGTGGAGGACGACGAGGAGGGCGTCGCCGTCCTGAACCGGATCCGCACGTGGCTGCCGGTCCTCACGGCGCTGACCACCAACTCCCCGTTCTGGCTGGGGCGCGACAGCGGCCACGCCAGCTTCCGCTCCCAGGCCTGGAACCGCTGGCCCTCCTCCGGTCCCACCGAGCTGTTCGCCGACGCCGCGGCCTACCACCGGCTCATCGCCGAGCTGGTCGCCACCGAGACGATCGTGGACACCGGGATGGTCTACTTCGACGCCCGCCTGTCCGAGCGCTGGCCCACCGTCGAGGTGCGCATCGCCGACGTCGCCCTGCGCGCCGAGGACGCGGTCACCCTCGCCGGGCTGGTCCGCGGCCTGGTGACGACCGCCGCGGGGGAGTGGCGGGACGGCGTGCCCGCGCCCGCCGTCCGCAGCGAGGTCATCCGGGTGGCGGCCTGGCGGGCCGGCCGCTCCGGTCTGGCCGGGGACCTCGTCCACCCGCGCACCGGCCGCCCCGCGCCGGCCGCCGAGGTCGTCGCCGCGCTGCTCGACCACGTCCGGCCGGCGCTGGCCCAGGCCGGCGACCAGCAGCGGGTCGCCGACGGGGTCGCCGCCGTCCTGGACCGGGGCACCGGAGCGGAGTTCCAGCGCCGGGTCCACGAGGACACCGGCGACCTCGCCGCGGTCGTGCGTGCCGCCGTCGAGGTCACCCACCGGTGACCGCGGGCCCGGGCACGCCGTCCGGCCGGGACGGATATGGTCCGCCCATGTACACCGCGAGCTGGCGCGACGTCGTCCGGAGGGACCTCTTCGGACCCCGCCCCGACCCGCGCGACCGGCCCTACCGGGCGGTCATCCGCCTGGCCCTGGTCGTCTTCCGCCTGCTCCGCTTCCGGTTCGACGTCCGCGGCGGCGAGCACGTCCCGGCGTCCGGCGGGGCGATCATCTGCAGCAACCACGTCAGCTACCTGGACTTCACCTTCCTCGGCCTGGCCGCGCTGCCGCAGCGGCGCCTGGTGCGGTTCATGGCCAAGGCGTCGGTGTTCCACCACCGCTTCTCCGGCCCGTTCATGCGCGCGATGCAGCACATCCCGGTCGACCGCCGCGCCGGCGCGGCCGCCTTCGAGGCCGCCGTCCGGGCGCTCAAGGACGGCCACGTCGTCGGCGTCTTCCCCGAGGCGACGATCAGCAGCAGCTTCATGGTCAAGGAGCTGAAGGCCGGTGCCGCCCGGATGGCGATCGACGCCGGCGTGCCGGTCATCCCGGCCGCGGTGTGGGGCGGCCAGCGGGTGGCGACCAAGGGCCATCCCGTGGACCTCCGGCGCGACGTCGCGATCACCGTGGTGCTGGGGGAGCCCCTGGTCCCGGAGCCGGGGGAGAAGACCCAGCAGCTGCTGCGGCGGATCCGGGCGTCGATGGAGGCCCTGGTCGACGAGGCGCAGCGCAGCTACCCGCAGCGGCCGGCCGGCCCCGAGGACCGCTGGTGGCTGCCGGCCCACCTGGGCGGGACCGCGCCGACGCCGGAGGAGGCCACCCACCGGGACCACCACGACGTCCGGGGCACCGCCACGAGGCTGCCGCGGCCGCACCCCGTGGCCCGCATCAAGGCCGTGCTGGCCCGCCGGCGCACCGCTCGCTGACGGGGTCCGCCCTCAGTCGACGACCACCGGCGCCATCAGCCGGAACACCTCGAGGTCGACGTCGTACCAGCGCCGCATCCGGCCCAGGTGCGTCATGCCCAGCCGGCGGCAGACGGCCAGGGACGGCGCGTTGCCCGGCCGCACGACGGCGTACACCTCCGGCAGCCCCGCGGCGAACGCCCGGTCGATGACCACGCGGGCGGCCTCGGTGGCGTACCCGTGGCCCCAGGAGTCCGGGTGCAGGTGCCAGCCCACCTCGACCTCCCCGACCCCGCCGGGGAGCGGCTTGAGCAGCAGCGTGCCGGCGACGACGCCGGTGCCGGCCACCTCGACCGCCCACACACCGGATCGCTCGTCGACCGCGGACACCGCCGCCCAGCGCGCCACGAGCTCCACCGGCGTCACCGACGGACACCCGCCCAGCCAGCGGGTGACCTCGTCGCGGCCGTAGAGGTCCAGCAGCCGGGCGAGGTCGTCCCGGCAGGTGTTCCACGGCCGCAGCCGCAGCCGCGCGGTCTGCAGCACCCTGCCGTCGGCCGTCACCCGCCCTGCCTACCCCCCGGCCCTCCCGGCCACCACCCGGGACGCTGCCGGCGCGGGTGGCCTGCTCAGTCGGCCAGGGACACCGCCCGCGACGCGGCGGCCGCGCGGTCGGCGGCGTCGAGGTCCCAGCCCGCCCGCACCCGCCACCACGCCTGCCCGCTCGCGGGGAGCGTCGGGATGGGGTCGTAGTAGGTGTAGCGGCGGTCGAGGGCGTCCTCGTCGTCCCGCTCGATGCCGGTGCGGTAGTTCTTCGTCCAGTAGCTGATGCCGCGCTCGCGGTCGTACTCGGCGACCTGGTGCACCCAGCGCTTGCCGACGTAGGGGACGTCGCAGACGATGCGCGGCGTCGCGAAGCCGGGCAGGTAGCCCATGAGGTCGTGCTGCAGCGTCTGGGCCCGGGCCAGGGAGACCCGCCAGTGCTCGGCGCTGGGCACCATGTCGCACATGTAGAAGTAGTAGGGCGTGATCCCCGCGCCGTCGAGCAGGGCGAAGCACAGGTCCAGCAGCTGGGGCGCGGTCGCGTTGACCCCGCGCAGCAGCACGCCCTGGTTGCGCACGTCGCGGACCCCGGCCGCCAGCATCGCCTGCGCCGCCTCGGCCACCAGCGGGGTCACCTGCTGGCCGGCGTTGACGTGGGTGTGCACCGCGAGGGAGACCCCGCGCGCCCGGGCCGTCGCGGCCAGCCGGCCCATGCCCTCGACGACGTCGTCCTGCAGCCAGTGCTGCGGCAGGCCCATGAGCGCCTTGGACGCCAGCCGGACGTCCCGGACCGACTCGATCTCCAGCAGCCCGGACACGAACGCCTCGAGGCTGCGGAACGGCAGGTTGGCGACGTCCCCGCCGGAGACGACGACGTCGCGCACCCCGGGGGTGGCCCGCAGGTAGTCCAGCATCGCGGCGTGCCGGTCGACCGGCTTGAGGTCGAACCGGAGCTTGGCGACGGCGGGCGTGGAGTTGCCGACCAGGTCCATCCGGGTGCAGTGACCGCAGTACTGCGGGCAGGTGGGCAGCAGCTCGGCCAGCACCTTGGTGGGGTAGCGGTGGGTGAGCCCCTCGACCGCCCACATCTCGTGCTCGTGGAGGGAGTCGCGCGCGGCGTAGGGGTGGCTGGCGGCGTCCCCGGGCAGCCGGTCGGAGGCGACCGGGAGCATGTAGCGACGCACCGGGTCGGCCAGCAGCGCGGCGGTGTCCGGCACGGCGTCGGGCACCATCGTGTTGATCATCTGCGGCGGCAGCAGCAGCGACATCGTGGCGCGTCCGGCCTGGTCGGCCTCCACGTCGGCGTAGAAGGCCTCGTCGAGCAGGTCGCCGTACACGCCGCGCAGCTGCCGGACGTTCTTCACGCAGTGCGCGCGCTGCCACTGGGCGTCGCGCCACTGCTCGGCGGTCACGTCGGCGAAACCGGGCAGCCGACGCCAGTCGGGCTCCACGAGGGTGCGGGCGGTGTACTCGTAGGGCTGTTCCAGCACGGTCGGGGCCTCCTCGTTCTTCGCGTCTGCGCCGACCATACGGGAGGATCTTCGGCTTTTCGGGCTCCACACGATAGGTTCTGCGGTGATGAGCGACAGGATGGCGACGGAGCTGCTGCCGGCGGCGCGCGCGCTGGGGGTGCACCGGGTGCTCGACCCGCCCGGCGTGCTGCCGCAGGCGGCCCGCCGGCTGGACGCCGACCCCGCGATCGGGGCGGACGAGGTGCGCGTCGCGGTACAGCGACTGAACCTCGACGCGGCGTCCTTCCGGCAGCTGGCGCAGTCCTGCGGCGGGGAGGGCGACGCGGTGCGGGCGGCGGTGCTGGGGATCGTCGCCGGGCGCGGGAAGATGCAGAACCCGGTCACCGGCTCCGGCGGCATGCTCATCGGGGTCGTCGACGCGGTGGGCCCGGAGTCGCCGCTGGGGCTCGCCGTGGGCCAGCGGGTGGCCACCCTCGTCTCGCTCACGCTGACGCCGCTGGCCATCACCGACGGCCTCACCCGCTGGGACGGGCGCAGCGAGCAGGTCCCGGCCGAGGGGACGGCGGTCCTGTTCGCCCGCTCGCTGGCCGCCGTCCTCCCCGACGACCTGCCCGACGCGGTCGCCCTCGCCGTCCTCGACGTGTGCGGCGCGCCCGCGGCCACGGCGCGGGTCGTCGGGCGCACCGGCGCGCGGTCGGTCGTCGTCCTCGGGGCGGCGGGCAAGTCCGGCTGCCTGAGCCTGGCCGCGGCGCGGGTGGCCGGCGCCACCGGGCTCACCGGGCTGGTGCGCGACGAACGGGAGGCCGCGCGGCTGTCCGCGACCGGGCTCGCCGACCGGGTGGTGGTCGCCGACGCCACCGATCCGCTGGCGGTGGCCGCCGCCGTCGGCACGCCGGCCGAGGTGACCGTCGTCTGCGTGGACGCGCCCGGCGCGGAGCACGGGGCGGTCCTCGCCACGGCCGACGGGGGCACCGTGATCTTCTTCTCCATGGCGACGTCGTTCGCGCAGGCGGCGCTCGGAGCGGAGGGGATGGCGGCGGACGTGACCATGCTGATCGGGAACGGCTACACGCCGGGGCACGCGGCCCTGGCCCTGGACCTCTACCGGTCCACCCCGGGAGTGCGGGCGCTGATCGACCCGAGGGTGCACGCATGAGCCTGCTCGTCACCGACGTCACCGTGGGCGACCGCCGGGAGCGGGCGGTGCGCGTCGAGGCCGGCCGGATCGCCTGGCTGGGCGACGCGGCCGACGCCGCGCCGGCCGACCGGGTGGTCGCCGGGGACGGGGCGCTGCTGACCCCGTCCTTCGTCGACGCCCACGTGCACGCCACGGCGACCGGCCTGGCGCTCACTGGTCTGGACCTCCACTCGAGCGTGAGCCTGGCGGCGACGTTGGCGTCGGTCGCCGCGCATGCCGCCCACCGTGGGGACGGCATCGTGCTCGGCACCGGCTGGGACGAGACCGGCTGGCCCGAGGGACGGGGGCTCTCCCGGCACGACGTGGACGCCGTCGTCGGCGACCGCCCGGCCTACCTGGCGCGGGTCGACGTCCACTCGGCCACCGTCTCCACCGCCCTGCTGGACCGCGTGCCGGGGATCGCCGGGCTGCCCGGGTTCGCGCCGGACGGCCGGCTGCGGCTCGACGCGCACCACGCGGCGCGGCAGGCCGCCTACGGCGCGGTGGGCGCCGGGCAGCGCCGCACCGCGCAGCGCGCCACGCTCGCGGCCGCGGCCGCCCTGGGCATCGGCAGTGTGCACGAGATGGCCGGTCCGGAGGTCTCCGGCACCGAGGACCTCGCCGGGCTGCTCGCCCTCGCCGCCGAGGAGCCCGGCCCGCTGGTCCTCGGGTACTGGGGGGAGCTCGCCGAGCGCGGGGGGCTGGCGGTGGTCGGCGAGCTGGGGCTGGCCGGAGCCGGGGGGGACCTGTTCTGCGACGGCGCGTTCGGCTCGCACACCGCGGCCCTCAGCGCGCCCTACGCCGACCGGCCCGGCACCGCCGGCAGCCTGCGCTTCCCGACGGCGTCCCTCGTCGACCACGTGCGCGCCTGCACCGTCGCCGGCGTGCAGGCCGGCTTCCACTGCATCGGCGACGCCGCCGTCGAGCAGGTGCTCACCGCGGTCGGCACCGTGGTGGCGGAGCTCGGCCGCGCCGCGGTGCGCGCCTGCCGGCACCGGCTGGAGCACGTGGAGATGGCCGGCCCCTCGGCGGTGGCGCGGATGGCCGACTGGGGGATGGTCGCCAGCGTCCAGCCCGGGTTCGACGCGGCGTGGGGCGGCAGCGAGGGGATGTACGCCGAGCGTCTGGGCCCGGCGCGGGCCCGGGCCTGCAACCCGTTCGCCGACCTCTCCGACGGTGGGGTCGCCCTGGCGCTGGGCAGCGACGCCCCGGTCACCCCCATGGACCCCTGGGGCGGGGTGCACGCCGCGGTCGACCACCGCACGCCCTCGTCCGGACTGCGGCCCTTCGACGCCTTCGACGCGGCCACCCACGGCGGCTGGCACGCCGTCAGGGGCGAGCACCCGCAGGGCCCGCTGGCCGTCGGCGCGCCCGCGCACCTGGCGCTGTGGGCGACGGGGCAGACGTTGTCCGGCGTCCTGGCCGAGCGGTCCCGCCCGGCCTGCCGCCTGCTGGTGGTCGACGGCGACCCGATCGGAGACACGTGAGGAGAACGGCCATGCCTGCCCCCGGGGAGGTCGGGTGAACGTGCTGGAGCTGGACCCGGTGCTGGTGGCGCGGGCGCGGGAGCTCGCCGCCCGCGCGGCGCAACCCGTCGTCGACCTCGCCCGGCGGCACACCACCGTCTCCGTCGAGCGCGCCGTGCTGCGGCTGGCCGGGCTCACCGGCACCGACCCGGTCACCGGCGACGGTGCGGCCACCGACCGGGTGCCGTGGGTGAACCGGGTGGTCGACGCCGTCCGCGACCAGGTGGGCCTGGAGGCCGGCGTCGCGCTGCCGGTGTGGCACGCGCTGACCTCCGGGGCGGCGCCGGACCTGCAGTCCCTCGCCGAGCGGGTCGGCGCGGGCACGGCGCGGTTCGCCGTGCCCACCGGGGCCGCCGCCGAGCGGGCCCGGGACGCCGCCCGGGAGGCCGTGGCCGCCGGGATCGCCCGCATCGACGCCCACCGCGCCCGCCGCGAGCAGCTGGTGGCCACCCTCGGCGACCCGCCGCGCCGGCCGTGGGTCTACCTGATCGTGGCGACCGGCGACATCCACGAGGACATCCCGCAGGCGCAGGCCGCCGCCCGGGCCGGCGCCGACGTCATCGCCGTCATCCGCTCCACCGGCCAGTCGCTGCTGGACTACGTCCCCGAGGGCGCCACCCGCACCGGCTACGCCGGCACCTACGCCACCCAGGAGAACTTCCGGCTCATGCGGGCGGCCCTGGACGACGTGAGCGCCGAGCTGGGCCGCTACGTGCGGCTGACCAACTACGCGTCGGGCCTGTGCATGCCCGAGATCGCCGTCCTGGCCGGGCTGGAGCGGCTGGACATGATGCTCAACGACGCGATGTACGGCATCCTCTTCCGCGACATCAACCCGCAGCGCACCTTCGTCGACCAGCGGTTCAGCCGGATGGTGCACGCCCGCGCCGGGATCGTCATCAACACCGGCGAGGACAACTACCTCACCACCGCCGACGCCGTCGACGAGGCGCACACCGTCACCGTCAGCCAGCTGCTCAACGAGACCCTCGCCCACGAGGCCGGCCTGCAGGACTGGCAGCTGGGCCTGGGCCACGCCTTCGAGATCGACCCCGACCGGCGGGAGTCGTTCCGGCTGGAGCTGGCCCACGCGATGCTGGCCCGGGCGCTGTTCCCCGACGCCCCGCTGAAGTGGATGCCGCCGACCAAGCACATGACCGGCGACGTCTTCCGCGGCTACCTGCTCGACGGCTTCTTCAACCTGGCGGGGGCGCTGACCGGCCAGGGCATCCTGCTGGTCGGGATGATGACCGAGGCCGTCGTCACCCCGTGGCTGTCCGACCGCGATCTCGCGCTGCGCAACGTGCGCTACGTCCTGGACGCCGCCGGCGGCCTGACGGAGGACTTCGCCCCGCCGAGGGGCGGTTTCATCGACCGCCGCGCGCACACGGTGCTCACCGAGGCGGTGCAGCTGCTGGAGCGCATCGCCGAGGAGGGGCTGCTGCAGGCGATCGCCGACGGCACCTTCGGCATCACCAGGCGTCCCCCGGACCGCGGCAAGGGCCTCGACGGCGTCATCCGGCTCGCCCCGGATTCCTACAACCCGGCGCTGGAACTGCTGGAGCCGGAGGTGACCCGTGCCTGAGCACGGCAGCAACGACCACGTCGGCCCGGGGACACCCGGGACGGTGGGCAGCGTGGTCCGCCCGTACGGCGACACCAGCGGCGACGGCATGGTCCAGCTGTCGTTCACCCTGCCCGTGGCGCCCGGCCCGCGGGCGGACGGCGCCGCGCTGCAGCTGGCCGCGAAGATGGGCCTGGAGCCGGCGATGGTGGTGCACAGCCACGGCATCGGGAGCGGCGACGGCGCTGCGTTCACCTTCTTCGTCGTCTACGGCAGCGTCCGCCACCTGGTCGACCTCGACGCCGTGCAGGTGGAGGAGCGGGCGTACCCGCTGCTGTCGCCGGCCGAGGTCAACGGCGCCATCCGCACCGGGCTGCGGCGCAAGCTGGTCGTCCTCGGCGCCTGCATCGGCACCGACGCGCACACCGTCGGCATCGACGCGATCCTCAACCTCAAGGGCTTCGCGGGGGAGAAGGGCCTGGAGTACCACCGGGAGATGCAGGTGCTGAACCTCGGTGCGCAGGTCAGCGTGCCCGAGCTGGTCGCCCGGGCCCGCGCCGAGCGCGCCGACGCCGTCCTCGTCTCCCAGGTGGTCACCCAGCGCGACGCCCACCTGCGCAACACCCGCGAGCTCGCCGCGGCGTTCCGCGAGGCGATGGGGGAGTCCCGCCCGCTGCTGGTCGTCGGTGGCCCCCGCTTCGACCCGGCGACGGCCGCCGACCTCGGCGTCGACAAGGTCTTCGGCCGGGGGACGACGCCCGGCGAGGTGGCCAGCTACCTCGTGTCCGCCCTCGTCCCCGCTGGAGCCGCCCCATGACCGACCCCCGCCTCGGCCTCACCGTCACCCACCGCCGGTACGTCCCGTACGCGCACGCCCACTACGGCGGCTCGCTGGTCGACGGCGCCTACACCCTGGGCCTGTTCGGCGACGTCGCCACCGAGGTCGCGATCGTCATGGACGGCGACGAGGGCCTGCTGGCCGGCTACACCGAGGTCCGCTTCCTCGGGCCGGTGCGCGCCGGTGACGTCCTGGAGGCCACCGCGGAGGTGGTGCGCATCGGCCGGCGCAGCCGCGAGCTGCGCTGCAGCGCCCGGGTGGTGGCGCGCGCCGAGCCGGAGCGCGGCCCGTCCGCGGCCCGGGTGCTCGACCCGCCGCAGCCGGTCGTCGAGGCCACGGCCACGCTCGTCGTCCCGGAGCCGGCGCCACGCCGTGACGACGGCGTTCCCGCTCGTCACTGACCCCTCGGGGCCGGCGCGGACGACGCCCGCTCCCGCGGGCAGCCGTCGGACCGCTCCGGGATGGGATGCTGGGCTCGACCGCGGCGACGGCGCCGGCGGTCGCAGGCCCCGTCCGACCGGCGCGGGGTGGTTCGCGCGCAGGCGCCGGGGGCACGGGAGGTGACGGTGGGCGCAGTCGCCCCGGACACGCTGGAGCGGCCGTCGGACGCACCGCGCCCGGCGAGCGGCGCCAGTCGCCGGCCGCGCTGGCCCGGGCGCAGCCTGCTCGCCGCCGCCGGGGGCCTGCTGCTCCTCCTCGCCTTCCCCGGGTACGGCGTCTGGGCGCTGGCCCCGCTCGGCCCGGCGGCGCTCGCGCTGGCCGTCCACGGGCAGCGGGCCCGCGGCGGCGCGTGGCTGGGGCTGGTGTTCGGCCTGGCCTTCTTCGTACCGCTGCTGTCGTGGAGCGGCATCTACGTCGGCGCGTTCCCGTGGCTGGCGCTCGCGGGATGGGAGGCGTTGCACCTCACGCTGCTCGGCGCCGCGGCCGCCGCCACCTCCCGGCTGCCGCTGTGGCCGCTGTGGACGGCGGCGCTGTGGGTGGCCGACGAGGCGCTGCGCGGCCGGTTCGTGCTCGGCGGTTTCCCCTGGGGCCGGCTGGGACTCAGCCAGACCGAGGGGCCGTTCCTGTCGCTGGCCGCCTACGGCGGGGTGCCGGTGGTCGGCTTCGCCGTCGCCCTCACCGGCACCCTGCTGGCCGCCGCACTGCTCGCCCTGCGCCGCCGCCGGCGCGCCGCCGCCCTCGCCGCGGCCGGCGCCGTCGCGGTGCCCGTGCTGGGCGGGCTGGCCTGGCTGCCGCTGCCCGGGCCCTCGCTCACCGACGGCGGGCCGACGGCCACCGTCGCCGTCATCCAGGGCGACGTGCCCCAGCCCGGCCTGGAGTTCAACGAGCGGCGTCGGGCGGTCCTGGACAACCACGTCGCGCGCACCCTGGAGCTCGCCGAGGCGGTCGCGGCGGGGGAGCAGCCGCGCCCCGACGCGGTCATCTGGCCGGAGAACAGCTCCGACATCGACCCCTACCGCAACGCCGACGCCGCCCGGCAGATCAGCCGCGCCGCCGCGGCGGTCGACGCGCCGATCCTGGTCGGCGCGGTCGTCGACGGGCCGGGCCGGTTCATCAGCAACACCGGCATCGTCTGGGACCCCGAGGACGGGCCCGGCGACACCTACGTCAAGCGCCACCCGGTGCCGCTGGCCGAGTACGTGCCCGCCCGCGACTTCTTCCGCTTCTTCAGCGACAAGGTCGACCTGGTGCGCCGCGACTTCGTCCACGGCACCGAGGTCGGCGTGCTCGAGATGGGCCGCGCCCGGGTCGGCGACGTCATCTGCTTCGAGGTGGTCTACGACGGCCTGGTGCGCGACGTCGTGCAGGCCGGCGCCGGGATGATCGTCGTCCAGACCAACAACGCCACCTTCGGCTACACCGACGAGAGCGAGCAGCAGCTCGCGGCCAGCCGGCTGCGCGCGGTCGAGTTCGGCCGCACCGTCGTCGTGGCGGCCACCAGCGGCATCTCCGCGATCGTGGCCCCGGACGGGTCGCTGGCCGCCCGCTCGGAGCTGTTCGAGCCGGCCGTGTTCGTCGAGGACGTCGCCCAGCGCGACTCCACCACCCTCGCCGAGCGGCTGGGCGCGGCGCCGGAGTGGGCGCTCACCGCGGTGGGCGCCGGCGCCGTGCTCGCCGTCGTGCTGCCGGGTCCCGCGCGTCGCCGGGCCCACCGGAGGTCGGCATGAGCCGGGTGCTGGTCGTCGTCCCCACCTACGACGAGGTCGACAACCTCGAGCCGATCCTGGACCGGCTGCACCGCAGCGTCCCCGACGCGCACGCGCTGGTGGTGGACGACGGCTCACCCGACGGCACCGGTGAGCTGGCCGAGAAGCTCGCCGCGCTCGACGGCCGCGTGCACGTGCTGCGCCGCACGGCGAAGGCGGGGCTGGGCCCCGCGTACGTCGCCGGTTTCCGCTGGGCCCGCGCGCGCGGCTACGACGTCCTGGTCGAGATGGACGCCGACGGCTCGCACCACCCCGAGCAGCTCCCCGGCCTGCTCGCCGCGCTGGAGGACGCCGACCTCGCGCTCGGGTCCCGGTACGTGCCCGGGGGGCGGGTGGAGGACTGGCCGGTGCACCGGCTGCTCCTGTCGCGGGCGGGCAACCTGTGGACCCGCTGGGCGCTGCGCCTGCCGCTGGCCGACGCCACCGGCGGCTACCGCGCCGTGCGCGGGACCCTGGTGGACCGGTTGCCGTTCGACGACGTCGCCAGCCAGGGTTACTGCTTCCAGGTCGACTGGGCCTGGCGGGCCGTGCGCGCCGGTGCGCGCGTGGTGGAGGTCCCCATCACCTTCACCGAACGCCGCTTCGGCAGGAGCAAGATGAGCGGCTCGATCGTTACAGAGGCGTTGGTACGGGTCACCTGGTGGGGCCTGCAGGACCGGTTGGCCGATCGGCTGCCGGGCCGGGTCCGCCGCCCCGTGCCGGAACGGGTCCGCGACGGCGGGCGGTCGCGCACGGTCCGGTAGGCGGACCGGGACCGCCGGCCCCGGCGGACCGAGGAGAGCCGTGGGTCGCCGCGTGCGGATCGGGGTGGGGCTGCTGGCCCTGGCCGAGGTCGTCGTCTTCGTGCTGGTCGCCGGCTGGATCGGCGTCGGCTGGACGCTGCTGGCCACCGTGGCCACCAGTGCGCTGGGGTGGGCGCTGCTGGCCCGCCAGGGCACCCGCGCGCTCGCCGAGCTGCGCGACCGGGCCCGGGAACGCCGGCCGTCGGGCCGGGCGCTGGGCGATGCCGGGCTGATCGCCGTCGGTGGGCTGCTCATGGTGCTGCCCGGCTTCATCGGCGACGTCGTCGGCCTGCTGTGCCTGCTGCCGCCCACGCGCTTCCTGGTGCGCGGGCTGCTCGGCCGGGCGCTGGCCACCCGCCTGCCGGCCGATCTGCGCGGGCCGGTGCACGTGCGCAGCCGCCGGGCCGAGGGAGTGGCCTACGCCGAGCCCCGCCCCGGGCGTCCCCTGGTCATCGAGGGCGAGGTCGTGCGCGGTCCCGACGGGCGACCGCCGGCCTGAGGCCCGTCAGCGCAGCACCCGGAAGGACAGGCTCGTCCGTTCCCCGGCCTCCTCGACGCCGGTCTTCTCCAGCCGGACCGCGCCGGGGTCCACGCCGTCGAACAGCCGCCGCCCGCTGCCGAGCAGCACCGGCATGACGTCGATGCGCAGCTCGTCGACGAGCCCTGCGGCGAGGAGCTGACGGTTCAGGTCGCCGCCGCCGACGACGGTCACCGCCCGGTCGCCGGCGGCCGCGGTCGCCCGGGCTACGGCGGACCGGAGCCCGTCGGTGACGAACGTGAACGACAGCCGGTCGTTGCCCCTCGGCGTCCGGTCGGGCGCCCGGTGGGTGACGACGAACAGGGGCACCTGGAACTCGTAGCCATCGGCGTAGAGGTCCCAGTCGCCACCCATGCCGAACGTCCGCCGGCCCATGAGCACGGCGCCGGTCTCGGCCTGCATGGCCTTCAGGTACGGCGAGTCCTGCAGCTGCTCGAGGTCGGTGTACAGCGCGGCGGCGCTGCCGTCGGCGTCCTCGAAGAACCCGTCGAGGGAGACGGTGAGCCCGGCGATCACGTGTGTCATGTCGGTGCAGACCGCGGCGGGCCGGCGGACTCATCGCAGACGCGGAACGGCCCCGGTGGGGGAGTCCCACCGGGGCCGTTCCGTGTCGTGCCGAGGGTCAGCTGGCGCGGGTCCGCCGGCCGCGCAGCACCTCGAGGCGCTCGGCGAGGACCTCCTCGAGGTCCTCCACCGACCGGCGCTCGAGCAGCATGTCCCAGTGGGTCCGCGGGGGCTTGACCTTCTTGGGGGCGGGCTCGGCGCCACCGACCAGCTTGGCCGCGGAACCGTCGAACTTGCACTCCCAGGTGTCGGGGAGCTCGGCGTCGTCAGCGAAGGGCACGGTGAACAGGTGACCCGACGGGCACCGGTACTCCGCGTACTGACGCTCGATCGGCGCGGTGTTCCGCTCGGTCTCGTAGCTCACGCTGCCCAGTCGGCTACCCCGCAGGGAACGCTCGCCCATGGCACACCGTCCTCTCGTGCTGGTGGTGTCGGTCGGATCTCGTCGTCGCAGGCGGGAGTACCCACCGGATGACGGGGTCGAAAGAACCAACGACGGATTTCGCGGAGAGATTCCGCTGAGTCGGTTCACAATCATCGCATGGGGTGGTAAACCGCCCCCCGACCACCCCCCGACGGGTGGGTTCAGGGCAACGCGAGCTGCCCCGGGCCGACCGCGGCCGGCCCCAGCTGGCCCAGCACGTGGTGCCGCCGGCAGAGCACCTGGTAGTGCACCTCCGGCTCCGGGCCGGCCCCGGGGGAGGGCTGGTCGGGCGCCGGGGTGGGCGCGGTGTCGGCGACGACGACGGTCTCGCCCTCCCGCACCATGGCGCCGTCCACCACGCGGGCGTTGAGCAGCCCGGGCAGGCCGCACCAGCACAGCACCTCCACCTGGATGCGCTGGACGTCGTCGGCGACCTCCAGCAGCCGCTGGGTGCCGGGGAACAGCCGGGCCCGGAAGTCGGTGGTCAGCCCGAAGGCGTAGACGTCGACGTGGGAGTCGTCGACGAGCTCGGCGAGCTGGTCGACCTGCGCGGCGGTGAGGAACTGCGCCTCGTCGACGATCAGGTAGTCCACCCGGTCGCCGGCCGCCCAGGAGGCGCGGACCAGCAGCCGCAGGTCGGTGGCCGGGCCCACCTCGACGGCCTGCCGCGACAGGCCCACCCGGGAGCTGATCAGCGGCCGGGCCGACCGGTCGCCCTGGGTGAGCAGCAGGCCCCGCCGTCCCTGCCGGCTGTGGTTGTGGTCCACCTGCAGGGCCAGCGTGGACTTGCCGCAGTCCATCGGCCCGTGGAAGAACCGCAGGTGCGCCGGGGCCGGGTGCCGGCGGCGGTCACCGGCCACCGGGACGGCCGACATCCGCCGGTCGGTGGCCGGGTCGGGGTCGCGCAGGGCGGTCACAGGCGCTCCGGGGGCGTGTTGCCGGCCGCGAGGACGGCGCGGCGGACGGGGAGGGTGGCCAGCGCGATGAAGCCGGCCACGAAGAACACGACCAGGCTGACGATCGCGTACCGGTAGGAGCCGGTGAACTGGTAGGTCAGCCCGAACGCCAGCGGTCCCAGCCAGCTGGTGCCCCGGTCGCTGATCTCGTAGAAGCCGTAGTACTCGGCCTCCTTGCCGGCCGGGATGAGCTGGCTGAACAGCGACCGCGACAGCGCCTGCGTCCCGCCCTGCACCAGCCCGATCACCGCGGCCAGCGCGTAGAACTGGGCGACCGCGCCCTCCTGCAGCGAGAAGGCGGCCAGGAGGACGCCGATCCAGGCGACCAGGCTGCCGAGGACGACCCGCTTGGCACCGAAGCGGCCGGCCAGCCGGCCCAGCCCCAGCGCCCCGGCGATCGCCACCACCTGGACCATGAGGATGGCCCCGGTGAGCACGGACTGGTCCAGCCCGAGCTCCTCGGTGGCATAGGTGGCCGACAGCGAGATGACCGTCTGGACGCCGTCGTTGAACAGCAGGTAGGCGCCGAGGAACCACAGGGTCAGCGGGAACGCCCGCATCTCCCGCAGGGTCGTGGCCAGCTGCCGGAAGCCGCTGCGCGAGCGGGCCGCGGACTCCCGCACCGGCCGGTTGCGCAGGCGCGACACCGTGAACACGGTGAACGCGCCCCACCACAGCCCCGCCGTGGCCAGGCAGATGCGGACCGCCTCGCCGGTGGTCAGGCCCAGGGACGGCGCCCCGAGGACCAGCCCCAGGTGGACGGCGAGCAGCAGGGCGCCGCCGACGTAGCCGAAGGCCCAGCCCCGGCTGGAGACGGCGTCCCGCTCGTCGGGCCCGGCGAGGTCGGGCAGCCACGAGTAGTAGACGACGGTGGCCGCGCCGAAGCTGATGTTGGCCAGCACGAACAGCGCCGCGCCCAACAGGTAGCGGCCGTCGGCGACGAAGAACAGCCCGGTGGTGGCGACCGCGCCGAGCGCGGCGAAGGCGGCCAGCATCTCCCGCTTGCGACCGGTGCGGTCGGCCACCGCGCCGGTCAGCGGCAGCACGAGCACCTGCAGCACCACCGACAGCGACAGCACGTAGGAGAACCAGCTGCCGGGCGGGATGGACAGGCCCAGCACCGCCAGCCGGCCGTCGGGTCCGGCGCCGTCCTCGGCGACCGAGGTCAGGTAGGGACCCAGGAAGACGGTGGTGACGCTGGTGTTGAACACCGACATCGCCCAGTCGTAGGAGTACCAGCCGAACCGTTCGCGGCGCAGGGCCGGGTCGGCGGAGGGGGCGGTCGGGGTGGCGGCCGTCGTCACGCGCGCAGGGTGTCAGCCGGGCCCGTGACCGTCCAGCACGGGGTGGTCACGGGATGTCGTCGGGGACGACGCCACCCGGGAACGCCGCGGTCGCCGTCGTCGGCCGGGTCGGGTCCAGGTGGGCCGGCCGGTCGGCCGGCTCACCGGACCGCAACGGCGCCAGGCCGCGGGTGATCGCCGCGGCGATGCGGGTGCGGGCGCGGTTGGCGTCGCCCACCCGCCCCGGACGGAGGTCCTCGAAGCAGACCGGCGGGCCGATGTGCACCTTCAGCGCCGGCTGCCGCCAGAACGCCCGCAGCAGGGTGCGCAGCTTGCCCCAGTCGTTGGCGTACTGCAGCACCTCGTGCGCACCCCACTGGCTGACCGGGATGACCGGGACGTCGGCGGCCAGCGCCATGCGGGCCAGCCCGGTGCGGCCGCGCTCGGGCCAGCCGTCGGGGGACAGGCCGACCCGTCCCTCGGGATAGGCGACGACGTGGCCGCCGTGCGCCAGCGCCACCCGGGTCACCGTCAGGGCGTGCGCGGCGACGTCGGTGCCGCGCTCGACGCGGATGCCGCCGGCCCGCTCCAGCAGGGGACCGGCCACCGGGGAGCGCATGATGCCGCCGGTGACCAGGAACCGCGGCGTCACGCCGGCCCTGTGCAGCGCCACCGCGACGACGAAGGTGTCGAAGTCGCCGATGTGGTTGGCCGCCAGGAGCAGCGGCCCCTCCAGCCAGTCCTCGCGGATCGAGCCGGTGACCTGCATGCGGCCGACGACGCCGGGCAGCCACGACAACGACCGGAGCGCGACGCGCCAGAACCACCACGGCGGGTTCGCCGCGATCGCCAGCTCACGGGCGAACCACTCGGGGTCGTCGGGGCCGAGCAGGTGCGCGACGTCGTCCGGCAGCGGGGGCGGCTTCGGCCGCCAGGCGCGGATCCGCGCGCCCAGGGCGGTCATCGCGGCGCCCACTGACCGCGCTTCTCCAGCAGCTCGCGCAGCATCGCCGGGCGGTCGGTCATCACGCCGTCGACGCCCAGGTCCAGCATCGCCGTCGCCTCCTCCGCGGTGTCGACCGTCCAGACGTGCACCTGCAGGCCCCGGGCGTGCGCGGCGGCCAGGAACCGCTCGTCGACCAGCGCCCGGCCGCCCAGCTGCAGCGGCACCTGGGCGCAGCCGGCCTGGATGCGGACCAGGCCCGCCGCGCGGGGGGAGTACGACGACAGCCGCAACGCGGCCACCCCGCGCGGGCCGAGCGAGGTGCACACCGAGGGCCCGAACAGCCGCCGGGCCGCGGCGATGCGGGCGTCGGAGAAGGACCCCAGGCAGATGCGGTCGGCGACGCCCAGCCTCCGGACCGTGCGGACCAGCGGGGCCAGCACGCCCGCGGCCTTGATGTCGAGGTTGAACCGGGTGTCCGGCCAGGCGCCGAGCAGCTCCTCCAGCCGCAGGATCGGCTCGCGCCCCCCGATGCGGGCCGTGGAGACCTCCGACCACGGCAGCTGGTCGACCCGGCCGGTGCGGTCGGTGACGCGGTCGAGGACGGCGTCGTGGAAGACGATCGGCACACCGTCGGCGGTCACCCGGACGTCGGTCTCCAGGTACCGGTACCCCAGCGCGACGCAGGCCTCGAAGGCCGGCATGGAGTTCTCCAGGTGCTCGATCGCGCCGCCGCGGTGCGCCATGGCGATCGGGGTCGGCCCGTCGAGGAACGCGTAGCGGGCAGGGACCACGCCGACACGCTAACGCCGCAGGCGCCCGCGCCGGTCAGGGCCTCGGTGCGCCGGCCCCACCCGTCTCCTGCGCCCCGCGCGTCCGCAGCGCGACGGCGTCGGCCATGCGCGCGACGATCGCCTCCAGCACCGGCCGGGGAGTGGCCAGGTTGAGCCGGACGTGCCCGGCACCCGGCGCGCCGCACTCGGGGCCGTCGACGAACGCGACCCCGGCGTGCTCGAGGAAGTACGCCCCCGGGGACGTGGGCAGGCCGAGGGCGCGGCAGTCCAGCCAGGCCAGGTAGGTGCCCTCCGGCGGGGTCCACCGCACGTGCGGGAGGTGCTCGGCCAGCAGCTCCCCGAGCCGGTGCCGGTTGCCGTCGAGGTAGGCCAGGACGTCGGCCAGCCACGGACCCCCCTCGGTGTAGGCGGCCGTGGCGGCCAGGACGCCGAGGGTCGAGGCGCCGTGCACGCCGAAGAAGCCGACCCGCGCCCAGTGCTCGGCGTCGGCCTCGTTGGACAACAGCAGCTGCGCGGCCTTGAGCCCGGGCAGGTTCCACGCCTTGGACGCCGACGTCGCGGTGACCGTGTGCCGCGCCGTCGCCGGGGACAGCGACGCGTACGGGCGGTGCACCGCGCCCGGGTACACCAGCGGCGCGTGGATCTCGTCGGCGAACACCCGTGCGCCGGCGCGCTCGACGACGTCGGCCAGGGCGAGCTGCTCCTCCACCGAGAAGACGCGGCCCGTCGGGTTGTGCGGATCGGTGTGCACCAGCAACGCCCCGCCCGCCGCGAAGGCCGCGGCGATGCCGTCGAGGTCGTAGGTGGCCACCCCGTCCCGCTCGATCATCGGCACCTGGACCAGCTCCCGGCCGAGCAGTCCGGGCACCGTCAGGAACGGCATGTAGGCCGGTGTCGGCAGGACGACGGCGCCGCCGGGCGGGGTGAAGTGCTCGATCGCGGCCCGCAGTCCGGCCACGACGTCGGGCAGCGGCGTGATCCACTCCGGCGGCGGGGACCAGCCGTACCGTGTCGCGTACCAGCCGGCGCAGGCCCCGGCCATCGCCGCCGCCGCCTGCGGGGTCAGGTAGCCCAACGCGCCACGGTCCACGGCCTCGTGCAGCACCCGGGCGACCTCCGGAGCGGTCCCGAAGTCCATCTCGGCGACGAAGGCCCCGATCGCCGTCCCGTAACGCGTCCACTTCAGCCCGCCGGCCGCGCGCAGGGCCTCCTCGGTGACGGAATCGAAGTGGGTCCTCCGGTCCTGCGGCACGGCTCTCCTCCCGGCCCGACCGGCCCTCCGCGTGTCGGGCGTGTCCCTCGGTGCTGTCGGTGGGGCCGTCTACCGTGCGCACCGTGGCCAAGCAGCACACCACCCAGGTGACCGACGAGGAGGCGACGACCGGAACCGAGCTCCCCAGCCCGCGGCTGGGGAGCGGAGCCGAGCGCCGCTGCGGCTGGTGCTGCCGGGTGCTCCCACAGCAGGGCTCCGTGGGGCGCCCGCGGCAGTACTGCGGTCAGGCGTGCCGGCAGCGCGCCTACGAGCAGCGCTCGGCGACGGCGAAGGCCGGGCTGTCCGGCGACGTCGTCCTGGTGACCCGGGCCGAGCTCGACGGCCTGCAGGACCGGCTCTACCAGCTGCGCTGCGCGCTGGAGGACGTGCAGACGCTGCTGACCGAGCGGCCCACCAAGGCCGAGCTGGAACGCTCGCTGTCCGACCTCGTGCGCTCCACCGGCCGGCTCGACCGGCTCTGGGTCACCGAGCGCGCCGGCTGACGTCGACGGCCGCCGGTCAGCCGTCCTCCTCCTCGTTGCCCTCGCCCTGCTCGGCACCGTCCTCGGGGTCACTGAGGTCGGGCACGTTGTCCTGGGACTCGTCGGACTCGTCGTTGGTCTCGGTGTTGACGCTCTCGTCGTCGGTGGTGCCGTCCCGCTGGTCCTGCCCGGCTGCCTGGCAGGCGGTCATCGTCGCACCGCCTCCGAACAGCGCCAGGGCGGTCAGCAGGGCAGCGATCGGGCGTCGGAGTTGCATGGCCCGACCCTATGCAGCACCCGGTCGGCGCGCCCGTCGAGCCGCCCACACCGCCGTGGATACGTCACAGTGACGGAATGGCGGGCGGGTCAGCGGACCCGGGGAAGGGGTGGCTCCGCCGGCGCCACCGGCGGAGACCATGATCATCGTCGGGACGGCGGGCGCCGGGGGAGTCGGGACCGCCGATCACCGCGACAGCAGACGAGGACGGCGATCCGGCGGCGCGCCCGGCGAGCCGGACGTCGTCACCGGCGACCGCCTCGGGCGCCACGGGCCACCGGCCGGACGGCCTCGGGCGCCACGGGCCACCGGCCGCACCGCGCCGGCGCCCGCCGAACCCGACCACGGCCGTCGATGACGCCCGGACCGGGACATCGACGGGTCACCCCAGGCTCCCAGGCATACCGCCGATAATGCACATTATGTCAACTCACGTCCGGGGAGAGTCCCCCTATCCGAACACCGGAACGCCGTAGCCGGCGACACGGCGGTCCGCGGTGACCCCACCAGCCGCCGCGCCGCCTGAGCCTTGATCGCCATCTCCCGGGTCGACGCGGCCGACACCGCCACCGCCGTGCCGGGATCCGCGGTCGTCTCCCGCATCGTCGGGGTCAGCCAGTCGTCCACACCCAGGCACCACAGCAGACGTCCGTGTCTCCGGCGTCTCGTCGAGGTCGTCCGCGATGACGACGCGCCCCGCCATCTGCCGGGGACCCGGGGCTCGCTGCGCACCGTCACGGGGACGAGTCGGGCCACCGGCTTGCCGGCCCGGGCGATGACGACGTCCTCCCCGCCTCGACCGCCGGCAGCAGTCGGGACAGCTGCGTCTTCGCCTCGTGGACGTTGACGGTCCTGGTCATGACCCACGGTATGGCCGAGGCTGGCTGGGTCAGCCGCCCCGTCCGCCGGTCCACCGGATTACGTCACTGTGACGATGACTTCCCCGCCCCGGGACCGTCGGGTCAGCGACACCCGTCGGACAGGAGGAACCGCCCGTGCCGAGCACCGTCCGCCCGATCATCGTCACCGCCGACCTCGACCGGCTCCTCGCCTTCTACACCGGCCTGCTGGGCGCGACGCAGGTGATCCGATTCCCCGACGAGGGGCCGGCCTCCTACGTCGGCCTCGCGCTCGGCGACTCCGAGCTCGGCCTGTCCGCCGACACCTCGGTCGTCCCGGGCGACCCCGGGCGCATGCTGCTCAGCATCGAGGTGGACGACGTCGACGCGCGGCTGGCACGGGTCGAGGCGCTGGGCGGTCAGGCACCCGGCCCGGCCAACGACATGCCGTGGGGCCAGCGGGTCGCCCACGTCAAGGACCCCGACGGCAACGTCGTGAACCTGACGCACACGCTCTGACCCCGCAGGGGCAGCCACGGGGCGGGGACGGCCGTCCCTGCCCCTCCGGGCTCCGGCGCCACGGCCGCCATCAGCGACCGCACGGCACCTCGAGGACCGTGCCGGACGTCGGCGGCAGGGTCACCGAACGAGCAGGCTTGCCATCCGGCTGCACCGCACCCTTGGGCGGGACGACCGTGACCGTCGCCTGGGTCGGGTTGACCGCCGCCCACCCCGCGGCGAACCTGCGGGTCCAGGCGCCGGAGGACTCGCGGACGGCCTCGGACGTCGCTGCGCCGATCGGGATCGACATCTCGGGCACCCACTCCGGCTCGCTGTAGTCCCCCGGACCGGTTGTCGACGGAGTCCAGTAGTCGCCGCCGTCACCACGCACGAGGACGCTGGCGTAGCCGTACGACAGGGCCCGGGAGTCCCCCGCAGCGGCCCGGGTCACGGTGAGGGTGACGCCGGGGGCCGTCAGCTGTCCGGTCTGGGTCAGCCAGCCGGTCTGGCCCCAGTCCCACAGGAACCCGCTCCCCGGGTCGGTCCCCCAGTGCACGAAGTTCTCCTCCATGCCACCGCCGAACGCCGTGTGCGACTCCCACCGCCCGTGCTGCAGGCGGGCGTCGGAGGTGTTGGGGACGAGCAGCTTCCCCCGGTCCTGCAGAGCCCGTCCCGCGCGGGTCACCAGCTCCTGCAGCCCCTCCTGGAGTCGGGCATCGGTCTCGGCTGCTGACGTGGTGCCGGCGACCACCGCCGCGTCGTACCACCGCAGCGTGGCCAGGTCGTTGTCGGCGAGGACGCCGTCCCAGCCGCCCGAGACGACCTCCTCGACGACGTTGTCGACCCAGCGCTGCTGGTAGGCCGGATCCCACACGGCCATCTGCCAGTGCCCCGGGTAGGGGTCCCACTCGATCCGCGCCCCCGCGTCGTCGAGGGCGAACCAGGAGGGATCGGCCTCGCCGTGGCCCACACCGGTCGGCGGGAGCGGGCCCGTGTGGTAGCTACGGGTGCTGGCGAGGTCCTTGTAGACGAGCACGACCACGGAGGGGTCCCGCTGCTTGAGCCGCTCGAGGGCCCAGGTCTCCCAGGGGTTGAGGACGACGACGCCGTACCGGGATGCCGCGTCGTCGATCTCCTGCTCCGTGGGCCGGTCGCCGATGGCGTACCACAGACCACGCCGCACCAGGGGCTCGGCGACGGCGGCTCCGGCGGACGGGCGGCAGGTCGCGGACACCGACGGATCCGTCCCGGGGCCGGAGCCGGAGGCGCTGGGCACGACGACGAGCGCAGCCGACAGGACCGCTCCCCCCGCGCGCCACACTCGTCGGGTCCTGAGCAGACGGTTCACATCACCAGGTATCGGCGGGTCCGGCCCTCTCCTCGATGGCCCGTCCGGGTGACGCGCCGGCGGTCCCGGCTCCTCGGGCGGGCCGCCCGCCGGTTGCCGTCGCGGAACCCGTCTCACAGCTCGTCCTCACGGCATCGGCTCGTGCGTCCTCCTCGGCGTCCCGGTGCCCGGTCGGATCCGACCTCGGTGGGCGGGCGCCGGGCGGCAGTGGAGTTCTCCCGTCACCGGTGCCGGTCGTCTCGTCGATGCAGCCCGAGCAGCTCCTGGTACACGGCCTGCATCCGGGCACCACTGACCGACAGGCTGAAGTGCTCCACGACGTGCCGACGAGCTGCGGTGCCCTCGCGGTCGGCCGCCGCCCGGTCCCGCAGCCGGACCCCCACGGCCTCGGCGAGCGCGGCGGGGTCCTCGGCCGGCACCACCGCCCCCGTCCCGGGCGGCACGGCCTCACGGGCTCCGGCGACGTCGGTCATCACGACGCTGCGCCCGCTGCTCCCCGCCTCCAGCGGGACCAGGGCCATCCCCTCCCAGCGGGAGGGGACCACGACGACGTCGGCCGCCGCGTACCAGTCCCGGGGGTCCCGGCTGTTGCCGGCGAGGACGACGTCCGGCTCCGCGACCGCCGAGAGCCGCTCGCGCCACGGCCCCTCCCCCACCAGCACCAGCCGAGCCCCGGGCACCGCCGCCCGGATCGCCGGCCAGGCCCGGAGCAGCACGTCCTGGCCCTTCTGCTCGCTGAGCCTGCCCACGCAGACGGCGACCGGCCCGTCCCCCAGGTCGAGCCGGGCGCGGGCGTCCGCGCGGTCCTGCGGCCGGAAGCGGTCGGTGTCCACGCCGTTGGGCACGACGCGCACCCTGCCGTCCAGCGGTACGCCCAGGGCGACGGCCTCGCGACGCTCGGCCTCGCTGACGCAGACCACCCGCCGGGCCCACCGCAGCGCCCAGATCTCCCAGGCCAGGGTGGCCCGCCGCAGGGCTCCCCGGACCGCCAGGAACGACCAGGCGTGTGGCTGGAAGACCGTGGCGACCCTGCCCCGCAGCGCCAGGCGGCCCGCGAGCCCGGCCTTCGCGCTGTGCAGGTGGACCACCGTCGGGTGCAGGTCGCGCAGCACCCGCCGGAGGGCGGCCGTCTCCCGGGCGACGGCCGGTCCCGGGTTCCGGCCGGCCGCCCAGGGGACGTGCCGCGCCCCGCCGGCGACGGCTTCCGACGCCAGCCACCCGTCGTCCGGGCAGACGACGGTGACCTCGAGCCCGGCGGCCACCTGGTGGCGGACCAGCCCGACGACGCAGCGGGCCACGCCCTCGGTGGTGGGCTGGGTGACGTGCACCACGTGGACGGTCACGACTGCTCCCCCAGGAGCTCCGTGTACAGGGCCAGGTGCCGGTCCCGTGCGGTGTCCACCGAGTACCGCTCCCGGGCGAGGGCCGCCGCTCGCGTCCCCCACTGCCCGGCGTCCCCGCCGGTGGTCAGCTGCTCCAGCGCACGGCGCAGCGCGGGGACGTCCTCCGGGGGCACGACGATCCCCGCGCCGGCCACCATCTCGGCGACCCCCCCGACGTCGGTCGCGACGACCGGCTTGCCGGCTCCGAGGGCCTCGATGAGCACCAGCGGCTGCTGCTCCATGGCCGACGGCAGCACGAAGGCGTCGGCCTCGGCCAGCAGGGCCGGCACGTCAGTGCGGAAGCCCAGGAACTCGACCCGCCCGCGCAGCCCCGAACGGGCCGCGAGCGCCTCGAGGTCTGCCCGCTCCGGCCCGTCGCCGACCACCTGGAGCGTCACGTCGGGCGGCAGTGCGGCGGCCGCCAGGGCCTCGAGCAGGACGTGCACACCCTTGCGGCGCACGAGCAGCCCGACGAACAGCAACCGCCGCACCGGCCCCCGCGGCACGGTCGCCGGAGGGAGTGGCAGGCCGTTGTCGATGTGGACCACCCGGCCGGCGGGGACCCGTAGCCGCTCCCGCAGGAACCGGCCCATCGAGGAGGCGGGCACGACGGTGCGGGTCACGGTCCGCGCGACCACGGCGTCCGCGGCCAGGACGGTGCGCGTGTACCGCGAGGGCCCTCCTCCGCGCCCTCCCCGGAACCACGGTTCGGCCACGTCGTCGGGCACGCCGTGGTAGGTGTGGACGACGGCCCGCGGCCGGCCTCCGCCGGGTCGGCCCCAGGCGGCGCCGGCGCAGACCAGACCCGAGCGACGGTCCTGCGCGTGGACGACGTCGGGCTGCCACTCGAGGAGCCGGCGCCGGGCCCGCCGGATCGCCCCCGCGGCGCCCTTGCCCTCGACCAGGACCTCCGTGTGGAGGTGGGCCACCCGCTCGGCGCCGCGGGCCGGGCGCGGGCCGAACAGCCGCACCTCCCAGCCGGGCACCTTGCTCACCGCCAGGGCCAGTTCCACCGTGACGTCCACCGGGCCGCCGCGGTCCTGGGTGAGGAGGTACGCCAGGCGCCGGGGCGCCGCCGGGCCACTGCTCATCGTCGGGCTCCCTCCGTCGACCGATCCACCGGGGATGCTCACCGTCCCGCGGCCGCGCGCAGGTCCCGGACCAGGGGCCGGTCGACGAGGACCAGGACGCCGCAGTAGACCCCCACGACGAGGACCCCGGTGAGGGCTCCTCCTACCAGCGAGGCCGCGGGCGGGAGGAGGCCGGACCAGCGGGACGCCTCGTGGACGGCGGCGACGACGGCGGCGGCGACCAGGGGTCCGAGCACCACGCGGCCGAGTCCGGGCCCCAGCAGCCCCGCCCCCGCGAGCATCACGGCGACGACGACGGCGGCGACCGTCACCGCGCCGACCTGGGCCCAGGCGACCCCCACGATGCCGAACCGGACCAGTGCGATCGCAGCGGCCAGCAGGACGACCACGTGGACGACCTGCGCCCGGAGGTACAGGCCGGGGCGGCCGGATGCCCGGAGGGCCTCGTGCCCCATGAGCACCGCCCCGAGGAGGACGCCGTACAGGCACAGCACCCGCAGCACCGGCGCGGACTCCGCCCACCGGGGGTCGATCACGACGATGCGGTCGGCGAGGAGCGCGAGGGCGGTGTACGCCCCGCCGGTCGTCGCCAGCACCACGTGCAGGAAGCGCAGCACTGCCGGTGACATCGCTCGCTCACCCCCGGTGGCCATGAGCCGGGCGTACAGCGGGAAGGCGACGCCGCCCAGCACGACGGCGCCCATGACGTAGGGCACGAAGGCGATGCGGAAGGCGAAGGAGTAGACGCCGGTCGCCGCCTCCCCCAGGGCACGGGAGATGACGACGTAGTCGAGGTTGAGCAGGACGAGGCCGAGCACCGCCCCCGGCCCGGTCACCGCGGCCCACCGGGCGGTGCTCCGGGCGTGGGGTCCCGACCACCGCAGGGGCACCCTGATGCCGACGGCCAGTCCCAGCAGCGGGGCCAGCACGGCGGTGGTCACCAGCCCGGCGACCAGCGACCACTCCCCCAGGCCCGCCGCGGCGGCGAGCACGGTGACCGCCGCGCCGACCAGCGCGCTGCCGGCGTCGGGTACGAGACGTCGCCGGAAGTCCAGGTTCCGGTGCAGGTAGGCCATCTGCACCCCGGCCAGGGCGGTGAACGGCAGGCTGAGCACCGCCACCCGCAGCAGGTCGGCCGCGCCGGGCGCGCCGACCAGGCCGGCGATGCGGGGCGCCAGGGCCGCGGTCACGAGGGCGATGACGGCGCCCGCACCGACCGACAGCGAGGCCACCGTCCCCGCGAAGCGGCGGGGGTCCTCGGAGGTCCGGGAGATGACGTCGTACACACCCGCGGACTGCAGGACCAGCGCGAGGTTCACCACCGCCACGGCGACGGTCACCGTTCCCAGCTCACCGGCGGTCAGGAACACGCCCAGGGCGAGGGTCACCGCCACCTGCGAGCCCTTGCTCAGCAGGTTGACCAGCCCGAGCCAGAGCGCTCCGCGCGAGGCTGCGCCCGCCAGTCCCCGGTTCACCGGCGGCCCCGCCGACCGTGGTCGTGTCGGGGAGCGTGGCACTGCCGGGGAGCGCCGGCACCGCCCGGGTCGGTCACCGCGCCACCACCGCACCGAGTTCGTGGCCGGAGTCCAGGGCCGCGAGCAGGGCCGACGTGAGCTCCTCCGCGCTCGTGCGCCGCAGCCGCACCGTGACGACCGCCGGCTCGGCCGGCACCGCCTCACGGACGCGGTGGCGCGCGTCGGTGGTCACCCGGCCGTTGACCCTCGCAGACGCCCCGTCGTCGCCGGCCACGGTGACCGGTCCGGGACCCCGCTCGGCGGCGCGCCGGGCCAGCCGCTCGTCGATCGCCGTCACGACGCCGTCCTCGGCCCCCGGACCGGCCGGGAAGGAGCGGATCCGGGTGGCTGCCGGGGCCCACGCGGCGAGCCGCGAGACCAGGACGTCCACCCCCTGCTGGCCGCGCCCGACGGCGACCACCGGCACCTCCGGCGTGGCCACGGTTCGCACCACCTGCTCCACGTCGGCGACGGTGAGCAGCCGCGGACGCAGCACCTGGACGGCGGCGACCGCGAGGAGCCCCACGACGACCGCCGCCAGCGCGCCCAGGCCCCCCGCGAGCAGCGGGTCCGGCTCCACCTGCGTGGGCGCGACGTCGACGTCACCGAGCACGGTGAACGTCGCCACCGGCGCGAGCAACGCGCTGTCCTGGATCTGGCCGACCACCGCCCGCAGGATCGCCGTCGTGGTCTCGGGGCTGTCCCCGGTGACGGTCACGCGGGCGACACCGGAGGCGGGGACCAGCTCGACCGCGACGGACTCGGCGAGCGTGGTGGCGTCCAGCTCCGGCAGCCGGGTGGCCAGGCGGTCGAGGACCGGCGTCGACACCGCGACCTCGGGCAGCGCCGGCATGACCGAGCTCACGACGGCGCCGTACTCGGGGGCTGCCTCCGAGGTGCCGGCGACGGGGGTGGCCACGATGCCGACACGGGCCTGGTAGACGGGGTCGCGGGTCAGCAGCAGGGCCAGCACGAGCGCCATCGCCGCGGCGGCGGCCAGCAGGGCGGGGACGAGCGCTCGGCGCAGCGCCGCCAGGGCCTGGGAGCGCGTCACCGGGCCACCCCGGGGACCGCGGGCGCCGCCCCGGTGACCAGGTCGCGGAACAGTGCGTCGTACCGCCGCGCCATGCGGAGGGGGTCGTGCTCGGCGGCGATCCGCTGCTTCGCCGCCTCCGCCGCGGCCGACCGGGCAGCCGCGTCCGTGAGCAGCCGCTCCAGGGCCGCGGCGAGGGCGTCCGGCGAGCCCGGCGGCACCAGCAGCCCCCCGCCGTCGCGCAGGGTCTCGGTGAGGCCGTCGACCTCGGTGGCGACGATCGGCCGCGCGGCCGCCATCGCCTCCAGCACGAAGACGGGCAGGCCCTCCCAGTCCGAGGCGAGCGTGGCGACGTCCGCGGCCGCGAGCAGCCTGGGGACGTCGGTGCGGTTGCCGAGCAGCCGCACCCGGTCGCCCAACCCCAGCTCGGCGTGCAGCGCCTCCAGCGCCGGCCGGTTGGGCCCGTCGCCGGCGACGAGGAGGACGCAGTGCTCGGGCACGCGCGCCCACGCCCGCAGCAGGACGTCGTGGCGTTTCTGGTCCACGAGCCTCGCCGCGCACAGGGCGACCGGGGCGTCCGGCCCCAGGCCCAGCTCCCGACGGGCCTCCGCGCGGTCCGGGAGGGCGGGCGCGGTCACCGCGTTGGGGATGACGACCGGCGAGCGCCGCAGCCCGGCGGCCCGCAGCCGGCCGGCGATCGCCTCGCTGACCGTCACCACGGCACGGGGCGCCGCGCTCAGCAGCCGCGCGGCGGTGCGGTAGTCCTCGGCGGCCACACCGTGGAACACGGTCACCACCGGCACGCGCGACCGCCGGGTCAGCTGCGCCAGCGTCACCGCCGCCGTCACCCCGACGTTGTGCGCGAGCACCACGTCGGGCCTGGCGTCCACGAGCGCGCGGCGCGTCGCCACGACGGCGCGGGCCAGCCCCGCGGGCCGGCGACGTGACAGCGGCACGCGGTGGACGTCGGCCAGCCCGTCGCGCACGAGCTCGTCCTCCCGGGATCCCCCGGCGCTCGCCACGGACGAGCGCCACCCGACCTCGGGTCCCCGTCGGACGAGCTCGACGACCAGGGACTCCGCCCCGCCCGTGCCCATCTCCCCGATGGCGTGCAGGACGTGCATTCACCCGCTCCTCTCCCGGCTGCGGCTGCGCAGGTCGACCGCTGCCGCGATCGCCAGCCCCGCCCACAGCGGCATGTAGTACTGCTCGGACAGGAAGACCGAGCTGACGCACACGGCGAGCAGGCTGCCCTGGACGGCGAGTGCGGCGAGGACACGAGTGTCGCCGAACGCGGCCCCCTCGGCCCGGCGCCGCCGGATCGCCTGCTCGCTCGCGACGACCGCGGCCACGATGCCACCGACGAAGAGCAGCAGGGCCGGTGCCCCCAGCTCGGCGCCGACCTCCAGGTACATCTCGTGGGCGACCGGGGTCAGTTCGGCCAGCTCGGCGAAGCCCGAGTACTCGACGTAACCGCCGCGGAAGCCCCCGGGTCCCACCCCCAGCAGCGGGTTGTCCGCCAGCATGCGCGCCGCCGCCTGCCACCGCAGCAGGCGGGTGTCGACGTTGCTCGCGGCGATGTACTGCTTCTGGTCCAGTGCCTGGCGCACCACGTCCTGCGCCAACAGCAGGATGGGCACCGCGAGGGCGGCCAACAGCGCTCCGGCGGCAGCGAGGAAGCGCGCCGGGACCAGCCCCCGCGCCAGGCCCCAGGCGAGGACGGCCGTGGTGGCGAGGATCCCGCCGCGCGACAGCGTCGCCAACGCTCCCACGAGCAACAAGGCCAGGACGGCCCCCCAGGCGACCGCCGCCGCGGGCCTGCCGGCCCTGCGGACCGCCAGCAGCACGATGGGGACGGCGGCCGTGATCACGTAGGCGAGGTCGTTGGGGTCCTCCAGGGGACCGGTGGCCCGTGGCGAGCCGAGGAAGGCGAAGCTGACCACGGCGCCGAGGGCGCTGGCCGCCGCCCCGGCGACCAGCGCGTACAGGGCGACCCACGGGTCGACGTCGCGGGTCAGCACGTCGACGAGGGCGACCACGAGCAGCAGGAAGGGCAGCCAGCGTACGGCGTACATCAGGGCGTAGCCGTTGTCGAGGTTGACGGCGGTCGACGCGAGGACCAGCGGGATGAGCCCGACGGCGCACCAGGTCACGGGGTGCGAGACACCGATCGGCCGGTCGTGCACCAGCCGGTTGCCCAGCCAGGTGACCAGGAACAACGCCGGCGCCAGCTTGCCGAGGTTCGCGTCGACCTCCTGCACGTAGCCCTCGAGCGGGGCCAGGGCCAGTGTGGCCACCAGCGTGACCTGCAGCAGCCTGGCCCCTGCCGCCGGCACGCGGCGCTGGTCGGCCGGCTCCGGTAGGGCCCGAGCGGCGGGCACGTGCGCGGTCAACCTCCCTGCCGTCGCAGGACCTGGCCCACCGTCTTCGCCACGATCTTCATGTCCAGCCAGGGGGACCAGTTCTCGATGTAGTAGTTGTCGAAGCGGGCGCGCTCCTCGATGGACGTGTCCCCCCGCAGTCCGTGCGCCTGCGCCCAGCCGGTGAGGCCGGCCGGCACGCGGTGGCGGGCGGTGTACCGGGGGATGTGCGTGGCGAACTGCTCGGCGAAGTGCGGCCGTTCGGGCCGGGGCCCCACGAGGCTCATGTCGCCCCGCAGGATGTTCCACAGCTGCGGCAGCTCGTCGAGCGACGTCGTCCGGATGAACCGCCCGACCGGGCCGAGGCGGTCGTCGTGCTTGATGTTCCAGTTCGTCTGCGACTCGGTGTCGTCGACCGGCTTCAGCGACCGGAACTTGAGCACGTCGAACGGCCGTCCGTCGACGCCGACCCGCTGCTGCCGGAAGATGATGCCGGGTCCGCCCTCGTACCGGACCGCCAGCGCGCAGAGGGCCATCACCGGCGACAGGACGATGAGGGCGCTCCCGGCGACGACGATGTCGGCCAGTCGCTTGGCCTTCCACCACGGGCTCCGGAAGGCCGCTCTGCGGACCCGGACCAGCGGGATGCCCCACACCTCGTCGACGTAGCGGTTGACGTTGTGCAACTCGAACAACCGGGGCACCAGGAAGACCTCGACGTCGAGCCGGTCACAGGTCCGCAGGATGTCGACGAGCTCGTCCTCGCCGGCCGACCCGAAGGCCACGATGACGTCGCGGATGGCGTGCTCGCGGATGACGCGTCCGAGCTGCTCGTAGCCCCCCAGCACAGGCGCGGGGAGCATGGCCGGTTCGTGTGGTGGCGGCGCGGAGTCGACGAAGCCGACCGGGTCGAGGCCGTACTCGCGCCGGTCCTGCAGGGTGCTGGCGAGCCGGACGCCCACCTGCCCCAGCCCGACGATGAGCGTCCGGTGTCGGACCTTCTGCCGGCGTCGGGCCCGTCGCACGACGGTGTAGGCGACGCGCCGCACGACGAGCACGGCGGCCAGCAGGACGAGCGCGTGGACCACCTGCCGGGACGGCGGGTCGACCCTCGGGAAGACCGGGATGAGCGCCAGCTTGATCGCGAAGCCCACGAGCGACGCCGCGAGCAGGTACGGGAGGTCGTCCAGGAGGGAGAGGTTGAGACGCGACCGGTAGAGCCCGGCCACGTAGAACACCACCAGGTTCACGCCCAGCACCGCGATGTGGACGGGGGACGTCGGCCGGGTGATGAGGGTGGCGACGACGAAGGCGAACACGTCGCCGAGGACGAGGTAGGGGCGGACACCGCCGCGCAACCACCAGGGCTCCGGGTTGCGCCACTCCGCCTCGAGGGGCAGCGCGACGGGCTTCCCACCCGGCCCGTCGTCGGACGCCAGGACGTGGTCCCCCGGGCCGGCGACCCGGGGGACCACGTCCACGTCAGGGCCGGCGGCCTCGTTCGCCTGCTCGGTCACGGCACCTCCCGCGTGTCGGCCACGACACGCTAACCGAGGGGCTCCGGGGCCGCCCGTGCAAGGCGTGGTTGCATCTGACCCGGTCAGGACATCGCCATCCGACCGGGTGAGCGCCACGGCAGCCCGTCTGGTCCGCCGCTCCCCGTGGCAGCCCCGCTCGCTGCCCGACGGGCTCAGCGAGTGGATGCGGCGACGCGGACCCCCAGGGCGATGAACACGGTGCCGCTGACCGCCTCCAGCCGCCGCCGGACCCGTGGCCGCCGGAACCACGCCCCCGCGCGGGCCACGCCCGCGGCCAGGCCGAGGTAGAGCCCGGTCTCCAGGGCGATCTGCAGCAGCCCGAGCAGCGCGGTCGTGGCGAACACCGGGCCGTCGGCCGGCACGAACTGCGGATAGAAGGCGATCATGAACACGGCCGCCTTGGGGTTGGCCAGCTGCACCAGCAGGCCCTCGCCGAACGCCGTCCACCACCGCCGCCGTCCCAGCGGAGCGGGAGGCGGCGCCGGGACGTCGGGCGCCCGGCGGTCCCGCCACGCCGTCCGCCAGGCCCTGACGCCGAGCAGGAGCAGCACCGCCGCCCCGACGACCCGCAGCACCAGATAGGCGACCTCCGACGCCGCGACGAGGGCGGCGAAGCCGGCGCCGGCGAACAGCGCCCAGGCGTAGAGGCCGAGCTCGAGACCGAGCACGGTGGGCACCGCGCCCCCCAGGCCGCGCAGGGCCGCCCGGCGGAGGACGAGCGCCATCGCCGGCCCCGGTGAGGCCGAGATCAGCACCACGGCCAGCACGAACGCCGGCAGCGACCCCAGCAGGTCCACGGTGCGATGGTGTCAGCCGGGCGGCCGGGCGGGCGACCGGTTTGTGCGGCCGCCCGGCCCCGCCCGTCACGCCCCGCCGCGCCGTCCCGGAACCCCGCGTCGGGGTTCCCCCCGTGGTGGTCGTGGGGTTGGTCCTTCCGTTGTGATCGTCATAGCTTGTTGGGGATAACGGTCGAGTGGCGGTGCGTCCGTCGGCCGGTTCCCAGGGCGCTGCGGTTGACTGCCGGCCGTGGACGTCGTCGAGGGGTTCTGGGTCCGCGTCACCACCCCGGTCCCCGACCTCCCGACGCCGGTGCTGCTGGCCGCCCTGGCCGCGTCCGCACTCGTCGTCGGCACCCCCGCGCTGTGGCGGCCGGCCCGGAACGTGGTGACCATCGCCCACGAGGGCGCGCACGGGGTGGCCGCGCTGGTGACCGGACGGCGGCTGGCCGGCATCCGGCTGCACTCGGACACCTCGGGGCTGACCGTCTCCGCGGGCCGGCCGACCGGCCCGGGGATGGTCCTGACCTGCGCGGCGGGCTACCTGGGCCCGGGCCTGTTCGGTCTGGGCGCTGCCGCGCTGCTGGCCTCGGGGCACGCCGTCGGGCTGCTGTGGGCGCTGCTGCTCCTGCTCGCCCTGCTGCTGGTGCAGATCCGCAACTGGTTCGGCCTGTGGTCGGTGCTGGCCACCGCCGCGGTGGTGGCCGCGGTGACCCGGTGGCTGCCTCCGGACGGGCAGGCCGCCTTCGCCGCCGCGGGCACCTGGTTCCTGCTGCTGGCCGCCCCGAAGACGGTGGTGGAGCTGCAGCGGGCCCGCCGGCGGCGGTCGGCGCCGGACTCCGACGCCGACCAGCTCGCCCGGCTCACCCGCCTGCCCGCGGTGCTGTGGGTCGGCCTGTTCCTGCTCGTCGACGTCGGCGCCCTGCTGCTGGGCACCTGGTGGCTGCTCGTCTGACGCCTCCCGGCCCGCCTGCAGGGTCCCACCGCGAGCGTGCGCGTGGTGGGGGGCAGGAGGGGCCTGCTACTTCCGCCCGCGCCGCCGGGGGGCCGCCCCGACCGGCTGGCACACCGGCTCGACCTCCGGCGCCGGCGGGATCTCGGCCACCACCTCGTGCTCGCCGACGGTGATCCGCCGGCCGTGGTGGTGGACGTCGAGCGGATCGCCCTCGGAGAGCCGGTAGGTCGCCTCGGTGGGGGTCACCGTCACCAGCAGGCAGCGGCCCTGGTAGTTGAGCCGGAACCGCAGCCGGGTGATCCGCTCGGGCAGCCGCGGGGCGAACTGCAACCGCCCGTCGTGGTCCCGCATGCCGCCGAACCCGGCCACCGCCACCGTCCAGCCCCCGGCCAGGGAGGCGATGTGCAGGCCGTGCCCGGAGTTGCCGTGCAGGTTCTGCAGGTCGGTCAGCGTCGCCTCCCCCCAGTAGTCGTAGGCCAGCTCCAGGTGCCCGGTCTCGGCGGCGACCACGGCCTGCTGCGTGGCCGACAGGGAGGAGTCGCGCACCGTGCGCGCCTCGTAGTAGGCGAAGTCGGCGACCTTCTCCTCGTGCGTGAAGGCGTCCCCGCGCAGGTGCAGGGCCATCACCAGGTCGGCCTGCTTGACCACCTGCTTGCGGTAGATGTCGTAGTACGGGTAGTGCAGCAGCAGGGGGTAGCGGTCCGGCGGCGTGTCCTCGAAGTCCCACTCCTCGTGGTGGGTGAAGCCGTCGGATTGCATGTGCACACCCCGCCGGGTGTCGTAGGGCACCGCCATCAGCGAGGCCGCCCGCAGCCAGTGGCTGACCTCGTCCTCGGTGACGTCCAGCCGGCCGGCGACGTCGGGCTGGCGCTCGACGGCCGCGGCCGCCTCGCGCAGGTTCCGCTGTGCCATGAGGTTGGTGTAGACGTTGTTGTCCACGACCGCGGTGTACTCGTCGGGGCCGGTGACGCCGTCGATGCGGAAGCCGTGCTCGTCGTCCAGGTGGCCGAGGGACGCCCACAGCCGTGCGGTCTCGATGAGCAGCTCCGCGCCGTGGTCGCGGTCGAACTCCTCGTCGAGGGTCGCGTTGTGGTAGCGGACGACGGCGTCGGCGATGTCGGCGTTGATGTGGAAGGCGGCCGTCCCCGCGGGCCAGTACCCGGAGGTCTCCTCCCCGCGGATGGTCCGCCACGGGAAGGCCGCGCCGCGCAATCCCAGCACCCGGGCGCGCTCCCGGGCCAGCTCCAGCGTGGAGTGCCGCCAGCGCAGGGCGTCGCGGGCGGCCTGGGGCGCGATGTAGGTCAGGGCGGGCAGCACGTAGGTCTCGGTGTCCCAGAACGTGTGGCCGTCGTACCCGGGCCCGGTCAGTCCCTTCGCCGGGATCGGCTGGCGCTCGCCCCGCAGGCCGGCCTGGAGCAGGTGGAACACGCCCACCCGCACCGCCTGCTGCAGCTCCTCGTCACCCTCGATCTCGACGTCGGCGTGCCGCCAGTGGGCGTCGAGCACCTCGCGCTGCTCGCGCAGCAGCCGCTCGAAGCCGGCCAGCTTCGCCGTGGCCAGCGCCCCCTCGACCTGGTCGCGCAGCGCGGCCGCCGACCGCCGGGAGGACCACCCGTAGGCCAGGTACTTCACCATCCGCACCGCCGAGCCCTGCGGCACCCGGGCGGCGAGGGTGAACCGGGCGAGGTCCTCCCCCGCCTCCATGTCCTCGGTGTGGGTGTCGGGCACGTCGATGACGTGGTCCATGCCGGCGGCCATGCGCAGCCGGCTGCGCCGGGTGCGGTGCACGAGCACCGCCCGCTGGCCACGCCCCACGGCCAGCTCGTTCACCAGCGGCCGGGCCAGGGCGGCGGCGGCACGGGGGTCGTCGCCCTCCGAGCCGCTGTCGACCGGCTCGTTGGCCAGCAGGTCCGACTGCAGCGCGACGTAGAGGTCGCCCTGGCCGTCGGTGCACTCCACCGCGTACTCGATGGCGGCGATCGACCGCCGGCGCAGCGAGACCAGCCGGGTGCTGGTGACCGTCACGGTGCGGCCGTTGGGCGAGCGCCACTCCGTGGTGCGCCGCAGCACGCCCCGGCGCAGGTCGAGGGAACGGCGGTGGGAGATGATCTCGCCGTAGGCGAGGTCCAGCGGGGTGTCGCCGACCAGCAGCCGGATCAGCTTGCCGTCGGTGACGTTCACGACGGTCTGGCCCTGCTCCGGGAAGCCGTACCCGGCCTCGGCGTAGGGCAGCGGCCGCTCCTCGAAGAAGCCGTTGAGGTACGTGCCGGGGATGACGACCGGCTCCCCCTCCTCGAACGAGCCGCGCATCCCGATGTGCCCGTTGGCCAGCGCGAACACCGACTCGTGGACGGCGAGCGAGGCGTGGTCCAGGCCGATCTCGGTCAGCGACCACGGCTCGACCGGGAACGTGGGGCGTCCCTCTGTCATCCCCGCACCTCCAGCAGCTGCTCCAGGTCGGTGACGACGACGTCGGCGCCCGCGGCCGCGAGTGCGTCGCCCTGCCCGACCCGGTCCACCCCCACGACGAACCCGAACTCCCCCGCCCGGCCGGCGGCCACCCCGGCGAGGGCGTCCTCGAAGACCGCTGCCTCGGCGGGGTCGACGCCCAGCGCCTGCGCGCCCGCGAGGAAGGTGTCGGGGGCCGGCTTGCCGCGCAGCCGTCGCTCGCGGGCGACCAGGCCGTCCACCCGGGTGTCGACGAGCTCGGCGAAGCCGCCGGCGGCCACCACCTGCCCCCCGTTGGCCGAGGCGGTCACCACCGCGGTGGCCAGCCCGGCGTCCTTCACCGCCCGCAGGTAGCGCACCGAGCCGGGGTACACCTCGACGCCGTGCTCGGCGAGCTCGGCGAGCACCAGTTGGTTCTTGCGCAGGCCGACGCCGTGCACGGTCTCGGCGTCGGCGGGGTCGCCGGGCTCCCCCTCGGGGAGGGTGATGCCGCGGCTGGCGAGGAAGTCACGGACGCCGTCGAGCCGGGGTTTGCCGTCGACGAAGCGGTTGTAGTCGTCCTGGGTGAACTCCGGGGCGGCCGGGTCCCGGCGGTGGAGGAACTCGTCGAAGGTGCGCTTCCAGGCCGCCATGTGGACCGTCGCGGTCCGGGTCAGGACGCCGTCGAGGTCGAACAGGCAGGCGCGGATGGAGCCGGGGAGTCCGAGCACGGTGCGACGCTACCGGCGCGGGCCGCCGCCCGCCGCGCCGGGAAACGTGCTGTTCACCGACGCGCGGCCGCGATCGCCGGTGCCTAGGGTCGGGAGCGGGGACCCGCTCCCCCGCGGCCCGCGCTCCCCGGCCGGGGACGCCGTCCGCACCCGTCCGAGCCGAGGAGAGAGGACCACCATGGCCGAGCGTCCGACGCCGCCCAGCCCCTTCGACTTCCTGCCGCAGGTACCGGGCTTCGAGGTCACCAGCACCGACTGCGCCGACGGGCAGCCGCTGGACACCCCCCACGTCAGCGGGGTCATGGGCGCCGGCGGCGAGGACCGCTCACCGCAGCTGTCCTGGTCCGGCTTCCCCGAGGGCACCCGCAGCTTCGCCGTCACGGTGTACGACCCCGATGCCCCGACCCAGAGCGGCTTCTGGCACTGGGCGGTGGCCAACATCCCCGCCTCGGTGACCGAGCTGCCCAGCGGCGCGGGCGACCAGGCGGGCTCCGGCCTGCCCGACGGCGCGGTGCAGCTGCGCAACGACGCCGGGTTCCCCGGGTACGTGGGCGCCGCTCCCCCGGCCGGCCACGGTCCGCACCGGTACCTGATCACCGTGCACGCCGTCGACATCGAGAGGCTGGACGTCACGCCGGACACCACCCCCGCCCTGCTGGGGTTCAACCTGTTCGGTCACACGCTGGCCCGCGCGACGCTGGTCGCCACCTACGAGCAGCGCTGACCCGATCGGGCGACACGGGCTGGACGCAGCGCGAGCCCGCGGCAGCGGTCCGCTGTCGACACGCGCCGCGTTGTTGAAGCGTGAAGTTCCCGGTCGGGGCGGGCGCACCATGGACCCATGGCGACAGCAGCGTCGCGCCGGTTCGGTCCGCGGACCGCGGGCGCGCTGCCGGTCGTCGCGCTGGTCCTCCTGCTCGTCCAGTTGACCCTGGTCCGGCCGGCGGGGGGGGGGGGGGCGGGGCCGGCGGCCGCGGTC